>NZ_JBWKEZ010000029.1:0-28184 GCF_056434525.1 Streptomyces sp. NPDC044002
AAACGCCGGCGGGGCTGTCTGTAGCCCCGCCGGCGTTTGAGGCGAACGGGGTCAGGGGCGGAGCCCCTGGGAACGGTGGAAGGGCGGGTAGGGGACCAGCCCCGCAGGGGCCCGGTGCGCGCGGCGGGATGCGCGAAGGCCCCCGCCCGGGGATACCCGGGCGGGGGCCTTCGTCACGTGCGGGGCGTCAGTCCTTGATCTCGCAGATCGTGGCGCCCGAGGTGAGGGAGGCTCCGACCTCGGCGGTGAGGCCGACGATGGTGCCGGAGCGGTGCGCGTTCAGCGGCTGCTCCATCTTCATCGCCTCCAGGACGACGACCAGGTCGCCCTCGTTGACCTGCTGGCCCTCCTCGACCGCGACCTTGACGATCGTGCCCTGCATCGGCGACGCCAGGGTGTCGCCGGAGGCGGCCGGGCCGGACTTCTTGGCGGCGCGGCGCTTCGGCTTGGCACCGCCCGCGGCGGCCGTGCGGGCCAGGGTCATGCCCAGCGAGGACGGGAGGGAGACCTCCAGGCGCTTGCCGCCGACCTCGACGACGACCGTCTCGCGGCCCGGCTCGTCCTCGGTCTCCTCGGCCGCCGGAGCGGCGAAGGGCTTGATCTCGTTGACGAACTCCGTCTCGATCCACCGGGTGTGGACCTTGAACGGGGTGCCGTCGGTCGGGGCGAAGGCCGGGTCGGCGACGACCGCGCGGTGGAAGGGGATGGCGGTGGCCATGCCCTCCACGTTGAACTCCGCCAGGGCGCGCGCGGCGCGCTGCAGGGCCTGCTCGCGGGTGGCGCCGGTGACGATCAGCTTCGCGAGCAGCGAGTCCCAGGCGGGGCCGATGACCGAGCCGGTCTCCACGCCCGCGTCCAGGCGGACGCCGGGGCCGGTCGGCGGGGCGAAGAGGGTGACGGTGCCGGGGGCGGGCAGGAAGTTGCGGCCCGGGTCCTCGCCGTTGATGCGGAACTCGAAGGAGTGACCGCGCAGCTCCGGGTCGCCGTAGCCGAGCGCCTCGCCGTCGGCGATGCGGAACATCTCGCGGACCAGGTCGATGCCGGCGACCTCTTCGGTCACCGGGTGCTCGACCTGGAGGCGGGTGTTGACCTCCAGGAAGGAGATGGTGCCGTCGGTGCCGACGAGGAACTCGACGGTGCCGGCGCCGACGTAGCCGGCCTCCTTGAGGATGGCCTTGGACGCGGCGTACAGCTCGGCGTTCTGGGCCTCCGTCAGGAAGGGGGCCGGGGCCTCCTCCACGAGCTTCTGGTGGCGGCGCTGGAGCGAGCAGTCACGGGTGGAGACGACGACCACGTTGCCGTGCGTGTCCGCGAGGCACTGGGTCTCGACGTGGCGCGGCTTGTCGAGGTAGCGCTCGACGAAGCACTCGCCGCGGCCGAAGGCGGCCACGGCCTCGCGCACGGCGGACTCGTAGAGCTCCGGCACCTCTTCGAGGGTGCGGGCGACCTTGAGGCCGCGGCCGCCACCGCCGAAGGCGGCCTTGATGGCGATGGGCAGACCGTGCTCCTGGGCGAACGCGACGACCTCGTCGGCGCCGGAGACGGGGTCGGGGGTGCCCGCGACGAGCGGGGCCCCGGCGCGCTGGGCGATGTGGCGGGCGGCCACCTTGTCGCCGAGGTCGCGGATGGCCTGCGGCGGCGGGCCGATCCAGGTCAGTCCGGCGTCGAGCACGGCCTGGGCGAAGTCGGCGTTCTCGGAGAGGAAGCCGTATCCGGGGTGGATGGCGTCCGCACCGGAGTCCGCGGCTGCCTGCAGTACCTTCGCGATGTCGAGGTAGCTGGCTGCCGGGGTGTCACCGCCCAACGCGAAAGCTTCGTCTGCCGCGCGGACGTGCAGGGCGTCCCGGTCCGGATCGGCGTAGACGGCTACGCTCCCGATTCCGGCATCCCGGCAGGCCCGAGCAACGCGGACAGCGATTTCGCCACGGTTGGCGATGAGCACCTTGCGCACGATGGCTCCCTCCTTGAAACAAGCTGAGTTTAGGGACAGTCGACACGGCCTTACGACCCTTCCCCAATGGTGACCTTGCCCACACGGAGTGTTATTCGAGTGCCCCTTGAGTGTGAAAGCCCGTGTGTCGCCCCAGGTCAGGGAGATCCCCGACTGCACAGTAACCCCGTGGGGAGGGGGAGGTCTCTGTTCGGCGGGTCAGCGGCCCCCGCCGATTCTTTGTGGAGTCCCTACGAACAGCCTATGCATTCTTTGAGTGAGGGCCGTCACGGTCGCCCCGCGCGCCCTTTCCCGTAACGAAGCGGGCCCGGACTCTTGTCCGAAGGTTTACTCGTTAGTAGCCTCCCAGGCGTCGAACACGCTTGTGGCGTGGGAGGGATGGGGGCGTCGTGCTGCGCAGACTCGTGGCGGGGCTGGTCGCGATCGCACTCGTCGCGGAGGCCGCCGTCCTCGTGCTCGTCCACCTCGTGCTGGGCCGGACGACCGAGGCCCAGTCGATGTCCGTCGCGGGCATGGATCCGGATGTCATGGTCATGGCGACTTACGGGATGGGTGCCGGCATGGGCGCCTTCCTCCTGCTGTGCGCCGTCCTGGCCGCCGTCGCCGCCCTGCGCGACCGCCCGCCGGGCCGCCCCGCCCGCGTCGTGCTCGTCGCCGCCGCCGTCACCCACGGGGTGCTCGGCGCCCTCGCCGTGGGACTCGTCGGCTGGGGCGCCTTCGCGGCGACGACGGCGATCCTCTGCCTGCTCGTACTGACCCTGATGCTCTACGCCGCGCCGGCGGCCGGACCGGCGGCCGGACCGGCCGAACAGCCCGGTGGGGGCCTCAGGCCCACAAGTCCGTGATGGACACGTCCAGTTCGCCCAGCAGCGAGCGCAGCAGCGGCAGCGACAGCCCGATGACGTTGCCCGGGTCCCCGTCGATGCCGTCGATGAACGGCGCCGACAGGCCGTCCAGCGTGAACGCCCCGGCCACGTGCAGCGGCTCGCCGCTGGCCACGTACGCCGCCACCTCCGCGTCCGTCGGCTCGCCGAAGCGGACCGTCGTGGAGGCCGTCGCCGAGACCTGACGGCCGGTCGCCGTGTCGATCACGCAGTGGCCCGTGCGCAGCACCCCGGCCCGGCCGCGCATCGACTTCCAGCGGGCCGTGGCGTCGGCCGCGTCGGCCGGCTTGCCGAGCGCCTCGCCGTCCAGCTCCAGCACGGAGTCGCAGCCGATCACCAGGGCGCCCGCGGCCTCCTCCAGCCCCGCCACCACGCCCGCCTTGGCCTCGGCCAGGGCCAGCGCCAGGCCGGCCGGTTCGTCGTGGTCCAGGGTGTCCTCGTCGAAGCCGCTGACGATCACGTGCGGGGCGAGCCCCGCCTGCCGCAGCAGGTTCAGCCGGGCGGGCGAGGCGGAGGCGAGGACGAGCGCGCGTACGGTCATGGGGGCCATCGTAGGGCGGCCGCCGGGACCGCCTCCGGCCGCGGCCCCCGGGGGCGCCTCAGAACGGGGGCACGCCGAGGACGTACACCGCGACCACCATCGCCAGGACGAGGACCACGAGCATTCGCCGGAGCATCGCCTGGGCGTCGCGCATGTCCTTCGGGGGCTCGTTCTTCGGGTCTGACCAGAGCATGCCCCGATCCTGGCCCGCGGTACGCCGGTGGCGCCTGAGTACGGGTACTCAGGCGCCACCGTCCGTTCGCGCCATCTTCCGGAACCCGGGGCTCAGCCCCGTCCGGGCCAGTACGTACGGCCCCACGCGCGCGGCCCGGGCAGCATCTGGCGCCGCCGCGCCACCCGGCTCGGCGAGGCCCACTCGTCCGGCACCCGGGGCGCGCCCGACGGGGCCGAGGCCAGCGCCGCCGCGCGCGCTTGGACCACCGCCAGTGCGGCGGCCAGCTCCTCGGGGGTCGGGTTGCCCTTGACGACCTTGATCACCACAGAGTCCTCCTGGAGGGCCTAGAGGGGGATGTTGCCGTGCTTCTTCGGGGGCAGCGACTCCCGCTTCGTACGCAGCTGCCGCAGCCCCTTCACCACGTGGGCGCGGGTCTCGGACGGCATGACCACCGCGTCGATGTAACCGCGCTCGGCGGCGGTGTACGGGTTGAGCAGGGTGTCCTCGTACTCGGTGATGAGCCGTGCCCTGGTCTCCTCCACCTCCTCCGGAGCGGCCTCCGCGATGGTGCGCCGGTGCAGGATGTTCACCGCGCCCTGCGCGCCCATGACGGCGATCTGGGCGGTCGGCCAGGCCAGGTTCAGGTCCGCGCCGAGGTGCTTGGAGCCCATGACGTCGTAGGCGCCGCCGAAGGCCTTGCGGGTGATGACGGTGATGAGGGGGACGGTGGCCTCGGCGTACGCGTAGATCAGCTTCGCGCCGCGCCGGATGATTCCGTTGTACTCCTGGTCGGTGCCGGGCAGGAAGCCCGGGACGTCGACGAACGTCAGCACCGGGATGTTGAAGGCGTCGCACGTCCGGACGAACCGCGCGGCCTTCTCGGAGGCGTTGATGTCCAGGCAGCCGGCGAACTGCATCGGCTGGTTGGCGACCACGCCCACCGGGTGTCCCTCGACCCGGCCGAAGCCCGTGAGGATGTTCGGGGCGAACAGGGACTGCGTCTCCAGGAACTCCCCGTCGTCCAGCACGTGCTCAATCACAGTGTGCATGTCGTACGGCTGGTTCGCACTGTCCGGGATCAGGACGTCGAGCTCCAGGTCGGTACCGGAGACCTCGGTGTCCGCCTCCTCGGGGAAGGCGGGCGGCTCGGAGAGGTTGTTGGACGGCAGGTAGGCGAGCAGCGACTTGACGTACTCGATCGCGTCCTTCTCGTCACCGGCCATGTGGTGGGCGACACCGGAGGTGCTGTTGTGCGTGCGCGCACCGCCCAGCTCCTCGAAGCCGACGTCCTCGCCGGTGACCGTCTTGATGACGTCCGGGCCGGTGATGAACATGTGCGAGGTCTGGTCGACCATGACCGTGAAGTCGGTGATGGCCGGGGAGTACACGGCGCCGCCCGCGCAGGGCCCCACGACCAGGCTGATCTGCGGGATCACCCCCGAGGCGTGGACGTTGCGGCGGAAGATCTCGCCGTACATCCCGAGCGCGCTGACGCCCTCCTGGATGCGGGCGCCGCCGGAGTCGTTGATGCCGACGACCGGGCAGCCGGTCTTCAGGGCGAAGTCCATCACCTTGATGATCTTCTGGCCGTAGACCTCGCCCAGCGCCCCGCCGAAGACGGTGAAGTCCTGGGAGAACACGGCCACCGGGCGGCCGTCCACCGTGCCGTAGCCGGTGACGACGCCGTCGCCGTAGGGGCGGGTCTTCTCCAGTCCGAAGTTGGTCGACCGGTGCCGGGCGAACTCGTCCAGCTCTACGAAGGACCCCTCGTCCAGCAGCAACGCCACTCGCTCACGTGCCGTCAGCTTGCCCTTCGCGTGCTGCTTCTCGACGGCGCGCTCGGAACCGGCGTGCGTGGCTTCCTCGACTCGGCGCCGCAGGTCCGCGAGCTTGCCCGCGGTCGTGTGCATGTCGATCGGCTCTGAGGGTTGGGACATCGGGGTCGCGGCTCCCTGTGTGGTGTCAACTGCCTGGTCAATTGATTGACTGCTGCTGGCTACTGGTGCGTAGCGTATCGGCGGGCATGGCGCTCGGCAGTGCGGCGTTTGACACACCTACATTGGCTTGCATGACTCCACAAGATGCTCCAGTCGGAGCGGGCCAGGGCCGCTGGTCGAGCCTGGACCGCCCGCCCCTGAACGCCTCCGCGCTCTCCAAGGCGCTCGTCACGCCGGACGGCCTGTGGACCTCCCTGGAGGTCGTCGCCGCCACCGGGTCCACCAACAGCGATCTCGCGGCCCGCGCCGCGGAACTGCCCGAGGGCGCCGTGCTGGTCGCCGAGGAGCAGACCGCCGGGCGCGGGCGGCTGGACCGCAGCTGGGTCGCGCCGGCCCGGTCGGGGCTGTTCTTCTCCGTGCTGTTCAAGCCGGGCGCGGGCGTACCGCAGGAACGGTGGGGGTGGCTGCCGCTGCTGGCCGGGGTGGCCACCGCGGCCGGGCTCTCGCGGGGCGCGGGCGCGGACACCGCGCTCAAGTGGCCGAACGACCTCCTGGTGAACGTGGACGGGGAGGAGCGCAAGGCCGGCGGCATCCTCGCGGAGCGGGTCGAGGACGGGGTGGTCCTCGGCATCGGCCTCAACGTCACCCTCACGGAGGACGAGCTCCCCGTACCGGCGGCCGGGTCGCTGCTCCTGGCCAAGGCGGCGCTGACCGACCGGGAACCGCTGCTGAAGGCCGTCCTGCGCTCGCTGGAGGAGTGGTACGGGCGCTGGCGCGACGCGGCCGGCGACCCGGCCGAAAGCGGCCTCCAGGAGGCGTACGCGGCCGGCTGCGCGACCCTGGGCCGGCACGTCCGCGCGGACCTGCCGGGCGGGCGCGAGCTCACCGGAACGGCCGAAGCGGTCGACGCGGACGGCCGGCTGGTGATCCGTACGGCCGACGACGCCCGCGAGGCGGTGGGTGCGGGCGACGTGGTGCACCTGAGGTCGGTCCGCTGATACCGGCCCGGGGGACCCCCGCCCGCCGCCCGGCCGGAGCCCGCGCGGGGCTCCTGGACCGAAGGGGCGCGACCGGGCGAGGGTCCCCCCGGACGGGCTTTTGCGCCCCGGGAGCGAAGGCGCCCGTCAAAGAGGGGGAGTGAGCTACGGCACACCTGCCGTATGGTTTAGGCGATCCCGGTCCTCCCGGTGATCACCCGGTTCGGCAGCGCGCACGGAATGGACAGGAGGCGGCCCTTGACCGTCGACGACTCTAAGTCCAGCGCGTCCGGTTCTGGCGGGAATCCTGGCACCCCCATCGGGCGGGACCAGCACACGCCCTTCCACGAGGTCGACCACGCGGCGCAGCCGACGGCCGACCCGCTCGCCATCCGGCTGGAGCAGCTGATCCTGGGCGCCGAACGCCGGTACACGCCGTTCCAGGCGGCCCGGAGCGCGGGCGTGTCGATGGAGCTGGCCTCGCGGTTCTGGCGGGCCATGGGCTTCGCCGACATCGGCCAGGCCAAGGCCCTGACGGAGGCCGACGTACTGGCGCTGCGGCGCCTGGCCGGCCTGGTGGAGGCGGGGCTGCTGAGCGAGCCCATGGCGGTGCAGGTGGCCCGGTCCACCGGACAGACCACCGCCCGGCTGGCCGAATGGCAGATCGATTCCTTCCTGGAGGGGCTGACGGAGCCGCCCGAGCCGGGCATGACCCGCACGGAGGTCACGTACCCGCTGGTCGAGCTGCTGCTGCCGGAGCTGGAGGAGTTCCTCGTCTACGTGTGGCGGCGCCAGTTGGCGGCCGCGACCGGCCGGGTGGTGCAGGTCGCGGACGACGAGGAGATGGTCGACCGGCGCCTCGCGGTGGGCTTCGCGGACCTGGTGGGCTTCACCCGGCTGACGCGGCGGCTGGAGGAGGAGGAGCTCGGCGAGCTGGTCGAGGCCTTCGAGACGACGGCGGCCGACCTGGTGGCCGCGCACGGCGGCCGGCTGATCAAGACGCTGGGCGACGAGGTGCTGTACTGCGCCGACGACGCGGCGACGGCGGCCGAGATCGCGCTGCGGCTGATCGAGACCATGGAGGCGGACCCGCAGATGCCGGAACTGCGGGTCGGGATCGCCTTCGGGACGGTGACGACCCGGATGGGCGACGTCTTCGGCACCACGGTGAACCTGGCGAGCCGGCTGACCTCCATAGCCCCCAAGGACGCGGTGCTGGTCGACGGGGCGATGGCCGAGGAGCTGAGCCGGACCGGCGCCGCGCCGAAGTCCGAGAAGGACGCCGAGAACGAGGAGGGCGGCGGCACGTACCGCTTCGCGCTCCAGCCGATGTGGCAGCGGCCGGTCCGCGGCCTGGGAGTCGTCGAGCCCTGGTCGCTGACGCGGAGGACACCTAAGATCCCCGGGTAACGATCGTTAACCGGGAGGGTGGCAGCATGTCTGAGCAGCGCTTCGGAGAGTTCGTGGCGGTGCGGCGGCACGGCGACGGCGACGTGGTCGCCGAGCTCGTGCTGGACCGGCCGAAGGCGATGAACGCCGTCTCCACGGAGATGGCGCGCTCGGTCTCCGCCGCGTGCGACGCGCTCGCCGCGGACCCCGGCGTACGGGTCGTCGTACTGACCTCCACCCACGAGCGCGCGTTCTGCGTGGGCGCGGACCTCAAGGAGCGCAACTCCTTCACGGACGCCGAGCTGGTGCGCCAGCGCCCCACCACCCGAGGGGCGTACGGGGGCGTGCTGGAGCTGCCGATGCCGACGGTCGCGGCGGTGCACGGCTTCGCGCTGGGCGGCGGCTTCGAGCTGGCGCTGGCCTGCGACGTGATCGTGGCCGACGAGACGGCCGTGGTCGGGCTGCCCGAGGTGTCGGTGGGCGTGATCCCGGGCGGCGGCGGTACGCAGCTCCTGCCGCGCCGCGTCGGCGCGGCCCGGGCGGCCGAGCTCATCTTCACGGCCCGCCGCGTGGAGGCGGCCGAGGCCCTGTCCCTGGGCCTGGTCGACGAGGTCGCCCCGGCGGGCGGGGACCGCGCCCGGGCCCTGGAGCTGGCCCTGACGATGGCGGCGAACTCCCCGGTCGGGCTGCGCGCCGCCAAGCGGGCGCTGCGTCTGGGGCACGGGATGGACCTGGCGGCGGGGCTGGAGATCGAGGACGCGGCCTGGCGGACGGTGGCCTTCTCCGGGGACCGGGCGGAGGGCGTGGCGGCCTTCAACGAGAAGCGCAAGCCGAACTGGCCGGGGGAGTAGGGCGGCGTGGCTTCATGGGGTGACCGGAGGTCACCCCAAGTGGGTCTTACTGTCACTAAATCGGATAAAACTCCCTAGTCTGGGGTGATGGGAGTTGACGGGCGGCTGCGGGCCGTCGTGGCACTCGCGCAGGCCATGGCGGCGGCCTGCGCACCACGGGACAGCGTCCGGGCGGCCGCGCGGGGTGCCCGCCTGGCGATGGACGGCTCGTTCGCCGCGATCTCGGCCTGGGAGCGCGAGCGGGGGCGGCTGCGGGTCCTGGTGAACGAGGGCGAGCGGCGGGCCGGGGAGGAGGAGTTCCCCGAGGACGAGTCCTACCCCGTGCACGACTTCCCCGAGATCACCGAGTTCCTGCACGAACGCTGGGCGGGCGGCGGCGGCCCGCACGCCTGGGTCGAGAGCGCCGTCGGCGACCGCCCCGGGCGGCGCGGGGACGCCCTGCGCCGGCGCGGGCGCGGCACCTGCGTGGTGGCGCCGATCGTGCTCAGCGGGCGGGCGTGGGGCGAGCTGTACGTGGCCCGGGACGAGGGGCTGCCGGACTTCGACGAGGACGACGCGGAGTTCGCGGCGGTACTGGCGGCGGTGGTGGCGGCGGGGCTCGCGCAGAACGAGCGCCTGGAGGAGGCCCGGCGCCTCGCCTTCACGGATCCGCTGACCGGCCTGGCCAACCGGCGGGCCGTGGACATGCGGCTCGACGAGGCCCTGGAGGAGCACCGGCGCAGCGGGACGGTGGTGAGCCTGGTGGTGTGCGACCTGAACGGCCTCAAACGCGTCAACGACACCCTGGGGCACGCGACGGGCGACCGGCTGCTGGAGCGGTTCGGCTCGGTGCTGAGCCTGTGCGGGGCGATGCTGCCGGGGGCGCTGGTCGCACGGCTGGGCGGGGACGAGTTCTGCCTGGTCAGCGCGGGGCCGTCGGCGGACGAGGTGGTCCGGGTGACGGGGGAGGTCTGCGTACGGGCCGCCGAGCTGGAGCTGGGCGAGGGCGTGGCGTGCGGGGTCGCCTCCACGGGCGACCCGATCGGGCCGGTGAAGTCCTCCCGGCGGCTGTTCCGCCTGGCGGACGCGGCGCAGTACAAGGCGAAGGCGGCCCGATCCACGGAGCCGGTGGTCGCGGGCCGCGACACGGCGGTGGTCCGCCTGGCCGACGCCGCGGCGGCCCGCGAGGGCCGGGGAGAGCGGCGACGGTTCCGGGGGCGGCAGTAGGGAGTGGCGGCAGGGGTCGGCCGGCACCGGCCGGGGGCCGTATGCCGTAAGGGTCCGTCGACGGTCGTGATCGTGACGAATTTGGCTAGTGACATGAAGGGATTCAGTCCGTAGGGTGCTGAATATGGATATGCACACTGTCGTGGTGGGGACGTCCGGGACCACCGCCGAGGACGTCATCGCCGTCGCCCGCGGCAACGCGCGGGTCGAGCTGTCCGCCGAGGCGCTGGAAGCGCTCGGCCGTGCTCGTGAGATCGTCGACGCGCTCGCCGCCAAGCCCGAGCCCGTCTACGGGGTCTCCACCGGCTTCGGGGCGCTCGCCTCCCGGCACATCAGCCCCGAGCTGCGCGCGCAGCTCCAGCGCAACATCGTCCGTTCGCACGCCGCCGGCATGGGGCCGCGCGTCGAGCGGGAGGTCGTCCGCGCCCTGATGTTCCTGCGTCTGAAGACGGTGGCCTCCGGGCACACCGGCGTGCGGCCCTCGGTCGCGCAGACCATGGCCGACCTGCTCAACGCCGGGATCACCCCCGTCGTGCACGAGTACGGCTCCCTCGGCTGCTCCGGCGACCTCGCGCCGCTCTCCCACTGCGCCCTCGCGCTCATGGGCGAGGGTGACGCCGAGGGCCCCGACGGCGCCGTGCGGCCCGCCGGTGAGCTGCTCGCCGAGCACGGCATCGAGCCCGTCGAGCTCCGGGAGAAGGAGGGCCTCGCCCTCCTCAACGGCACCGACGGCATGCTCGGCATGCTGGTGATGGCCCTCGCCGACCTCGACACGCTGTACAAGTCCGCCGACATCACGGCGGCGCTGACGCTGGAGGCGCTGCTCGGCACCGAGAAGGTGCTGGCGCCCGAGCTGCACGCCATCCGCCCGCACCCCGGGCAGGGCGCCTCCGCCGCCAACATGGCCGCCGTGCTGAAGGGCTCCGGGCTCACCGGGCACTTCCAGGAGGAGTCCGCGCCGCGCGTGCAGGACGCCTACTCGGTGCGCTGCGCCCCGCAGGTCGCCGGCGCGGGCCGTGACACCATGGCGCACGCCTCGCTCGTCGCCTCGCGCGAGCTGGCCGCGGCCGTCGACAACCCGGTCGTGCTGCCCGACGGCCGCGTGGAGTCCAACGGCAACTTCCACGGCGCGCCCGTGGCGTACGTGTTGGACTTCCTGGCCATCGCCGCCGCGGACCTCGGCTCCATCGCCGAGCGGCGCACCGACCGGCTGCTGGACAAGAACCGCAGCCACGGCCTGCCGCCGTTCCTGGCGGACGACGCCGGTGTCGACTCCGGTCTGATGATCGCCCAGTACACGCAGGCCGCCCTGGTCAGCGAGATGAAGCGGCTCGCCGTGCCGGCCTCGGCCGACTCGATCCCGTCCTCCGCCATGCAGGAGGACCACGTCTCGATGGGCTGGTCGGCGGCGCGCAAGCTGCGTACCGCGGTCGACAACCTGACGCGGATCATCGCCATCGAGCTGTACGCGGCCACCCGCGCCATCGAGCTGCGGCACGGGCTCACCCCGGCGCCGGCCAGCCAGGCCGCGATCGCCGCGACCCGGGCGGCGGGCGTGGAGGGTCCCGGGCCGGACCGCTTCCTCGCGCCGGACCTGGCCGCCGCCGACGCCTTCGTGCGCGCGGGCGGGCTCGTCGCGGCCGTGGAGCCGGTGACCGGTCCGCTCGCCTGACCCGGAGCGGGAGCAGGAAGCAGGAAGCAGGACGAGAACAGGAGAAGGGCCGCACCCCGTCGGGGGTGCGGCCCTTCCGCCGTCTCTAGAGGCTGCGGGAGCGGCGTACGGAGAAGGCCACGAAGCCCGCCCCGAGGCCGAGGCAGACGGTGCCGCCCAGCACGTAGGGGGTGGTGTCGATGCTGCCGGTGTCGGCGAGCGAGAGGACGGTGATGCCGGCCGGCCGCTCGTCGGAGACGCCGGCGATGGTCCCCGTACCGGTGTCGGAGTCGTCGTCGCCGTCGGCGTCGGCGTCCGTGGCGGTGTCCGAGACGGTTCCGGTGTTGGCGGCGGCGGGTGCGCCGGGGGTGCCCGCGGACAGGCCGGGGGCGGTGGCGTTCGCCGACGGGACGAACCAGAGGGCGGCGAGGAGGGTGGTCGCCCCGAGGGCGGTGAGCAGAGGTCGACGTGCGGACACGGTGCGATCCCCCTTGCGGAAGCAGCGAATTGGCCGTGTCCGCAGATGCTAGTGAAAGGGGCGGGTCGCGGGAAAGTCGAGGCTGTCGCGGGCTTACTCTCCGTCGTATGAACCCTTCTGATGCATCACGATACGTACGGCTTCGGGTGGATTTGGTGCTGGAGGTGTCGGACTCCGACGCCCTCATCGGTGCCGCGCTCGCGCACATCAAGGCCGACGAGTTCATGCCGGACGAGGAGCGCGCGCACGCGGAGTCGGCGGTCATGGAGGACGAATCGGAGGCCCTGGCCTACCTCGTCGACCCCACTGACCTGGTCGCGGAGCTGACCGGAGTCGAGCTCGCACAGGCCTCCTGGAGCAGCGAACCGGTCGAATACGACCCCGAGTCCCTGGAGTGGGACCTTGACGAGGAAGATGGTGGTTTCGAAGAAGGGGCCGACAACGCCTGACCGTGGGGTTGCACACATTCGAACGGAATGTGGAACCGAACAGCGTCGTTAACGCGTTGTCAGGACGAGCAGGGGGCGACGCCCCCTGCCCGGCCCGACCCCGGGATCGCAGCCCGGGGTTTCACGGCAACGATGGAGTGACGTGTGAGGACGTACAGCATGCGGCGGAGAAGGTCCCTGGTGGCCGTGTCCGCCGTGCTCGGTGGGGTACTGATGCTCTCGGCCTGCAATGACGGGGGCGGCGACAAGTCCCAGGGCAGCTCGGACGCGGGCAAGTCCCAGGCGGAGGTCGACGCGGCGGCGGCCAAGGACGCCTCCAAGGCCCGAATAGCCATCACGCCCAAGGACGGCTCCACCAACGTCCCGCTGAACGACGGCACGAACGTCGCCGTCAGCGACGGCACGCTCACCAAGGTCGAGCTGAAGAGCTCCGACGGCACGGCCGTCGCGGGCAAGATCGCCGCCGACGGCAAGAGCTGGAAGCCGGACGCCGCGCTGAAGCGCTCCACCAAGTACGCCCTCGCGGCGACCGCGAAGGACGCGGCCGGCAAGGAGGCGCACGAGAATGCCTCCTTCACCACCCTCTCCCCGGAGAACAGCTTCGTCGGCTCCTTCGTGCCGGAGGAGGGCGAGACGGTCGGCGTGGGCATGCCGGTCTCGATCACCTTCAACAAGCCGATCAAGGACCAGAAGGCCGTCCAGGCGGCCATCAGCGTCACCTCCAGCAGCGGCCAGGAGGTCGTCGGCCACTGGTTCGGCAACCAGCGCCTGGACTTCCGCCCCGAGCAGTACTGGCAGGCGAACTCCACCGTCACCCTGAAGCTCGCCCTCCAGGGCGTCCAGGGCGCGCCCGGCATCGTCGGCGCGCAGAACAAGACCGTCACCTTCAAGATCGGCCGGAGCCAGGTCTCCACCGTCGACGTGAAGGCCAAGACGATGACGGTCACCCGTGACGGACAGGTCCTCAAGACCATCCCGATCTCCGCCGGTTCTCCCGAGAACCCCACGTACAACGGCCAGATGGTGATCTCCGAGAAGTTCAAGGAGACCCGGATGGACGGCTCGACCGTGGGCTTCACGAACAAGGAGGGCAAGGGCGAGTACGACATCAAGGACGTCCCGCACGCGATGCGGCTGTCCACGTCCGGCACCTTCATCCACGGCAACTACTGGGGCGCCGACTCGATCTTCGGCAAGGTCAACACCAGCCACGGCTGTGTCGGCCTGAACGACGCCCAGGGCGCCAACGACCCGAACCAGCCCGGCGCCTGGTTCTTCGACAACTCGCTCATCGGCGACGTCGTCACCGTGGTGAACTCCCCGGACAAGACCATCAAGCCGGACAACGGCCTCAACGGCTGGAACATGTCGTGGGCCGAGTGGAAGGCCGGTCCGTCGGCCTGACGCCACGGCAGCGGTACCGACGGAAGGCGGGGAGCCCGGAAGGGCGCCCCGCCTTCCGGCGTTGAGGGGCTGGAGGGGGAGCGGCCGTGAACTCTACTCCAGGGGCGTCCGGTTCGGCCGGCGGGGCGCCTACAGTCCTGCCATGACGAAGATCAACACCCTGTCCGTGCCCCCGGCCGACGCCGAGGTCGACGCCTGGCTGGCCGTCCAGACGGCCGCCCACGCCACCGACGCCGCCGCCCTGCCCGCCGTACCCGCCCCCTCGCGGACGGAGGCCGCCGGACGGCTGCGCGTCCCGCCGTCGCGCGGCCGCCTCGCGCACTGGACGGCCGGGGACGGCACGGGACACGCCGCCCTGCTGCTCTTCACCGAGGAGGGCAACACCCACACCGCGTTCCTCGACGAGCTGACCGTACGGCCCGACGCGCGCCGGCGCGGCGTGGGCACGGCCCTGTGGCAGCGGGTCCGCCGGGAGCTCCTCGACCAGGACCGCACCTCCGTCGCCACCGTCGCCGACCTCGGCGGCCCCGGGCAGGCCTTCGCCGAGTCCCTCGGCTTCGAGAACGTGCTCTCCATGGGCTGGTACGTACGCGAACTCGGCGCCGACGGCCCGCCGCCGCTCCCCGCCACGCCCGGCTACGCGTTCCACGTCTGGCCCGGCCTGGTGCCCGACGAGTGGGCCCCGGCCACCGCCGTCGCCCACGGCGCGATGGAGGACGCCCCGAGCGGGGACAGCGAGGAGACCTTCCGGCCCTGGACCGCCGAGCGGGTGCACAGCGCGCAGCGGCTGGTCCTGGACCGGGGCGGCGAGATCGCCGTGGCCGCGGCGGTCACCCCCGCCGGGGAGGTGGCCGCGTACACGGTGCTGGTGCTGCCGGATCCGGCGGGCCCGCGCGCCCTCCAGTACGACACGGTGGTCGTGCCCGCCCACCGGGGCCACGGCCTGGGCCGCGCGGTCAAGCTGCGCATGGAGGCGTACGCCGCCGAGCAGCTCCCGGGGCTGCGCCGGATCGGCACCACCGTGGCCGACGAGAACGCCCCGATGCTGGCGGTGAACGAGTCCCTCGGCTACCGCCGCGAACGCGGCGCGGGCCTCTTCCAGCTCAAGCTCTGACCCCCGCCCCCACCCCTACGCGGGTTCCTCGGCGGGCCGCTGCGGTGCCGGCGGCGCCACCGGCGGCGCGGTCCAGGACGACAGCAGCCGCAGGGCGTCCGCCGAGGGCGAGCCGGGCTCGGCGTGGTACGTCACCAGGCACTGCGCCGGGTCGTCGGGCAGCGTCAGCGTCTCGAAGGTCAGGTCCAGCTGCCCGACGATGGGGTGCCGCAGCCGCTTCACGCCGTGCGTCTTGTCGGCCACCGTGTGCGCCGCCCACAGCCGCCGGAACTCCTCGTTCTTCACGGACAGCTCCCCGACCAGCGCCGACAGCCGCTCGTCGTCGGGGTGCTGGCCGGCGTACAGGCGCAGGTTGCTGACCACCTCGCAGGCCCGGCACTCCCAGTCCGCGTACAGCTCCGCCGTCGCCGGGTCCAGGAACACCAGCCGCACCAGGTTCCGCTCCGCCGGCGGCAGCGCCCCGAAGTCCCCGAAGACGGCCGCGGCGAGCGGGTTCCAGCCGATGACGTCCTGCCGCCGCCCCACCAGGTAGGCCGGTACGCCCTCCATCGCCGCCAGCAGCGTGCGCAGCGCCGGGCGGACCTGCTGGGGGCGGGCGGTGCGGCCGCCGGACCGGCGGGTGCGGGGGCTCGCCAGGTGGTTCAGGTGGGCCGACTCGGTGCCGCTCAGGCGCAGCGCCCGCGCGATGGCGTCCAGCACCTCCGCGGACACGTTCTGGCCGTGTCCCTGCTCCAGGCGGGTGTAGTAGGCCACCGAGACCCCGGCCAGCTGCGCCAGCTCCTCGCGGCGCAGGCCCGGCACCCGGCGGCGCCGCCCGTGGTCGGGCAGGCCCACGTCAGCGGGCCGCAGCCGGGCGCGGCAGCTGCGCAGGAAGTCCCCGAGTTCGGCTCGCTGATCAAGCTGGTCCATAGCGCAAGTATCCCCGGCGGGCGCGCCCGGCGAGGGGCTCAGCCTGACCCCGTCAGGGGTAGGTCCGCCAGTCCTAGGCTCCGCAGGGGTCTGGGTCGGCCGCGCCGGGGAGGGCATCGTGGGGGACGTCGAAGAACGGACGCCACGGCCCGCCCGCAGCACCCCGCGGTACGGCCCCCCAGGCGTCCTCGTCCGAGGAGAGCACCCCATGTCCGTCACCCAGGCAGCCGCCTACGCCGCCCCCGCCCCCAAGGCCCCGCTGGAGCGCACCACGGTCCCGCGCCGCCCGGTCGGCGAGCACGACGTCCTGATCGAGATCAAGTTCGCCGGCATCTGCCACTCCGACATCCACCAGGCCCGCGACGGCTGGGGCGAGGGCATCTTCCCGATGGTCCCCGGCCACGAGATCGCCGGTGTGGTCGCCGAAGTCGGCGCCGGCGTCACGAGGTTCGCGGTCGGCGACCGGATCGGCGTCGGCTGCATGGTCGACTCCTGCCGCGCGTGCGAGTACTGCCTGGCCGGGCAGGAGCAGCACTGCGTCCAGGGAATGACCGGCACGTACAACGCCCTCGACCGCAAGGGCGAGCCCACGTACGGCGGTTACTCCACGCACCTCGTCGTCGACGAGAACTACGCCGTCCGCATCCCCGACGGCCTCTCCCTCGACGTCGCCGCGCCGCTGCTGTGCGCCGGCATCACCCTGTACTCGCCGCTCAGGCACTGGCAGGCGGGCCCGGGCAAGAAGGTCGCGATCGTCGGCCTCGGCGGGCTCGGCCACGTCGGCGTGAAGATCGCCGCCGCGCTGGGCGCCGAGGTGACCGTGCTGTCGCAGTCGCTGCGCAAGAAGGACGACGGCCTGCGGCTGGGCGCCGCCCACTACTACGCGACCGCCGACGAGGCCACCTTCGAGGAGCTGAAGGGCCGCTTCGACCTGATCCTCTCCACCGTCTCCGCGCCGCTCGGCCTGGACCGGTACCTGTCCCTGCTGCGGGTCGGCGGAGCGCTCGTGAACGTGGGCGCCCCGGAGGAGCCGGTGGAGCTGAACCTGTTCTCCGTCATCGGCGGCAACAAGACCCTCGCCGGGTCGATGATCGGCGGGATCGCCGAGACGCAGGAGATGCTGGACTTCTGCGCGGAGCACGGCCTGGGCGCGGACATCGAGGTGATCCGGGCCGAGGACGTCAACGACGCCTACGAACGCGTCCTGTCCAGCGACGTCCGCTACCGCTTCGTCATCGACGCGTCGACGATCTGACCCGCCCGCCCCAACGCCTCCCGCAGCCGGTCGCGCGCCGCCGTCTGCGCGGCGATCCGGGCCTCCAGGACGGCCAGCCGCTCCCGGGCCACCGCCAGCCCCTTGGGCGACGGCGGCCCGGCGGCCACGTCCCGGTCCAGGCACGGCGCGAACACCCGTACGTCGTCCAGGGTGAGCCCCGCTTCCAGCAGCACCCGGATGTTGCGGACCCGTACGACGGCCCGCTCCTCGTAGACCCGGTAGCCGTTCGGCGCCCGCTCGGAGGAGATCAGCCCCGCCTGCTCGTAGTGGCGCAGGGCACGGGCGGTGGTGCCGGTGGCCCCGGCGAGTTCCCCGATCAGCATCCGGCCATGCTGTCAGGCCACCGCCGCGCCTCCGTCCACCGGGACCACGGCCCCGGTCAGGAACGAGGCGGCCGGGTCGGCGAGCCGGCACACCGCCCAGGCGACCTCCTCCGGCCGCCCGACCCGCCCCATCGGGGTGCGCGCCACCTGCCAGGCCCGTACCTGGGCGGCCCGCTCGGGGCTGAGCCCCTGGTGTTCGCCGATCGGCGTGTCCACCGCGCCGGGCGCGACCCCGACGACCCGGATGCCCCGCGGGGCGAGCTCCACGGCCCAGCTGCGGGTGAGGGTGTCGAGGGCGGCCTTGGTGGCGGCGTAGACGGAGGCGCCGGGCCAGCCCCGCTGCCCGACCGCGGTGCTGACGTTGACGACGACCCCCGCCCCGGCGGCCTCCAGTGCCGGCAGGGCGGCCTGGGTGAGCAGCACCGGGGCGACGAGGTTGGTGGCCACTTGCGCGGCGATGTCGCCCTCGCTCACCCCGCCGAGGGCGCCGGCCCGCACGATCCCGGCGTTGTTCACGAGCACGTCGAGCCGGCCGTGCTCGGCCAGCACCCGCTCCACGATCCGCTCCGGCCCGCCGGGGGCGCTCACGTCGGCGACGAGCGGCCGGATCCCGGGGAACCCCTCGGCGGTCCCGTCCAGCACCCCGCCGCGCCGCCCGACGACCACGACCCGCTCCCCGGCGGCCGCGAAGGCCCGCGCCGTGGCCCGCCCGATCCCGGTCCCCCCTCCGGTGACGAGGACGACCCGCTGCTTGCCCGCTGTGTTCTCCATGCCCCCGATGGAACAACCCTGCCGCCAGCGGCAGGGTCAAGCCGTCATTCCGCCGCGGCCACGCCGATGGGGCAGGAGACGCCAGTGCCCCCGATGCCGCAGTAGCCGCCCGCGTTCTTGTCAAGGTACTGCTGGTAGCACCACTTCTCTTTGCATAGAATTAGTGACTCTTCGTAAAGGGGTGGGAAGTGAACGAAGCGGCACCGGTGATCCCGGTTGTCTCGTACGCGCGTATCTCCGCCGACACGGCCAGGGACGGCCACGGCGTCGAGGACCAGCACAAGGTGAACGGCGAGACTGCGGCCCGTCTCGGCTGGACGATCGTGCACCGCTACACCGACAACGACCTGTCGGCAGCGAAGGCGGCGGTGGTGCGCCCGGACTTCGAGGCCATGGTGAAGGCGCTCAAGTCAGGGCACATGCCGGACGGGCAGCCCGTACGCGGCGTCATCGTCGTCGCCGACGACCGGCTCACTCGCAGAGCCGGAGACTACGAGCGGTTCGTGGACGCGCTCACGTACGAGGAAGGGCGCGTCTACGCCGACGCCAAGGGGTCGAAGAACCTCTACAGCGAGGACGTGGAGTCCATGGGCCTCTTCGGCGTCGTCATCTCCAAGATGGAGGTGCGCAAGATGCAGCGGCGTGCACGCCGCTCGCACCGCGCCCGCGCCGAGCTGGGCATCCCGGTAGGCGGAAAGCGCCCCTTCGGCTGGCAGGACGACAAGCTCACGTTGGAGCCCGAGGAAGCGGCGTGGCTGGCGAAGGGCGCCCGTGAGGTGATCGCGGGTAAGTCCATGCACTCCATCCTCCGAGAGTGGCGGGAGGCCGGCGTCCGCACGATCAACGACAAGGAGTGGGCGAGCCGCTCCCTCAAGATCGCACTCTGGAACCCGCGGCTGTGCGGGTGGCGGAAGCACAACGGAGAACTGGTCCGTGATGCCAACGGTGTGCCGGTCGTGGGCCGCTGGGAGCCGATCATCACCCCGAAGGAGTGGATGGCCATCGACGCCGTCTTCTCGGCACGCGTCAGTCCCAACGTGAAGTCCGACGGAACGGTCACGGACTATCGCACCCCGTCGTACCTGCTGACCGGAATCCTCCGATGCGGAAAGCCCGGAGTGGACGGCCAGATCTGCAACTCGCCCCTCCGTGCGGCCATGCGACCGGATCTCTCCGGCGGCTACCTGTATCAGTGTCCCAGCAAGGAAATGGGCGGTTGCGGTGGCACGGGCCGTAATGGCGCCAAGATTGACGAATTCATCACGGAAACAGTTCTGGCGAAGCTGGAGGAGCGGGCGGCCAGGCCGGCGCATGCGGACGAGAAATGGGCAGGGGAAGACGAACTGGACCGCTTGACGCGGAAGCAGCGCAAGCTGCTCCAGGCTTGGCAGGGGGACCAGATCTCGGATGAGTTGTTCTTCCCTGAGAACCAGAGGATGGAATCCCGGGTCAAGGAACTACGTGCGGACCGTACGCGCCACGTTCTCAACCAGCAGCGTGCGGCCGAAGTCACCGGCGACGTACGTGAGCGCTGGACCTCCGGCAGGCTGGACCTGGCACAGAAGCGCGCCCTGATCAGGGAGGCACTGCATGCGGTGATCGTCCTGCCGGTAGGCGGCGGTGGCCGACGCCCGTTCAATCCTGACCTGTTGGTCCCGAAGTGGCGCGACTGACAGCGAGCTGAAACGAAAAGGGGCACAGCCATCCGACTGGTGCCCGTTCGTTCGTGTTGCGGGTCTGGACTACCGCTGCTTGCGCGTGGCCTTGGTCGAGAAGACGTTGGAAGGGCTGGACGCTGCGGCCCGTAAGGGCAACGTCGGTGGGCGTCCGTCCGTCGTAGACGATGACAAGCTCGCCGTTGCCCGTGCCCGGCACGCCAGGGGAGAGAGCGTCACAGCCATCGCCAAGGCCTTGGGGATCGGCCGTGCCACCTTGTACCGCCACCTGGGAGAGAGTGCCTGAGACAGGCGCGCGCGGACGCAGACAGGCCCCCCGGCATCACGTCGGGGCCGCTGTCAGGCACGGGCCTGCTGGGCGGGGCAGGGCAGGTCGGGAGCGGCACGGTTCGGCGAGCACGTCACAAGGGCGACAGAGTGGAAGACAGTGCCCTTCAGGTAGTGGCCGAGGGATACGTCTCCTCCCCATGCCAGCCGTTCGACAGCAGCCTTCGCAAGGAGCACCAGCCTGGTCACTTCCCGATCCTGCTCAGAGGCGAATCGGGGTGCGAACTCTGCGAGCTGGAGGCCCAGCCACTCGCCGGCCTCCTTGGGCTCCTCCCATGTCCCCCTGATCAGCGAGGGCGGTTTCATGAGCCAGTGCGCCGTCTGGATCGGAGGCAGGTCAGCAGTCGGGAACGCGGCCACGGCTTCTCGGTATCGGTCGTGCACCTCTTGCTCACTGGTCGCCGCCGGGGCCTGGCTGGGCGGTCTGCGGACGCTCTCCCTGTCGAACGTCTTCTTCTCTCCCACCCATGCGTAACCGTGGTGGTGCACCGCTGCTCCGTTCCGAGAGATGACGACGGCCCTGCCCGTCGGCGTGAGGGCAGGGCCGTCAGTTCAGGTGGTGCCGTGGATCAGGCGGAGAGGTCGAAGCGGGCGGGGTCGATGCCCGCCGCGTCCAGCTCGGCCGTGGTGAAGCGCAGCGGCTCGGCGTCCGGGCGCTTGCTGTCGCCCATCGCCCACGCGTCCGGCCCGATCTTCGCGAGGGTCACGCACGCCTCGCCGTCCGGGTGGGTGTTGCCCCCACACGCCTTGCTGAAGTGGGCTCCGGAGATGTCGAGTCCGTACAGGTCGGTCATCTGGTCCTCCTTGATTCGGATGGGAAGGGCACCGCTGTCCCGCTCGGGGTGTGCCCGGGTGCCTCGCAGCGCCTCTGCGATCTGCTCGACGTGAGCAGCGGGGATCGAGCCCAGGTGCACGAGCGGCTCGCCTCGGGGCGTCACCTGTGGGCGTATCGCCGCGTACGCTCTCTCCGGCAGGCCCAGGGAGGCGAGTACCTCACGCATGGCATCGGAGGCGCTCAGAGCCGCTGTACGTCCGTCTCTCCAGGTCTGCATGTCCACTACCGGCCCCCAGAGTGCTTCTTGGGGTGCGCGACCAGCTCGACGTTGCAGTCCGAGACGGCGGACAGGTCCCCGGCGCCGTACGCCGCTGTGCGTTGCTTCGCAAGGGCAGCGCAGACACCGCAACCCGGCGCAGGCGCGGGTGGTGTGCGGGGGAGGGACAGTTGAACCGGCGGGTCCATCGTGGTGCTGGGGCTGCTCACTGGGATTCCCTCCCTCGGGTGTCGGCACCACTGATGCTTCACCCGCTGAGCAGCCCGTTCTAGGACCTTTCCTGTTGGGGCAAGAATCCGTCCCGGATGCCCTCGACCAGGGTTCTCATGACGTCGCCGTAGACCGCCACTGCGGCGAACCGTTCGAAGGTGTCGAGGTAGAGCTGGACGTCCTTCGGGTCGCGGGTGGTGACCTCGGAGTGGAACGTCTCCACGATGACGAGCCGGTCGTCGTGGAGACTGAAGCAGGTCATAGGGAAGTCGGGCATCCGGCGGTCGGACGGGACGACACCCAGCGAGACGTTGGGCAGACGGGACACGGATACGAGCCGGTCGAGCTGGAGCGCCATGACTACGGGCTCGCTGATGCGCCACCGGAGTACGTGCTCGCAGACCAGGAAGCGGAAGGACCGGCCTGGCTCGTACAGGACGGATTGCCGTTCGAGGCGGGCAGCCACGGTCTTGGCCCTGGTCTCCTCCGGCAGGGACGGAGGCAGGGAGAAGACGGCGGAGGCGTACTCGGGTGTCTGGAGGAGTCCGGGAATGAGCTGCCCCTGAAAGAGCCTGAGTGTCGTGGTGCCGGCCTCGATGGCCCGGATGGTCTTCTGGTGCTTCCACGGGCCCGTGCGGCGCAGCAGGCGCCATGCTGTGGCCTCGGTGGCTTCAGCGCGGGCGGCTGCCAGGAACTCTTCCTTGACTTCCTCGCTCACGCCTATGGCAGTGAGGACCAGGTCCACGTCCTGGACAGTCGGTCGCACCTTGCCCGTCTCGATCTTCGAGAGCTTCCCGGCAGACATGGAAGCCCTGCGGGCCACCGCGTCACCCGTGAGTCCGGATGCGTCGCGCAGCGCCCGCAGGGCTTTCCCGATCGAGTCGGCGGTCAGTGGTGCCGCTCCCCGTAGTCTGCGAAGGGCACCGCTTCGGCCAAGGCGCGGTCTCGGTAGTCCTGATACTCGGCAAGGCGGTGGGCAGGAAGCAGTTCGGCGCCGGTGAACGCGCCTTCTGGCGTGTAGTGCATCCGGTACACGTCCTGGTCGTCGAACAACCAGAAGTCGTGATCGGGCAGGCCGGTCACGGTCTGCTCTGACAGGTCGATGATTCCGATGGTCTCGCCGGCCGCGATGTTGCCCGGATAGGCGGCCAGTTCGTACCGCAGGTAGTCGGTCAGCGGAGACCGAAGGATGTGGACGCGTGAGACCTGCTTGCCCTTGTCGGTCATCGACCGTACCCATGGGTTGTCGTCCCAGGAGGGGCCCATGTCCCCGCCTGCCAGGAAGCGTTCGAACTCCTCGCGCTCCTCCTCCACGCTGTAGACGGCGAGCGTCTCCAGGCGGAAGGCGGTCCGCTCGAAGGTCTCGAAGAGACGGCCGAGCTCCTCACCGTTGAGCACGGAAGTACTCCTCCAGCACCGCGGCTGGGACCACGACGGCGGTTTCCCCCTCGGGCAGGTCGAGCTGCGCCAGCCGCTCGGGGTCCGTGATGACGTAGCCCTGCACTACGTAGTCCTTGGCGTCCTCAGTACCCCACAGCGTCGGGCACGTTCCGTTCCTGCACTCCGGGTCACCGGACAGCTTCCGCAGCATCCTCGCCCCCACATGTCGGCGTACGCCTGTCGTGTTCGATGCTCCCGAGCTGGTTGTGGTGGGGTCAAGTGCTGATCCTTTCCAGAACGGGAAAGCAGCCTCTCGGTTGGAATCGAGGATGCGTTGGGATGTGTGCGGCGGCTACAACGGCAGCATGACCGTCTTCCTGTGTGCCAAGTGCGGCGGCAGTCTTACGCCAGACCTGACGCCGCTGCCTGCCGTTCCCTCGGCGCCCGACGACGAGGAACGGGACAAGGAGAGCCGACTGGCGCCGGCCACCATGCCGCAGGGGCACTACGCGATTGAGACCGAACCGTGGGGCGCTCCGTATGTGCCGCATCCGGACCAGGAGGACGGCGGGCCTGCGCAGCCGCGTGGGCCCTGGCGGAGTGATGAAGGGGTCCTCATGGTCTCGGCCGGGCCGCTCGACAACATCGTGATCCACCCCGAGGACGCGCCCGACATCCAGCCGCTGCCGGACTGGGAGAACAGCAGCGGATGCTGCGGACCGTCCGGAGACAGCGGACTCAACCGTGCCTGCCCCTGTGGCGCCCGGGTGGCCACGCTCGCCGCAGACTGTTGGGGCCCGTACGAGCTCCATCTGGACGCGAAGCGGGTCTACGGCTACGACCCGTCCTGATCAGTACCCCGATGCGTGCGCGGACAGCCAGGCGGAGTGCCGGTCGCGCAGGCGGTCCCGTTCCTCGGACGTGGGGAGGATGACATCCGCGCCGCCGTCGTACGGGTGGTGGATGCGGGTGAGGTCCGGGTCCGTCACGAAGACGCCGGGCAGTTCCTCGTCCGCGACGGCGCGGAGCAGCGGGTCGAGGCAGCCGCGCTGCCAGGGGCGGCGGTCGGCGTAGAAGTACCAGCGCGTGTGGAAGGCCGGATTAGGGTCGTCGGTGTCGTCCAGGGTCGTCCACAGCGTGCCCTCCGGGTGGAGGGCGGCGCGGTGGGCCGAGTAGTCCGTCGGCTCGGACGGGTCGGCCCAGTCGATGGTCACCACGTACGTCTCGCCGCCCGCGAAGAGCTCGTCGAGGACCGTGTTGTAGCGGTCGAGGAGGACGGCGTACTCCGCTTCGTCCTCTGCGTAGCGTTTTGACTCCGGCAGGCTGTGGAAGCGGACCCAGCGGTCCTTGTACACCGTCTTCAACTCCCACGGCAGCATCGGCCCGGCAGGCCGGTGGGCCTGCCAGAGCCGGGTCAGCCGCTCGTGCGCCGGGTCGGGCAGCGGGGTGCCTCTCACTCCCCGGGAGCCTCGGCGATGCCGATCGGGCAGGCCACGCCCGTGCCGCCGATGCCGCAGTAGCCATTAATGTTGCGGTCGAGGTACTGCTGGTGGTACGGCTCCGCCGGCCAGAAGGGGCGGTCCTGTGCCGGGAGGACGGCGGTGGTGATGGTGCCGTGGCCCGCGGACGTCAGGACGCGCTGGTAGGCGTCCCGGGAGGCTTCGGCGGCCGCCTGGTGGGCGGGGGAGTGGGTGTAGACGGCCGAGCGGTACTGGGTGCCGACGTCGTTGCCCTGGCGGAAGCCCTGGGTGGGGTCGTGGGACTCCCAGAAGAGCTTCAGGAGGGTGGCGTAGGAGACCTGCGCCGGGTCGAAGACCACGCGGACGACCTCGGTGTGGCCGGTCTGGCCGGAGCACACCTCCTCGTACAGCGGGTTCTCGGTGTATCCGCCCTGGTAGCCGGCCAGGGTGGTCCACACTCCGGGTGTCTGCCAGAACTTGCGCTCGGCGCCCCAGAAACAGCCCAGGCCGAAGTCGGCCACCTCCAGTCCCTCCGGGTAGGGGCCGGACAGCGGGTTGCCGAGGACCGTGTGGCGCTCGGGCAGGGAGAACTGCGCTTCGGTGCGGCCCTTGAGGGCCTCCTCGCGGGTGGGCAGTTCGGGGGTGCGGCGGTACGAGAACATGGAATTCCTCCTTGTGGGAGGGACAACGGTCGGGGGGGGGGGGGGGGGGGGGGGGCCCTCCCCCCCCCCCCCCCCCCCCCCCCCCCCCCCCCCCCCCCCCCCCCCCCCCCCCCCCCCCTTCTCCCCCCGACCCCAGAACTACGCGTCCGGCGTGGTCACGTTCACCGCCCAGTCGCGGGCGTACAGGTAGCGCCGCTTCGGCTCCCCGGCGTACGTCCACGGCACGGCCCCGATGTGCCCGTCGACGTGGCGGAACTGCTCGACCGCCTCCGCGTCCCGGTCCTGCCAGAACAGCAGGTAGGCCAGCATGTGCCGGATCCGCGGGGTCCCCGGGTGCTCGTTGCCGGCGGCGGCCAGGTCCGCGAGTGCCGCGTCGGCCGCGGCGACGATCTCCGGCTCCTTGTAGTACGTCTCCGGCAGCAGGTCGTCCTCGTGCGTCTCCTGCTCGAAGTACGCCATCAGGGGGAGCAGCGTCAGCAGGTCGCCCGGCTTCCCGGCGGCCGCCGACTCGCGGGCGAAGGCCATGGCCAGCTCGTGCGAGCCCCGCCACTTCGCGCACCAGTACTGCAGGCCCGCGACGTGCGACCACAGCAGCCGCGGGGCGCGCTCGGTGATCCGCGCCCACAGCTCCCGGTAGCGCTCGTGCGAGTAGCCCAGGCCCATGCCGATGGCCTGCTCGACGACGTACGGGCTGGGGTCGGCGGGGTCGGCGAGCTGCTGCGCCTCGTGCGCGTCGGCCTGGGCCTTGGACAGCAGCTGGCGGAAGAGCCGGAACTGCTCCTGGGTGGTGCGGCTGCCGGACTGGCTGCCGCGTACGTTCCAGGCGACCATCACGCTGGTGTCGGCGTGGACGAGGGCCGCCGTGGCGTCCCCGGGCCGGGCCGCGCGCCAGGCCAGCAGCCACGCGTCGTCCTCGGCGGCGGCCTCGGCCAGCGGGCGCACCCGCTCCAGCCGCTCCTGCCAGTCCTGCCCGGCGGCATCGACGTACGCGGCGGCCGCCTCCCAGTCGCCGGAGCGGACGGCCGCCAGGACGGCGGTCCGGGCGGCCGGGACCGGTGCCGGGTTCTCGGTGTCGAGGTCGGCCTCGGCGACGAAGCCGAGCGCGACGGCAGCGGCCGCCTTGCGGGCCTCCTCGTCGGACTTGGCGGCCTCGGTCTGCGCGTCCAGGGCGCCGATCTCGGCTTCGAGGCGCTTGGCCTTGCGGATGAAGTACACCCCGCGCAGGACCCAGCAGGCGACGGCCAGCAGCAGGACGCCGATGACGGCGAGTACGACGGTCACGGCGCGAGCACCAGCTTCCGCAGGAGTTCGGTGTCGGGCACGTCGGCGACGGCCGCGTCCAGCGCGGGGCCGAGCTCGTCCTCGAAACCGGGAACGGGGTAGGACAGGGTGGCCGAGTCCGACCAGGACAGCTCCCAGCGGGCGGCGCCGCGGGCCAGCAGCTCGACGGTGACCAGCTGGCCGAGGGCCCGCCGGACGACCGGGCGGGCGAACTCGCGGGCGGTGCGGCCGGTCGCGGCCGCCGCCTCCTCGGACTTCGGGAAGCGGTCGGCGATCCGCCAGCGCACCGCCGGGTCGGCGTCGACCGCGTCCAGCAGGTCGCCCAGGCCCGGACCCGCGCCCTCGGCGGTGAGGGCCTCGCGGACCTCCTCCGCGCCCCGGCCGGTGTAGGTGGTCATCGACCGGTGGACGAGCTCGTCCCAGTCCACCCGGGTCAGCGCGAGCGCCTCGGGGGTGAGGACGGCCTGCTCCAGCGCGGCCAGCGCCTCCTGCGGGGAGGCGAGCAGCTCCAGCGCCGGGCGGGCCGCCTGGCCGGTCCGGCCGTCGTCGGGCAGGGCCTCGATGCGGGCCACGCGCTCGGCGAGTGCGGGGTGGGAGTCGTACGGGGAGGCGGGCTCGGTGGACAGGTCGTGGCGCAGCTTCTCCAGCTCGCCGGGGCGGGCGTCGAGCAGCTGGCGGAGTCCGCCGAAGACCTGGCCGGGGCGCGGCAGCAGGCCGGCGCCGACGCCGAGGGTGGCGTACGAGCTCATGTAGAAGCCGTGCGCCGAGTCGAGGGCGCTCAGCTGGCGCAGCGCGGAGGCGGCGGAGTCGCGGCCGGCGACGCGGACGGAGGCGAGGTCGGCGGCCAGTTCCTGGCGGCGGGAGGAGGAGAGGGTGGCGCGCATGTAGAAGTGGGCGTACCCGGTGTAGACCGCCGCCATCGCGCGGTACGAGAAGCCCGCGCCGTCGGTGTCGATCTCCTTGGCCTTCTTGCCCTTGGCCAGCCGCTTCTCGGCGCGCTTCTCCTGCTTGGCGCGCTCCTTGGCCTCGGTGTTGTCCGCGCGGTCGTGGAAGTGCCCGATGGTGCGCACGAGCTGGGCGCGGCCGCGGGCGATGAGCGGGGTGAGGCGGGTGTCGAGGTTGGCGTAGTGGCCCATCTCGTGGGCGAGGACGGCGCGCAGCTGCATCTCGTCCAGGCCCGTCATCAGGGGCAGGCCCAGGTAGAGGCGGCGGGTGCCGGAGACCAGGCCGAGCAGCCGGGAGTCCTCGGAGACGGCGGCGTTGACCTCGTCGATCAGCACGATCTCGTCGGGGGCGCGGGTGCCGACCTGGTCGGCGGTCTCGCGTACGGCCTGCCACAGGGCGGGCTCCTGCGCCTCGGTGACGCGGACGCCGGGCATGGGGTCGGCCTTGGGCGTGCGGAGCATGAACATGCCGCGGATGATCGGGATGGCGAGGACCACCGTACCGATGACGATCTTGCCGCCCACGGCGCCGTTGAGCCAGGAGACGGCAGCCCAGTCGATCAGCCCGAGGAGGGCGAGCAGGACGACGCTCAGCAGGTAGAAGCCGGCGAGCAGGACGAGGGCGCGCAGAGCGCGCAGCGAAGCGCCCATATGGTTGGGGTCCCCCCACGGGATGGTGCGGTTTTTGACGCGCACATGGTGCGATGTTTACGCGCACCTTATGGCCCGGCGCCGACATGCCGGGAGCGGGGGTACCGATATCCGGAGCGGGGGGGGGGGGGGGGGGGGGGGGCCCCCCCCCCCCCCCCCCCCCGGGGCCGTTTTGGGGAGTTGTCCGGGGGGTGCCCCTTGTCTCTTTCCCCGTCCCCGCCACCCGCCCCTCCCCCCCTGCCCACAGCGGGGAAG
>NZ_JBWKEZ010000029.1:28194-98687 GCF_056434525.1 Streptomyces sp. NPDC044002
TACGGAACGGGTCGACTAGGCACCCCTCCCCCCCCCCCCCCCCCCCCCCCCCCCCCCCCCCCCCCCCCCCCCCCCCCCCCCCCCCCCCCCCCCCCCCCCCCCGCCGCCGCGGGTCAGTGCGGAAGCGTCGCCGGGGAGCCGCCGTTGGCCTCGTAGCCGGCCACCGCCATCGCCCGCGCCACCGCGTACGCGGCCGCCGGCTCCTCCGAGGCGGACCAGGGCAGGGCGCCCACGCAGCCGTCGACGTGCCGGACCTGCTCCATGGCCTCCGCCCAGCGGCCCGCACCCACCAGGAACCACAGCAGCAGGTGCCGTACGTGCGCCAGCATCGGGTCCTCCGGCCGCGCCTGGTGCACCGCGTACAGGGCGCCCTCCAGGGCCCGCGAGACGACCGCCGTCTTCCCGAAGTCGCTCACCAGGACCGTGTCGGGCATGTTCTCGTACACCGAGAACAGCGGCAGCGCCGCGAGCAGCGAGCCCTGCGGGGCGCGGGCCGCGGCCGTCTGCGCGAACGCGTCGGCCTTCTCGCGGGAGCCGTGCCACTTCTCGCACCAGTAGTGCAGCGCGGCCAGGTGCGCGCCCATGTGCGCCGGCGCCACGTCGATCACGCGGGCCCACAGCGCGTCGAACTCCGCCTCCGAGTAGCCCAGCCCGCGCGCGATCGCGAGTTCCGTGATGACGGGGACCGGGTCGCCGGGCGCCAGCAGCGACGCCTTGCGGCAGGCCTCGCGGGCCTCCTCCAGGATGATCCGGTGGTCCTGCGAGCCCACCCCGCCCGAGGACCGCCACGCCTGCTGCACCAGCAGCTCCGCGTGGACCTGCGCGCCGCCCGCGTCCTTCTCCGCCTCCAGCCGCCAGGCCTTCAGCCACTGCGCGCCCTCCCCGGGCCGCTGCGCCAGGTCGAGGGCGGCCGCGCCGCCGAAGGCCTGCACGCGCTGCCAGCGCCGCTCGCCGTCCTTCGGGGTGCCGGCGAGCAGTGCGGAGGCGGCCCGCCAGTGGCCGGTGCGCTGGACGTTCTCCAGGGCGTCCATCAGGTCGTGGTCGGGCCCGGGCACCCGGATGTCCAGGTCCTCCTCGCGCGCGAACCCGTAGTCCGCCGGGTCGGCGGCGTCGGGGCTGTCCGGCGAGACCAGCGCCAGACCGCCCCGCCTGGCCCGCTTGAACGAGAAGATCATGGCGGCGGCCAGGGCCAGCCCCATCAGGACCCAGAAAATCTGCATACCGCCAAGCGAACCAGACCGGGCGCCCGAATGGCGAGCGGGTGCAGGTCAGCGTGCGGTCAGGCCAGGAGAGGACCGGGCGGCTGACGGGGCATAGCATCTGCCTCATGAGCGACGACAGCCACGAGCACCAGAGCTTCGAGACCCGCGCGATCCACGCGGGCAACACGGCGGACCCGCAGACCGGCGCGGTCGTACCGCCCATCTACCAGGTGTCCACCTACAAGCAGGACGGCGTGGGCGGACTGCGCGGCGGTTACGAGTACAGCCGCAGCGCCAACCCGACCCGTACCGCGCTGGAGGAGAACCTCGCGGCGCTGGAGGGCGGCCGGCGCGGCCTGGCCTTCGCGTCCGGGCTCGCCGCCGAGGACTGCCTGCTGCGTACGCTGCTCTCCCCGGGCGACCACGTGGTCATCCCCAACGACGCCTACGGCGGCACGTTCCGCCTCTTCGCGAAGGTCGTCTCCCGCTGGGGCGTGGAGTGGTCGGTGGCCGACACCTCCGACGCGGACTCGGTGCGCGCGGCCATCACCCCGAAGACCAAGGTCATCTGGGTCGAGACCCCCTCGAACCCGCTGCTGGGCATCACCGACATCGCGATGATCTCCCAGATCGCGCGCGAGGCCGGCGCGAAGCTGGTCGTCGACAACACCTTCGCCTCCCCCTACCTCCAGCAGCCGCTGGCGCTCGGCGCCGACGTGGTCGTGCACTCGCTGACCAAGTACATGGGCGGCCACTCCGACGTCGTCGGCGGCGCCCTGGTCACGGCCGACGAGGCCCTCGGCGAGGAGCTGGCCTACCACCAGAACGCGATGGGCGCGGTCGCCGGGCCCTTCGACTCCTGGGTCGTGCTGCGCGGCATCAAGACGCTGGCCGTGCGCATGGACCGGCACGCCGAGAACGCGGCGAAGGTCGTGGAGGCGCTCAAGCGCCACCCGAAGGTCACCAAGGTCCTCTACCCGGGCCTGCCCGAGCACCCGGGCCACGAGATCGCCGCCAAGCAGATGCGCAACTTCGGCGGCATGGTCTCCTTCCAGGTCGCCGGCGGCGAGGAGGAGGCCGTCGCGGTCTGCGGCCGCACGAAGATCTTCACGCTGGCCGAGTCCCTCGGCGGCGTCGAGTCCCTCATCGAGCACCCGGGCCGGATGACCCACGCCTCGGTGGCCGGCTCGGCCCTGGAGGTCCCCGCGGACCTCATCCGTGTCTCCGTCGGCATCGAGAACGCCGACGACCTCGTCGCGGACCTCGTCCAGGCCCTCGGCTGAGACGCCGACCGCCGTCCCTGCAGGGCTACCAGCCCTGCAGGGGCGGCGACACCTCGCTCGGCGGGACCACCCACGGCCGGGTCAGCGCCGCCCACACCGTGAAGGCCACCGCCGCCGCCCACAGCAGCGCCCAGCCGAACCGGCGCAGGGCGCGCCGGCGGCGCAGCAGCCGTCTGCCGTGCGTCCGGGCCGCCGCGGCCAGGCCGGCCGGGACCGCCGGGTGCGGACCGTCCAGCAGCTGCCTGACCTGCGTCTCCTTGCGGTCGAGGGGGCTCATGCCGCCTCCGCCGCCGCGTCCCGCAGGATCGCCACCGCCCGGTTGCAGACGGCCTCCACCCGCTCCGGCGGCAGGCCCAGCTGCGCGGCCGTGACCTCCTCGGCGACGCCCTCGTAGATCCGCATCACCAGCACCAGCCGCTCCAGCGGGCCCAGCGGCGCCAGGATCCCGGCGCCCGCCGGGAGCCGGCGGGCGGTGCGGGCGTACGCGGCGCACAGCTCGGCGCGGGTGTGGTCGTACGGGTCGTCGTCGCGCAGGCGCGCCCAGTGGGCGTACGTCCGGGCCAGCGCGCCGGCGAGGATCCGCCGGGCGGCGGGCGCCGCGTCCGGGGGCTCGGCCGTCAGCAGGGCGGCGACGTGCAGCAGCCGCCCCGCCGCGCCCGCGACGAAGGCCTCGAACTCCGCATCCCGCCCCGAACGCCGGTCCACAGCACACATGGTGGGGCCGGTGCCACCACCCCGGTCAAGGGGTCGGACACGGCCGGATCCGGCGCACCGGGGCCCGCCGGGTCAGGAGCGTCGGGGCCCGCCGGGTCAGGAGGCGGGGCCGCCCTCGGAGGCGGCGGACATCAGCTCCGACAGGGAGCCGTTGAAGCGGGTCAGCAGCGCGGTGAACACCTCGCGCTCGTCCTCCGCCCAGCCCTCCGTCACCCGGGCCATCAGCTCCCGCCGCGAGGAGCGGACCTCCTCCAGGCGGGCCAGCCCGCGCGGGGACAGCGCGAGCACCACGGCCCGGCCGTCCTCGGGGTGCGAGGTCCGCTTGACCAGGCCGCTGTCGACGAGCGGGGCGACCTGGCGGGTCACGGTGGACGAGTCGATGCCCATCCCGCCCGCGAGGGCCTTCACGCCCATCGGGCCTTCCAGGTCGAGCCGGTTCAGCAGCAGGTAGGCGGCCCGGTCCATGGAGTTGCGGGCCTGGCCGACGCCGCCCAGGCGGGTCTGCTCGGCACGGCGGGCGAAGACCGCCACCTGGTGCTGGAGCGCGTCGAGGAGTCCGGCTCCGGCGGGCGCTTCGGCCGCCGTGGGCAGGTCGGAACTGGCCGGGATCGAGGGCATGGCCGTGGGCTCTCTTCGCATGGGGCCGACAGGGATGGGGGACAGAGTACGCGGCCGTGCGGCGGCTCGTACGCCGCGTTTGACAACTGATACGGCCGGGAGCGGAGACCGCCGGAGGAGTGTCCCGCATGGCGAGATTTCGCCGCTTGTGTGCCCCTTATGCGCCCCTTGTAGGCCTCTTCGCGACTCCGGGAAGACGCGCGCCCCGCTGCCGCCCCCGGCCCGCTCCCGCCCCGCCCGCGCCCCGCCCGTCCCTGAGCCGGGGCCCCCGCGGGCTGCGAGACTGGCCGCATGAACTACCGCGTGCCCGTGCCCGTTCCGCAGGTCATCCTCGACGACGTCCGGGGGGCCCAGAAGATGCTGTCGGGCGTGTCCCGGGTGACGCCGATGGAAGGCAGCCGGCACCTGTCGGCCCTCACGGGCTCCCCCGTCCACTTCAAGTGCGAGAACCTCCAGCGCACCGGCTCCTTCAAGCTCCGCGGAGCGTACGTGCGCATCGCGGGCCTGCGCCCCGAACAGCGCGCCGCCGGGGTCGTCGCCGCCAGTGCCGGCAACCACGCCCAGGGCGTGGCGCTGGCCTCCTCCCTGCTCGGGGTCCGCTCCACCGTGTTCATGCCGGTCGGGGCCCCGCTGCCGAAGGTGGCCGCCACCCAGGAGTACGGCGCCGAGGTGCGCCTGCACGGCCAGGTCGTCGACGAGACCCTCGCCGCCGCCCAGGAGCACGCCGACCGCACCGGGGCGGTGTTCATCCACCCCTTCGACCACCGCGACGTCATCGCCGGCCAGGGCACGGTGGGCCTGGAGGTCCTGGAGCAGTGCCCCGAGGTGCGCACGATCCTCGTCGGGATCGGCGGCGGCGGCCTCGCCGCCGGCGTCGCGGTCGCCGTCAAGGCGCTGCGCCCGGACGTGAAGGTGATCGGCGTGCAGGCGGCGGGCGCCGCCGCGTACCCGCCCTCGCTGCGGGTCGGGCACCCGGTGTCGATCGAGAACCCGAACACGATGGCGGACGGCATCAAGGTCGGCCGTCCCGGCGACGTCCCCTTCTCGATCATCGGGGAGCTGCTGGACGACGTACGGACCGTGTCCGAGGACGCCCTCTCCAGCGCCCTGCTGCTCTGCCTGGAGCGGGCCAAGCTGGTCGTGGAGCCGGCCGGGTGCAGCACGGTGGCGGCCCTGCTGAGCGAGCCGGAGCTGTACGGGAACGGCCCGGTGGTCGCCGTCCTGTCGGGCGGCAACGTCGACCCGCTGCTGCTCCAGCGGATCCTGCGGCACGGCATGGCGGCGGCGGGCCGCTACCTGTCGCTGCGGCTGCGGGTCGCGGACCGGCCGGGGGCCCTCGCCGGGCTGCTGGCGGTGCTGTCGACGGTGGACGCCAACGTGCTGGACATCAGCCACGTGCGCACGGACCCGCGGCTCGGGCTGACCGAGGTCGAGGTGGAGCTGCAGCTGGAGACGAAGGGGCCCGAGCACTGCACGGAGGTCGCCCGCTCCCTGCACGCGGCGGGCTACCGGGTCATGGACTGAAGCCGCCCACGAGCTCTCGTGCCCTGCGCGAAAACCGTGGCGGGGACGCGATATGACGCGATATGGTGCCGGTGCGTCGGGCGAGCGCTGCCCGACGCCCCTAGGCTTTGCCTAGGAATGTCCAGAATCTAACGGCCCCATCGCTCAGGGAGAACCCCTATGCCAGGCGCCATATACGCCGAAGGCCTGGTCAAGACCTTCGGCGAAGTACGGGCACTGGACGGCGTGGACCTCGACGTCCCCGAAGGAACCGTCCTGGGCCTGCTCGGCCCGAACGGCGCGGGCAAGACCACGACCGTGCGCGTCCTGACCACCCTCCTCCAGCCCGACAGCGGCCGCGCCGTCGTCGCCGGGATCGACGTCCTCAAGCACCCCAACGAGGTCCGCCGCTCCATCGGCCTCTCCGGCCAGTTCGCCGCCGTCGACGAATACCTCACCGGCCGCGAGAACCTCCAGATGGTCGCCCGGCTCTACCAGATGAACGCCAAAGCGGCCAAGGCCCGCGCCGCGGAGCTCCTGGAACGCTTCAACCTCGCCGACGCCGCCGACCGCACCGCCAAGACCTACTCCGGCGGCATGCGCAGGCGCCTCGACCTGGCCGCCGCCCTCGTCGTCCGCCCGCCCGTGATGTTCATGGACGAACCCACCACCGGCCTCGACCCCCGCAACCGGCAGGCCCTGTGGGACGTCATCGAGGAACTCGTCGCGGGCGGCACCACCCTGCTGCTCACCACCCAGTACCTGGAGGAGGCCGACCGCCTCGCCCACGACATCTGCGTGGTCGACCACGGCAAGGTCATCGCCCGCGGCACCTCCGACGAGCTCAAGGCGCGGACCGGCGGCGAACGCGTCGAGGTCGTCGTCCACGAACGCGGCCACATCGCCACCGCCCGCGAGGTCCTCGCCGGCTTCGGCAAGGGCGAGACCACCGTCGAGGAGCACACCCGCAAGCTCACCGTCCCGGTGACGGGCGGCGCCAAGCTGCTCGCGGAGGTCATCCGGGAGCTGGACTCCCGGGGCATCGAGATCGACGACATCGGCCTGCGCCGGCCCACCCTCGACGACGTGTTCATCTCCCTCACCGGCCACGCGGCCGAGCTGACCCCGGAGGAGAACGGCGCCCCCGCGACCGCCCGGAGCCCCGAGGAGGCGACGAAGTGACCATCACCGCTTCGGACGCGCGCCCCACCGCCCCCCGCCCCGGCGGCGGCATCACCCAGGGCGTCAGGGACTCCCTGGTCATCGCCCGCAGGAACTTGATCCGCATGGGACGGATACCCGAGGTCGTGGTCTTCGGCCTCATACAGCCAGTGATGTTCGTCGTCCTCTTCAGCTACGTCTTCGGCGGCTCCATCGCCGTCGGCGGCAACACCTCGCCGGCCGCCTACCGCGAGTTCCTGATGGCCGGCATCTTCGCCCAGACCGTCACCTTCGCCACCGCCGGCGCGGGCGCGGGCATCGCCGACGACATGCACAAGGGCCTGATCGACCGCTTCCGCTCCCTGCCCATGGCCCGCGGCGCGGTCCTCACCGGCCGCACCCTCGCCGACCTCGTGCAGACCACGCTGACCCTCGTCGTACTCGCCGTCGTCGCCCTGATCGTCGGCTGGCGGACCCACGAGAACATCGGCAAGGTGCTCGCCGGCTTCGCCCTGCTGCTCCTGCTCGGATACGCGTTCTCCTGGATCGGCGCCCTGATCGGCCTGTCGGTGCGCACCCCGGAGGCGGCCACCTCGGGCGGGCTGATCTGGCTCTTCCCGCTGACGTTCATCTCGAACGCCTTCGTCCCCTCCGAGAACATGCCGTCCTTCCTGCGGCACATCGCGGAGTGGAACCCCTTCAGCGCCACCGTGCAGGCGGCCCGCGAGCTCTTCGGGAACCTCCCCGAGGGCTATCCGGTGCCGGAGGCGTGGCCCATGCAGCACCCGGTCATCGCCTCGGTCCTCTGGTCGCTGCTGATCATCGTGGTCTTCCGGACCCTCGCGGTCCGCAAGTACCGCTCGGCGACCGCCTGAGTCGGCCGGGGCGCCGGAACGCGCGAGCCCCCGCCGGAACCGGTCCGGCGGGGGCTCGCGCACGGGTGTGCGTACGGGGGTGATCAGCCGTTGAAGGGCTTGACGGACAGGATCCTGACCGTGGCCTTCTTGCCGTTCGGCAGCTCGTACTGGGCGTCCTCGCCGACCTTCTTGCCGTTCACGCCCGCACCCAGCGGGGACTGCGGGGAGTAGGTCTCGAAGTCGTCGGACGCGTACTCGCGGGAGGCCAGCAGGAACTCCAGGGTGTCGTCCTCGTCGCCGTCGAAGGCGATCGTGACGAGGGTGCCCGGGGCGACCTCGCCGCTCGCGGCGGGGGCCGTGCCGACCTTGGCGTTCTCCAGGAGCTGCGTGAGCTGGCGCACGCGCAGCTCCTGCTTGCCCTGCTCCTCCTTGGCCGCGTGGTAACCGCCGTTCTCGCGCAGGTCGCCCTCCTCGCGGGCAGCCGCGATCTTCATGGCGATCTCCGTGCGGGCGGGACCAGAGAGGTAGTCCAGCTCGGCCTTCAGCTGGTCGTACGCCGCCTGGGTCAGCCAGGTGACGCTCTCGCTCGTCTGGGTCACGGGTGCTCCTCGTCGGTACAGGGGACTACAAAGCCGCCAGCGGCGGGCGAAACCACGAGCCTAACAATTCGGGAAGAAAAGGGGGAGGACACCATGTGTATGAAGTGTGTCATTGGGTCCGGGGGGCGCGGGCGTCCTCCCAGACGGTGCTGGTGCCGAAGTAGGTGTCGTACAGCTCCTGGGCCGCCAGCAGGCTCTCCGGGGGCACCTTCCCGTGCCGGATCCGCTCCAGGTGGCGGAAGTACTCGAACCGTTCCACCCCCGGGGTGATGACTACCAGCATCTCGGCGCCCTCCCCGGGCGCGGCGGCGAAGGCGTGCTGCTGACCCGGCGGCACGATGACCAGGTCGCCGGTCTCGGCGGTGACCACCTTGTCCCCGGCCAGCAGCTGGGCCGTCCCGTCGATCACGTAGAACATCTCGGCCGACCGGCCGTGGTGGTGCGGGCGGGCGCCGTCGGAGCCGGCCCGCAGGCTCACGCGCATGGTGGACAGGAACCCGCCGCCCGTGGAGCTGTCGGCCAGCAGCCGCAGGGAGGAGTCCGGCCCGTAGTGGATCTCCTCCGCGTCGGCGGCGCGGACGACGACGGAGTCGTCGAAATCCGGGATGAACAGTGACATGTCGGCTCCTGGGGTTCGCTGCTGGGGCTGCTGGTGCGCGGTTGGTATGACACCCCAGTCGATACCCCGCCCGGGGCGTGCCGTGCACGCCCCGGGCGGCCGTCTGTCAGCTGTCAGATCCCGGGGAGCTCGAAGTCGGTCAGGACGCAGCCGTCGACCTGGGCCTTGCGGATCTGGTATTTCGCGGGCGCGCTGAAGGCGGGTTCGCACTCCAGACGCAGGAAGCCCAGCTTGTAGAGCCCCTGGCGGACGGTCTTGTTGTTGCTCTCCACGGCGATGTTCGTGCCGACCAGCAGCTTGCTCTTGGTGAGACTTCGCTGGTGCCCCACCTCGGCGAGCTGGGACTCCTTGGACAGGGTCTGGAGGGCCTTCATGTCGGCGACGAGGTCCAGCCAGTTCAGGTTGTGCGCGCGCGTTGCCCCGCCGAGCTGCCCGCAGACCGCGCGCTGCTTGACGCCGGCGCCCTGGACGTCGCGGCCGACGACCGGCTGGTAGTCGATGGACGCGATGTGCTCGTTGGTGACCAGCATCTCCGTGCAGTCGACCGCCTTCGGGCTGACGAGCTTGCGGAGCTCCTCGATGCTGTTCGCACTCGGCAGGGCCGGTCCCTTGACGGGGCTGCCCTTGCCGTCCCGGGTGTTGACGAAGTCGGTCAGGACGCAGCCGTCGACCAGGGCCTTCTCCTTCTTGTAGCCCTCCGGCACGGTGAAGTCCGGGTTGCAGACCAGGACGCGCAGGTCCGACTTGGCGAGGGCCAGGGCGGTCTCGGTCTTCCGCGAGAAGGCCGTGAAGGTCTTGCCGTAGAAGACCGGGTCGTAGAGGCCGGCGTCCCAGTAGCCCTCGTCGAGCCGCTTCGTGACGTGGTCCTTCTCGGCCTGCTGGTTGGCCTTCATGTCCGAGATCATGTGGATGACGATCTCGCCCTTTGCCTTCTCGTCCGTGCAGACGCCGAGCTCGGTGATGCCCGAGGTGCCGACGGGGTTGTACCCGGTGAGGTTCACCCGGCTGTCGTTCGGGTCGCTGCTCAGGTCCTCGCAGGAGGTGTACTTCCGCAGGTACGCCTGCGCCTCGGCGAGGGTGGCCGGTGCGGCGCCGGTGCCGGTGCCCGTGCCTGCGGCGGTGGGGGAGGCCGAGGCGGAGGCTGCGGCGGTCGCCGAGGGGCTCGCGGCGGGACTCGCGGCGGGCTTGGCCGGCTTGGCGGAATCCTCACAGGCGGTGGCGAGGGTGGTGAGTGCGGCGAGGGCTGCGGTCGCGGTGAATATCCGCTGGAGGCGCATGGATGTCTTCCGTCGGCTGGACAGGGCGCGGGGGAGTGGCATGTCCATGCTAGGTGGGGGCCTTCGCCGTGATCAAAGACGGCGCGCCGGGCCCTGCGGGCCGGGGGTGCGGGGCGTCAGCCCTTGGTGCCCGTCGGCTGGCAGCCGACCAGTTCCACCATCGTGGCGCGGCCCGTGGTCTTCAGGGTGACCATCTCGTCGACCCGCTTCGCGTCCTGCCCGAACGTGAAGTCCGCACGGCCCACCTCGCCGTGCTGCTCGTCCTGGGAGCTGAGGGTGCACACGCCGGTGACCGAGGCCTCCTTGCGGACCTCCAGGTGCACCTTGACCTCGCTGTCGGAGACGATCTGGAACTTGATCACCTCGGCGCTGACGCTCTGTCCGCCGACGTAGTCCCAGCCGATCCAGCCGACCACGGCCAGCAGCCCGACCCCGAGGACCGATCCGACGATCTTCAGCTTCCGGTCCGCGCGCTCGTCCGCCGACCGGCCGTACCGGCCCTCGGGGAGCCCTTCGCGCACCGCGCTCATGATCGTTTCCTCTCGTCGGGGAGGGGTGGGGCACCCAGGAATTTTCCAACCCCCGATTCGGTCAATATAGAGGTTGACCGTCGCGCCGAATCACAGAGGATCCTGTCTTGACCGAGCAGCTTCGACTGATGGCCGTCCACGCCCACCCCGACGACGAGTCGAGCAAGGGCGCGGCCACGATGGCCAAGTACGTGTCCGAGGGGGTGCCGGTGCTCGTGGTCACCTGCACCGGCGGTGAGCGCGGCTCCGTGCTGAACCCCAAGCTCCAGGGCGACAAGTACATCGAGGAGAACATCCACGAGGTGCGCGCCAAGGAGATGGACGAGGCCCGCGAGATCCTCGGCATCGACCAGGAATGGCTCGGCTACGTCGACTCCGGCCTGCCCGAGGGCGACCCGCTGCCCCCGCTCCCCGAGGGCTGCTTCGCCCTCGCGGACGTGGAGGAGGCCGCCGGCGAGCTGGTGAAGAAGATCCGCGCCTTCAAGCCGCAGGTCATCACCACCTACGACGAGAACGGCGGCTACCCGCACCCCGACCACATCATGACCCACAAGATCACGATGGTGGCCTTCGACGGCGCGGCCGACACCGACAAGTTCCCCGAGGCCGAGTACGGCGCCCCGTACCAGCCGCAGAAGCTCTACTACAACCAGGGCTTCAACAAGCCGCGCACCATCGCCCTGCACGAGGCCCTCCTCGCCCGCGGCCTGGAATCGCCCTACGGCGAGTGGCTGGAGCGCTGGAAGGAGTTCGAGCGCAAGGAGCGGACCCTGACCACCCACGTCCCCTGCTCCGACTTCTTCGAGATCCGCGACAAGGCCCTCATCGCGCACGCCACGCAGATCGACCCGGACGGCGGCTGGTTCCGCGTCCCCATGGAGATCCAGAAGGAGGTCTGGCCCACCGAGGAGTACGAGCTCGCCAAGTCGTTCGTCGACACCTCCCTCCCCGAGTCCGACCTCTTCGCGGGCATCCGGGAGAATGTGTAGCCATGAGCGCTACGCAGGCAGCAATCACCCAGTTCCTTCCGCTGGCCGCCGACACCTTCGACAAGAACAAGGTGACCCCGGGCCTCCTCGGGTTCATCGTGTTCGCCGCACTCGCCCTCGGCGTGTGGGGCCTGATGAAGTCGATGAGCAAGCACATGGGCCGCGTCGACTTCGAGGAAGCCCCCGCACCGGCCGCCGCCACCCCGGCAGCCGACGCCTCCAAGGCGTAGGACCCCGCGACACGGTCGCCGAGCGCCGCCCCGCCCGGCACGACCGGGCGGGACGGCGCCGCTACCCCCGAGGGCGGGCAAACGGGACACGCGCGCCGTCCGGTCCGGGCGTACGACCGGGCCGCGTCGCGGCCCGGCCCACGCCCGCCCGGCCACGGCCTCGGCGCGACCTCCGGCGTGCGCCCGTCCCCCCGTACCCGCCCGGCCAGGGGCGGGGCCTGGGCACCGCCTCCCGTGCTTGCCCGGCCACGGCGACGGCCTCGGCGCGACCTCCGGCGTGCGCCCGGCCAGGGCCTGGGCACCGGGTGCGCCCGGGACCCCGCGCCCCGCCGGCCAGGGCGCCGGTGCCGGGTACGCCCGGGAGCTCCCGTGGCCGCCCGGCTAGGGCATCGGTGCGCCCGGGAGCTCCCGTGACCGCCCGGCTAGGGCATCGGGACGCCCATCACCTCCCGCGCCCGCAGGTTCGGGACCAGGCCCAGCCGCCACGCCTGCCAGCCCTCCGCCGGGTCCACCCCGCGCGCCAGCACCACCCCGTACGTCTCCAGGCAGTCCTCCAGCCGGCCGTCCCGCAGCGGATGCGGAGCCGCCGCCAGCCGGGCCAGCTCCACCCGCGCCTCCTCCACCGCCGAATCGCCCGCGCCCGCGTACGGCAGCATCGTGCAGCGCAGGAACCGCGCCCAGTCCTCCCCGCGCCGGTCCCCGTACGACACGAACAGCCGCACCGCGTCCTCGCACAGCCCGACCGCCTGCGGCACCCGCCCGTTCCCCGCGTCGACCACCGCCAGCTCCACGCAGGTCCACCCCTCCCCGTGCGCCAGCCCGATCCGCCGGAAGTCCGCCCGCGCGTCCACCAGCAGCTGCCGCGCGAAACCGGAGTTGCGCAGGTTCCCCGTCTGCGCCGCCCGCTGGTCCCGCGTCACCCGCCCCGAGTGGTAGCGGGCGTGCGCCAGCCCGTACACGTCCCGCATCCGCGAGAACATCGTCCGGGCCCGCTCCAGCTCCCGCACCGCCCGGTCCCGCTCGCCGTCCTCCTCCAGCGCCTGCCCCAGGTAGTACAGCGTCCACGCCTCGCCCCGCGCGTCCTCCGCCAGCCGGTGGCGCGCCAGCGCGTCCCGCAGCCGCTCCAGCGCCGCCTCCGGATCACCGTCCACCACCCGGGCCCGCCCCAGCTGCGTCAGCGCCCACGCCTGGCCCCGGTCGTCCCGCGTCCGCCCGTACAGGTCCAGCGCCAGCCGCAGCTCCTCCTCCGCCCGCACCACCTCACCCGTCCGCAGGTACACCTGCCCCAGCTGGAAGTGCGCCCACGCCTCCCCGTGCACGCTCTCGCTCTCCCGGTGCAGCTCCAGCGACCGCTCCAGCAGCGCCACCGCCTCGCCCAGCCGCCCCCGGTCCCGCTCCACCGCCCCCAGAGCGTGCAGCGCCCACGCCCGGTCGCCCGCCAGCTCCTCCGGCTCCTGCAGCACCAGCGCCTCCCGGATCCGCGCCGCCGCCTCCGGCAGATTCCCCTGGTGGTGCAGCGTGATCCCCAGCGACACCAGCGCCATCCCCGCGCCCGCCTCCTGCTGCGCCTCCCGGTACTGGTCCACCAGCGAGGTCAGCGTCGTGCGCGACTTGTCCAGCTCACCCAGCTGCCGCGCCGCGATACCCGTACGCCACTGCACCGAACGGTTCATCCGCCCCTGGTCCACCGCCCGCGTCAGCTCGTTGATCTCACCCAGCCGGTACAGGTCCCCGCGCAGCAGACAGAAGTCGCACAGCGCCCCCAGCAGGTCCAGCACCGCCTGCTGGTCCACCCCCTCCGAATGCCGCAGCGCCGCCGTGATGAAGCTCGACTCCTCGTCCAGCCAGCGCAGCGCCGCGTCCAGCGAGGAGAAGCCGTGCCCCCCGAAGTGATTGGCCCGCGTCGACATCTTCCCGTCGACCATCCGGATCACCGAGTCCGCCAGCTGCGCGTAGTCCCTGATCAGCCGCTCGTGCGCGGCCGCCGCCTGCGCCCGGTCCTCGTCCGCCGCCAGCCGCGCCGCCGCGTACGAGCGCACCGCGTCGTGCATCCGGTACCGCTCCCCGCGTACGAGGTCCAGCAGACCCGCCCGCGCCAGCTCGCCCAGCAGCCGCCCGGCCTCCACCCGGTCCGCGCCCGCCAGCGCCGCCGCCGCGGCCGCCCCCAGCGAGGCCCGCCCCGCCAGCGTCAGTCTCCGCAGCAGCCGCCGCCGCTCCTCCGGCAGCCGTACGTACGCCAGCTCCAGGGCGTGCTCCAGCCCCCCGCCCCCACCCCCGTCCGAGGCCCGCGCCGACCCCAGCGGAGCCAGCACCCGCAGCGCCAGCGGCAGTCCCGCCCCCAGCTCCAGCAGCCCGTCCAGCGCCGCCCCCTCCGGCGCGGCCTCGCCCGCCGCCCGCGCCCCCGCGCGCAGCACCTCGGCCGCCTCCTCCTGAGCGAGCCGCACCACCGGCAGCTGGTGCACCCACGCCCCCAGGTCCCCGGGCAGCTCCAGCGGCTCCCGCGCCGTGACCAGCACCAGGCTCTCCGTCCGCTCCGGCACCAGCGCCCGCACCTGCCCCGCGTCCACCACGTCGTCCAGCACCACCGTCACCGGGAACCCCTGCAGGTGCTGGTGGTACAGCTCGGTCAGCCGGCGCACCTGGGACTCCGCAGACGCCCCCTCGCGGAACAGCAGCTGCTCGCGCGGCGCCCCCAGCCGGTTCAGCAGGTGCAGCAGCGCCTCCCGCGTCGACAGCGGCGCCTCGCCCGCGCCCGTGGCCCCGCCCCGCAGGTCCACCGCGCACGCCCCGCGGAACTGGTCCCGCAGCGCGTGCGCCGCCCGCAGCGCCAGCGCCGTACGGCCCACCCCCGGCTCGCCGTGCAGCACGACCACCACCGGCCGGGTCTCCGTACTGGCCCGCGCCGCCGACACCCACTGCGCGATCCGGGTCAGCTCCGCGCGCCGGCCCGTGAACAGCGCGTCCGCGTCCGGGAGCTGCCCGAACGACTGCTCCAGCATGCTGCGCCGCCGCGCCTCCGCGCTGCGGTCGCCCCCGCGCAGCGGCGCCGCACCGCCTCCGCCCGCGCCGACCGGCGCCCCGTTCGCGACGCGCCCGCGCACCGGACCCCGGACCGCGGACGCCGCCACCGCCCGCTCCTGCTCCAGGAACGGCCGGATCCCGCGCACCTCAAGCGCCGTCAGCCACTGCAGCCGCAGCTGCTCCGCACCGCCCGGCCGGCCCGCCGCCCCGGCCCGCCGGTTCGCCGCGGGCACGTGCAGGGCCGTCACCTTGGCCACCGTCGCCGCCGCCCCCGCGACGCCCACGACGATCCCCGCGCTGAACGCCGTCCCCGCGTCCACCCCGAACGCCAGGTCCGCCCCGACGGCGGCCGCCGCCGCGACCCCCGTCACGAACAGCGACGCCCCGGTGTTGCCCCGCCGGAACGCCTCCCCGAGCGACTGCTCCCCGGCGGCCGCCTCGTCCAGCGCCGCCACGTAGGCCGCGTACTCCTCGCCGGCCGCCGCCGCGATCCCGTCCAGCGCCTCCCGCCCGCGCGCGAGCAACGCCCCGGCATCCCCCGAGCCCGCCCGCCGGACCTCCTCCTCGACGGCCCGGGCCAGCACCCGTTCGGCCTCGACACGATGGCTGTCCCGCATCGGCATCCTCCTCGGAGAGCTCCGGAAACGTGCGCCAAGTGTCCTGCGGGACAGTCCGGAGCGCGAGGAATCTGAGCTATTTCAGAGGGAGTTGGGGGCTCGACGGACATCCGCGTGCATATATGTACGCCCCGGCGCGCCCGGGCCGCGCCTACCCTGGACCCATGACCCCACGGTGGAAGGTCCTGGCCCTCTGCGCCGCCCTCCTCACGCCGGCGGTCGCGGTCGCGTTCGCCGTCACGCCCGTGTCCGTGTCCCTGACCGACCCCCCGAAGGCGCCGCCGGAACGCGGATTCACCCTCCGCTACGCGACCCCCGACCCCGCCGACGAGGACGACGCCGCCCTCCTCCGCGCCCGCCGCCCGGCCGAACGCGCCGTCGCGGCCCTCAACGCCTACCTCGACCTCCCGGAGCGCGTCACCGTCCTCGCCCGCTCCTGCTCCGGCGAGGGCGCCGGCTACGACCCGGCCGCCCGCCGCATCGAACTCTGCTACGACGACCTCGCCGACGACCGGGAACTCCTCGGCGACGACGCGGCCGCCGCCGACGTCACCGCCGAAACCGTCTACCACGAAGCCGGTCACGCCCTCGTCGACACCCTCGGCCTGCCCGTCGCCTCCGACCGCGCGGAAGAGGACACCGCCGACACCTTCGCCGCGTTCATGCTCATCCGCGAAGGCCCCCAGGGCGAACGCGCCCTCCTCGCCGCCGCCGAGGCCCACCGCCTCGCACCCCCGCCCGGACCCGGACCGGACGTACACGCCCCACCCGCCGAACGCGCAGCCGCCCACCTCTGCCTGCTCCACGGCGCCGCCCCCGAACGCCACCCCGCACCGGCCGCCCAGGGCTGCGCCCCCGACTGGCCCACCGTCCGCGACGGCTGGACCCGCGACCTCGCACCCCTGCTCAAGAACCCAGGACCCGGTCCCGCCAGCGGATGAACGACCCCTCCGCATCCCCCGTGTACGACCACGGCACCCGCGTCGCCCGGTTCTCCAGCAACGCGAACACCGGCCCCGCCTCCCCCTCCATCCCCGCATGCACCAGACCGTGCGCCAGATGGTTCAGGTCCGCCACGTCCTGCGCGTACGCCACCGCCCGGCCCCCGATCCACTTCTCCAGGGCCTCCCGCAGGTCCCACTGCGCCCGCCCGCCGCTCCAGTGCGCGGCCAGCCCGATCGCCGAACGCCCCTGCTCCGCCTGCGCGTACCGGAACTGCTCCGCCCGCGCCACCTGCGGCAGCACCGCCAGCGGCGAGCCGACCGGGGCGTAGACGGCCGTGTCCCACGCGAAGTTGTACGCCTCCCCGTGCGAACCGTGCCACCGCGCCGACAGGTAGCGCAGCGCCTGGTGGTGCCCCTCCCGGTGGAACGGGTCCCGCGCCCGCAGCTCCTTCCACCAGTGCCCCAGGTTCGGGTCACCGCCCTCGTACAGCCGCGCCAGCGCCACCAGCGACACGTACGGATGCGGATCCCGCGGAGCCGCCCCCGCCGCCCGCAGGCACAGCTCCGAGGCCCGGTCCAGCGCCTCGCGCCCCGGCATCGCCCCGCCGCGCGCCACCGCGAACATCCGCATCACCTCGGTCTCCGCGCGCAGCACCGCCGCGTCCGGGTCCGAGGGGTCCGAGGCGTGCCACACGTCCACCGTGTGCCGGTCCGCCGCCGCGTCCGCCAGCAGCCGGATACGGTGCGCACGCCGGTCCCAGTCCTCGCGCGGATGCTGCGCGAGCAGGTCCCGGGCGCCCTCCCAACGGCCCATCGCCATGTCCTGGCAGCCCTCTTCCAGGGCCCGGTCACCGAACGCCGGATCGTAGTCCGGGGTACCGGACCGCCGGCGGCGCAGCCACGCTGACATGCGTACTCCTCTTCGAGGGGACCTGGGCAGGTGCGTCAGAAGTCGCTCAGCACGCCGTCCCGCCGGCGCCCCGCATGGGCGGCCGCGTGCAGCTCGCCGCCGACGGCCGGCTGCCCGGGATCCAGCGGCCGGGGACTGAAGTACGGCAGGCCCCGCAGCCACGCCGCGCCCATCGGCACCAGCCCCAGGGCCAGCGCCCCCAGCCCGACGGCCAGCGCGCTGCCCGTCAGCTCGGGCAGCGACACCACGAAGACCCAGCCCATGAACAGCGCCCCGGCCAGCGGCCACACCCCGACGAAGAGCAGGCTCCCGGCCGACCGGAACAGCACCTTGCGGTACGCCACCACCGCCGACAGGCCCGCCAGCGCGTAGTAGAAGGCGATGTGCAGCCCGATCCCGCTCACCGCGTCGCGCACGAACTGCTCACCCGACCCGGCCGTGGCGGCGACCGCCACCACCAGCAGCGCCACGCCGGCCATCCACCCGGTGGCCACGGCGGGCGTCCCCCACTCCCGGTGGATCCGCCCGAACACGGACGGCACGGTGCCGTCGCGGCCCATCGCGAACAGCGTCCGCGTCGCCTGGAGCAGGGCCGTCTCCAGCGTGGCCACGGTCGACAGCACGACCGCCAGCACCAGCAGCCGCCCGCCCCAGCCGGGCCAGACGGCCTCGCCCAGCTCGGACAGGAAGCCGTCGGGGTTCCTGCGCACCGCGTCCACGCCGATCAGCCGGACGGTGGCCACGGTGAACAGCGAGAACACCACGAACGACACCACCACCGAGATCAGCCCGCCCAGCCCGAAGGCCCGACGGCCCCCGCGCGTCTCCTCGTTGAGGTTGCTCTCCACGTCCCAGCCCGCGTACATCACCCCGGCGACCAGCGCCCCGGCGACGAAGCCGTGCGCGGCGTCGAAGTGCCCGAAGCCGAACCAGGAGAGCGAGAACTCCGTCCTGTGGCCGTCCGTGGCGAGGGCCGCCACCGCGAAGGACAGGAGCAGCGCGAGCTGCGTGCCCGTGATGATCCGCCGCGCGTACGGGCCGATCCGCGCCCCGAGCGCCACCACACCCGCCATGAGGACGAACAGCCCCGCGCCCACCGCCGTCGCCAGGCCGGCCCGGCCGTCCGTACCGGCGCCGGCCAGGGCGAGCACGGCACTGCCGGCGGGCCGGGTGGCGGCGACGAGGAACACGGTCGCGGAGACGACGAGGGCCCAGCCGCTCAGGAACCCGAGGAAGGGGTGCAGCGCCCGCGCCACCCAGGCGTAACTGGCCCCGGCGTTGACGTCGAGGCGCCCGAGGTGGCGGAAGGCCAGCGCGATCCCGATGGTCGGCAGCGCGCAGTACAGCAGTACGGCGGGGCCGGCGAGTCCGACGGTGGCGACCAGTACGGGAATCGTCGCGGCGAGGGTGTACGCGGGCCCGCACCCCCCGACTGCCATGACGACGGCGTCGAACGTCCCGAACACCCCGGCCCGCAGCTCGCCCCCGCCACCGTTCCCGGCCCTCCTGCCCAACGCGCTGCCCCTTCCGGCCGTGTCACAGGGGGCCGATCTTGCATGCGCCGAAGTGGAGATACAAGCCCTACTCTTCGGTTTCTTTTGTTGATGGCCCATCGAAGCGCGGAAATCGGCATCCAAATGCTGGACAGCTACGGATTTCGTTGCCCTGGTCCGCTGCGAAGCGATGGGGGAAAAGCCCGTAACCGCCCCTTGTGCCCGCTCGTTAGGTCGAATGTCAGACACACTCTCGAGGGGGGAGCGCGTCATGGACCCCATGCCGCGGCGGAACACGGAAGGCGACCTCATCCCGGTCGCGTCGTACGCACGTACCTCACAGGACTCCCGGTACGGCGACGCGCGAGGGGTGCGCAATCAGCACCGCATCAACGAACGCACGGCCCGCGACCACGGCTGCGTCGTCGTGGCCACCTACACCGACAACGCGCGCGGCGCGACGAAGGACGACCGGGAACGGCCGGCGTTCGACCACCTGCTGGCCGACCTGCACCGCGGCCACGCCTTCACGGCGGGTCCGCTCAAGGGCGTCGTCGCGGCGGCGGACGACCGGCTCTACCGCAGGCCCGATGACTTCATCCGCTTCATGGCGGCGCTGACCGCGCAGCCCGGACGCGTGTACGTCGGCCGGGACGGCCTGCGTGACCCGTACATCAAGGCCGGTCTCCTGGAGGGTGCCGCATCACTCCAGGGGGCGGTGGTCGAGGGGAAGATGCGCAGCCGTCGCGTCCAGGACTGGCATTGGTCCCGGGCGATGGACGGACTCCCGCACAGCGGGCCGAGGCCCTTCGGGTGGCTGGAGGACCGGCAGACCGTCCACCCGGTGGAGTCGGAGCTGGTACGCAAGGCGATCGAGCACCGTATCGCCGGCGGATCGATGGGGCAGGTGGCGCGGGAGTGGGCCGCGATGGGTGTCACCGGGACGCGTGGTGGGCGTCCGAATCCACAGACGGTCACACAGATCATCACGGCTCCGAGGGTGTGCGGTTTCAGGGCCAATCGGGGAGAGCTGCTGATCGATCCGGAGACGGACCGGCCGCTGGTCGGCGCGTGGCAGGCGATCGTCCCGCCCGAGCAGTGGGTGGCGGTCTGCGCGACCTTCTCGGCCGGGAGCCTGTACATGCACCGGGGGCCGCTCAGTCCGCGGCTGACCGACCGGAAGGCCGGGCCGAAGTACGTTGCGAGCGGATTCGTGCGCTGCGGCGCGGAACTGGCGGAGGGGGGTGTGTGCGACCAGCTCATGGGGGGCGGTAAGGGCGGCAGCCGGAAGAGCCCCTACAACTACGTCTGCAGCTCGGGGCGCGGCTGCGGTCGATGCGCCATCAGCGGTCCCCTCGTGGAGGAGGCCATTGAAAGGCTGCTCTTCCCCGGCGAAGGGGGCGGTCGGGTCCGGCTGCCGGAACCGATCCGCCTGCGGTGGCAGTCCGGGGAGATGGCCTTCGACGAGAAGCGGAAGGTCATCTCATCGGTCTTCGATCATTTCGTGATCAAGCCGGGAAGGAAGGGGGCCGTCGGCTGGGACCACTCCCGTGTGGTTCCGGTATGGAAGTGGGCTGATCGCATCAAGGCGGCCGAACCGGCGGCCTGATGGCCCCGTTCTGAGCCGCGCATCCGGTCGTGCGGCAGGATGGGGGCATGCCTAACCGCCTTGTCAACGAGACCTCGCCGTACCTGCTCCAGCATGTCGACAATCCTGTCGACTGGTGGCCCTGGTCGCCCGAGGCGTTCGCGGAGGCGCGCGAGCGCGAGGTGCCTGTTCTGCTCAGTGTTGGTTACTCTTCGTGTCATTGGTGCCATGTATTTAGCTCCGAAAGTTTCGAAGATGAACTAACCGCCGCCTACATGAACGAACACTTCGTCAACATCAAGGTCGACCGCGAAGAGCGCCCCGACATCGACGCCGTCTACATGGAGGCCGTGCAGGCGGCGACCGGGCAGGGCGGGTGGCCCATGACCGTGTTCCTCACGCCCGACGCCGAGCCCTTCTACTTCGGGACCTACTTCCCGCCCGAGCCCCGGCACGGGATGCCCTCCTTCATGCAGGTGCTCGAAGGTGTGCGGACCGCCTGGGCCGGGCGGCGCGAGGAGGTCGCCGAGGTCGCGCAGCGGATCGTGCGGGACCTGGCCGGGCGGCAGCTGGACTACGGGAAGGCCGGGCTGCCCGGGCCCGAGGAGCTGGGGAAGGCGCTGCTCGGGCTGACGCGGGAGTACGACGCCGCGCGGGGCGGGTTCGGCGGGGCGCCGAAGTTCCCGCCGTCCATGGTGCTGGAGTTCCTGCTGCGCCACCACGCCCGGACCGGGTCCGAGGGGGCCCTGCAGATGGCCGCCGACACCTGTGAGGCGATGGCCCGGGGCGGGATCTACGACCAGCTCGGCGGCGGGTTCGCGCGGTACTCCGTGGACCGGGAGTGGGTCGTGCCGCACTTCGAGAAGATGCTGTACGACAACGCGCTGCTGTGCCGGGTGTACGCGCACCTGTGGCGGGCCACCGGTTCGGACCTGGCGCGGCGCGTGGCGCTGGAGACCGCCGACTTCATGGTGCGGGAACTGCGCACGGAGCAAGGGGGGTTCGCCTCCGCGCTCGACGCCGACAGCGAAGAGCCGTCCAGCGGCAGGCACGTCGAGGGGGCGTACTACGCCTGGACGCCCGCGCAGTTGGCCGAGGTGCTGGGGGAGGAGGACGGGGCGCTCGCCGCCGCGTACTTCGGGGTCACCGAGGAGGGGACCTTCGAGCACGGCAAGTCGGTGCTGCAACTGCCGCAGGACGGGCCGGTGGTGGAGGCGGAGCGGATCGCCTCGGTCAAGGAGCGGCTGCTGGAGGCGCGCGGCCGGCGGCCCGCGCCCGGGCGGGACGACAAGGTCGTCGCCGCCTGGAACGGGCTGGCCGTCGCGGCGCTCGCCGAGTGCGGGGCCTTCTTCGAGCGGCCGGACCTGGTCGAGCGGGCCATCGGGGCCGCCGACCTGCTCGTGCGCGTGCACATGGACGGGATGGCCCGGCTGGCGCGGACCAGCAAGGACGGGCGGGTCGGGGCCAACGCCGGGGTGCTGGAGGACTACGGGGACGTCGCCGAGGGGTTCATGGCGCTGGCCTCCGTGACCGGGGAGGGGGTGTGGCTGGAGTTCGCCGGGTTCCTCGTCGACCTGGTCCTGGCCCGGTTCGCCGCCGAGGACGGCACGCTCTACGACACCGCGCACGACGCCGAGCAGCTGATCCGCCGGCCGCAGGACCCCACCGACACCGCCGCGCCCTCGGGCTGGACGGCGGCCGCGGGCGCGCTGCTCTCGTACGCGGCGCACACCGGTTCGGCGCCCCACCGGGAGGCGGCGGAGCGGGCGCTGGGGGTGGTGCACGCGCTGGGGCCGCGGGCGCCGCGCTTCATCGGGCACGGGCTGGCGGTCGCGGAGGCGCTGGTGGACGGGCCGCGGGAGGTGGCCGTGGTGGGTCATCCGGAGGATCCGGCGACGGCCGCGCTGCACCGGACGGCGCTGCTGGCGACGGCTCCGGGGGCGGTGGTCGCGGTCGGTCTGCCGCGCAAGGGTGACGGGAGCGGTGGGGAGTTCCCACTTCTGGCCGAGCGCACACTCGTGCGCGACCTTCCGACGGCGTATGTGTGCCGTCATTTCGTCTGCGCGCGGCCTACGACGGAACTGGTCTCACTGGCTGAGCAGTTGGGTGTGGTTCATCCGTGATTGTGGCAGAGTAGCGTCAATTCCGGTTGCTCAAGCGCCACTTGGAAACGTGGTTTTTATTCGAGTGGCGCCTGAGTTTCATTTTCACTGTCTAGTCTCCTGTCTTCGGGAGTAACGAGACGGCGCGCTGGGGGGTGCGCGCGCGGGGGGACGCGGGGGCGGCAGGCCGGGGGGCCGGGCCGTCTCCGGGGGGTTTTCGATCGCCGCCTGGGGTTGCGGCTCGGCTGTGGGGGACAGTTTGCTCACCTCTGTCTTTATTGCCGCCATTTCTCTGGCGCTCTTCTGGATGGCCGCGTTCACGCTGTGGTGGCAGATGCACGCCTGGCGGACGCCCGAGACGCTCGCGGCGACCCGCTTCGACAGCCCCGACGGCGGGGGACGGCTCGCGTTCTCGCTGCTGCTGCCGGCCCGCCACGAGCAGGCCGTGCTGGAGCACACCATCGACCGGCTGCTGGAATCGAGCCACACCGACTACGAGATCATCGTGATCGTCGGCCACGACGACCCCGAGACGGCCGCCGTGGCCGAGCGGGCCGCCGTCCGCGCGCCCGAGCGCGTACGGGTCGTCGTCGACCACAACGAGACCAAGAACAAGCCGAAGGCCCTCAACACCGCCCTGCCGCACTGCCGGGGCGACATCGTCGGGGTCTTCGACGCCGAGGACCAGGTCCATCCCGAGCTGCTCACCCACGTGGACCACGCCTTCCGCTCCACCGGCGCGGACGTGGTCCAGGGCGGGGTGCAGCTGATCAACTTCCACTCCAGCTGGTACAGCCTGCGCAACTGCCTGGAGTACTTCTTCTGGTTCCGCTCCCGTCTCCACCTGCACGCCGAGAAGGGCTTCATCCCGCTGGGCGGCAACACCGTCTTCGTGCGCACCGCGGTGCTGCGCGAGGCGGGCGGCTGGGACCAGAACTGCCTCGCCGAGGACTGCGACCTGGGCGTGCGGCTGTCGTCGGTGGGCAAGAAGGTGGTCGTCGCGTACGACTCCGACATGGTCACCCGCGAGGAGACCCCGGGCTCCCTGATGAGCCTGTTGAAGCAGCGCACCCGCTGGAACCAGGGCTTCCTCCAGGTCTACCGGAAGAAGGACTGGCAGCAGCTGCCCGGCCGGGGGCAGCGCTGGCTGGCCCGCTACACGCTGATGACCCCGTTCATGCAGGCGGCCACCGGGGTGATCATCCCGGTGAACTTCGCCGTGGCGGTCTTCCTCGACGTGCCCGTGGGCATCGCGATCATCACCTTCCTCCCCATGATCACGGCGATGGTGACGTTCGTCTTCGAGATCGTCGGCCTGCACGACTTCGGCCGCCAGTACGGCCTGCGCGTGCGGTTCACGCACTACGTCAAGCTCATCGTGGGCGGTCCGTTCTACCAGGTGCTGCTGGCGGGTGCCGCGATCCGCGCGGTCTGGCGCGAGCAGCGCGGCCGCAACGAGTGGGAGCTGACCAGTCACACCGGTGCGCACCTGACGTCCGCCACGTCCGGTGCTCCTGCCGGCTCCGCCGCCGGCGCCGCCGTCTCCGCCAATTCGATCCGAGAGGACAGCCTCCGGTGACCGCCACCCTGCCCACGGCCACTGATCCCCAGCCGGCTGACCCCGCCGACACCGCCCAGCTGCTGCCCGTACGCCGTCCGCCCGGTTCCGGCGGTGCAGGTTCGCCGGTCCCCGGTCCCCGGGGCGGTCTCGGGGTGCGCCCGGAGGCGTTCGCGCGCCCGATGGTGCGGTTCCGGTCCTCCCGGCCGGACCTGCTGCTGTGCGGGGCGATCCTGCTGGCGATCGTCCTCGTACAGGGCTGGAACATCACCAACTTCCCGACCCTGAGCGACGACGAGGGCACGTACCTCGCCCAGGCGTGGGCCGTCCAGCAGGGCGACGGGCTGGCCCACTACACGTACTGGTACGACCATCCGCCGCTGGGCTGGATACAGATCGCGGGCCTGACGTACCTGCCCGCCCTCCTGGTGCCCGACTGGATGACGGTCGCGCCGATGCGCTTCTCGATGCTGGCCGTCTCCGCCGCGAGTTCGGTGCTGATGTACGTGCTGGCGCGCCGGCTGTGGCTGCCGCGCTGGGCGGCGGGGCTGGCGATGGGGCTGTTCGGGCTGTCGCCGCTGGCGGTGGTCCTGCAGCGGGAGATCTTCCTCGACAACCTGGCCGTGATGTGGATGCTGCTGGCGTTCTGCCTCGCCGCGTCCCCCAGCCGCCACCTGTGGCACCACTTCGGTTCGGGTCTGGCGGCCGCCACCGCCGTCCTGACCAAGGAGACGATGCTGGTGGTGCTCCCGGCGCTGCTGGTGACGATGTGGCGCCACAGCCACCGTGACACCCGCAAGTTCGCCGTGACCGGGGCGATAACCGCCTGCGCGATGATAGGGCTGTCGTACCCGCTGTACGCGCTGCTCAACAACGAGCTGCTGCCCGGCGCGGGGCACGTCTCCCTGATCGACGGCATCACCTACCAGATGAGCCGTCCCGGCTCCGGCTTCATCCTCGAATCCGGTACCGGTTCGAACGGGGTCTTCCGCTCCTGGCTCTACTACGACTCCGTCCTGCCGCTCGGCGGGCTGGCCGGCGCGGTGCTGCTGCTGGCCACCCACCGCTGGTCGGTGACCGCCCGGGCGCTCGCCGGGCCGGCCCTGGCCGTGGTGATCCTGGCCGTGGTCGCGATGCGGCCCTCCGGCTACCTCCCGGCGATGTACGTGATCCAGGCGCTGCCGTTCCTGGCGCTGGTCCTCGCGGGGGGCGCGGCCAGTGTCACGCACGCCGTGCTGCGCCGCCGGCGTGCGCCGGGGGAGCGCCGGGGCGTGGTGTACGCGCGGCGGGCGCTGGTCGGCGTACTCGCCGTGGCGGCGGCCGCGTTCGTGCTGCCGCGCTGGTACGAGGGCAACCGGACCGCCCTCACCGTCGACGCCAACGCCCCCTACCGGCAGGCGGCGGCCTGGCTCGGCCGTGAGGTGGCCGACCCGGCGAACACCCGTGTCCTCGTGGACGACGCGCTCTGGCTCGACGCCGTTCACCACGGTTTCGCACCCGGGGACGGGGCGATCTGGTTCTACAAGGCGGACCTCGACCCGGCCGTCACCAAGACCCTGCCGCGCGGGTGGCGGGACATCGACTACGTGGTCTCCTCGCCCACCGTGCGTCGCGACGCGGCGGACCTCCCGAACGTGAAGGCTGCTCTGGAGCATTCGACCGCGGTCGCCGTCTTCGGTACGGGCGAGGACCGTATCGAGATCCGCCGGACCGACCGCGAGAGTGGGAGCTGAGCCACGATGAGCGAGAACCTGGGGCCCCCGCACGCCCTGGATGATCCGGAAGTCGACGCTCCGCCGCCGGGTGCCCCCGGCGGGGTCCGGGAGGGGCCGGGGGTCCTGACGCGGCTGGCGGCCCTGGGTTCCGCGAGCCCCCTCGTGCGGATGATCGGCTTCGGGCTGGTCGGGGTGTCCGGCTTCGTGCCGAACCTGGCGGCGCTCTGGCTGCTGACCCACGCCGGGATGCAGTACCTCGTCGCCGGGGTGCTCGCCAACCAGGCCGGGGTGCTGTGGAACTTCCTGTTCATCGAGACGCTGCTCTTCCGCGACCGGCGCCGCCACCGCCACTGGGCGGACCGCATCGGCCGCTTCGCCCTCATCGCCAACGCCGACCTGCTGCTGCGCGTCCCGCTCATCGCGCTGTTCGTGGACCGCTTCGGCCTGGAGGTGCTGCCCGCGACCGCGGTCGCGCTGGTGATCACCTTCGTCCTGCGTTTCGCCGCCACCGAGGCGCTCGTCTATCTGCCGCGCGGGCCACGTGCGGCACGCACCACCAGGGGTTGAGCCGTACCGAAAGGACCCACGTATGCGTAGGAAGATCCGACGGGGGACGGGGCGCCGGGCCGCCCTGGTCGCCGTCGGCGCGATGACCGCCAGCCTGCTCCTTACCGCACCCCAGCAGGCCACGGCCGGAGCGCCGAACCTGCTGACCAACCCCGGCTTCGAGACCGCCGGTCCGGCCGGCTCCGACATGCCCGCCTGCTGGTCGAAGTCGGGCTGGGGCGACAACGACTTCACCTTCGCCACCGTCGCCGACTCCCACAGCGGCACCAAGGCCATGAAGGTGTCGGTGACCCGCCGGGTCAGCGGCGACCGCAAGGCCCTGGTCACCGAGAACGCGGCCTGCGCCCCGACCGTGGTGCCGGGCAAGCAGTACGACCTGTCCGCCTGGTACAAGTCGGACACCCCCGACGTGTCGGTGACGGTGTTCCGGCACGACACCACCGCGGGCTGGCAGTACTGGACCGACCTGCAGAACCCGCCGGTCAGCGCCGCGTGGGCGCGTACGGAGGTCCGTACGCCGGCCGTACCGCCGAACACCGACCAGATCGCGTGGGGCCTGTCCGTCTACGGCGTGGGCACCCTCACCACCGACGACTACGCGCTGGAGGAGGTGGGCGCCGTCCCGCCGCAGCCCACCTGCACGGGCACGGCCGAGCAGTGCGCCAAGGGCAAGTGGGAGGTGATGGCCACTCAGAACCCCGTGCGTTCGATGCACGCGGTGGTCCTCAAGAACGGCAAGGTGCTGCTGATCGCCGGTTCCGGCAACGACATCTCCCAGTTCAACGCGGGCACCTTCACCTCCGCCGTCTACGACCCGGTGGCGGGCACCGCCAAGACGATCCCGACGCCGGTGGACATGTTCTGCTCGGGGCACGTGCAGCTGGCCGACGGCCGGGTGCTGGTGATGAGCGGCAACAAGGGCTATCCGTCCGCCGACGGCAAGATCGGCTACCAGGGGCTGAAGGACAGCTACGTCTTCGACCCGGTGACCGAGACGTACACGAAGACCAACGACATGAACGGCGGGCACTGGTACCCGTCCGCCACCATCCTCGGCAACGGTGACGTGATCTCCTTCGGCGGGCTGAAGGAGGACTCCACGGGCAACGTCACCGCGGAGAAGTTCTCGGCGGCGCAGAACAAGTGGCTTCCGATGAACGAGGTCAACCAGACCTGGTCGTACTGGGGCCTGTACCCGTCGATGATCCTCATGCAGGACGGCCGGCTCTTCTACTCCGGCAGCCACACCTTCGGCAACGGCACGCCCGGCTCGGGCGCCTCGGTCTACGACTACGACGCCAACACCATCACCGACGTGCCCGGCCTGCGCAACAAGGACGAGCGCGACGAGTCGGCGAGCGTGCTGCTGCCGCCCGCCCAGGACCAGCGGGTCCTGACGATCGGCGGCGGCAACAACGAGCGCAACCCGGCCGCGAACCGGCTCACCGACATCATCGACCTGAAGAAGCCGAGCCCCGCCTACACCGCGGGCCCCGACCTTCCGCAGGGCCTGGTCGACCAGGGCCAGGGCAAGCGTCCGCAGACCGGCGCCGAGGGCAAGATGTTCGTGTCCGCGGTGCTGCTGCCCGACGGCAAGGTGCTGGAGACCGGCGGCGGCCTCCACGACCGGGCCGACCCGGTCTTCGAGGCCTCGTTCTTCGACCCGGCGAGCAACACCTACCAGGCGGGCCTGGCCACCGACCCGATCCCGCGGACCTACCACTCGGGGTCGTTCCTGCTGCCCGACGGGCGGGTCATGTCCGTCGGCGACAACCCGGGCAACGGCACGTACAACCACGCGGTGTCCATCTACACCCCGCCCTACCTGTTCAAGGGGCCGCGTCCGCAGCTCACCTCGGTGATCGACACGGAGTGGGTGTACGGGGACACGCAGCGGATCACCGTCGACCGGCCGATCGTCAAGGCCGAACTGATCCGCCCGGCGGCGGTCACCCACTCCTCGGACCCCAACCAGCGGTTCGTGGACCTGCCGATGACGGTGATCGACAACAAGACCATCGACCTCAACGTCACCAGCAACCCCAACCTGGCCCCGCCCGGCTGGTACATGCTGTTCGGGGTCGACGCGAACGGCGTCCCGTCGGTCGCGACCTGGGTCCACCTGGGCGGGGCCCCCGCGCTGGCGGCGGCGGCCAAGGCGGACGGGAAGCAGCAGCCCGCGCCGCACGAGCACACCTTCGCCGACAAGCTCGCCCCGCCCAAGGCCAACCCCGGCAAGCGGGACTCGGCCCCGGTCGCGCCCACCGTGGCCGGCTGCGACCGGCACTACGGGACGGCCAGCATCTGCGTACCGGGCGCCTTCCCGGCGGAGGTGAAGAAGACGACCAAGGCGCGGTGCGAGTGGCTGGCCGCGCACCAGTTCCCGAAGCGGATGAAGGTCAACGGCAGCGACCCGCTGCGGCTCGACCCGGACGGGGACGGCTACGCCTGCGGCTAGCCGCGGGACAGGAGCGACAGGAGCACCAGGACCAGCCCGTCACCGGTAGCCGGTGCCGGGCTGGTCCCGTTCGGTCCCGTTCGGGCGGTCACACGCAGGTGATGTCGAACGTGGCCCGGTTGGACTTCGTGCCCGTGTCGGAGATGACGATCTGCGCCCAGCCGCTGAGCTTGGGGCCCACCCCGGCCAGGCCCGTGGGCCCCCACACGTACCGGGGCACGGCCTGCGTGCCCGCCGTGGGGAAGTCCACCGTCAGCTCTCCCGATACGGCGCCGCTGCTCGTCGTCCAGCGGTAGGTGACGACTCCCGGGGTGGACGTGGTGATGGTGCCGGCGAACGATACGGGGTACTCGGGGCTGAACATGGCACAGGTTATGTTCCCGTTGAGACCCCCCTCGTACTCTGCGTTGGCGCCGGTGACCGCGGCCGCCTTCGGCTCGGCCGGCTTCTCCGCCTCCCGCGGAGCCTTGCCGCAGGTGACCGGCGGGGAGCTGCGGTTCTTCGCCTTGACCCGGTAGTCGCCGTAGGGGACGTTCTCGGCCGTGTACGTGCCGTCGGACGCGACGCGGGCCTCCCGGGTCCGGCCCGGGCCGGAGATCACCACCCGGGTGTTGCCCTGGAACCCGGAGAGTGCGAGGTCGTAGGTGGCCGTGCCGTCACCCGTGGGTGCGCCCTTGACCAGGGCGCAGGCTTCGGCGGGCGCGGCGGGGGCCGGGGCCGCCACGGCCGGCGCAGGCGCCAGCGCGAGGAGGAGGCAGGGGACGAGCAGGGCCGGGTGCTGCCGGAGTTTCATGGCCGTACCCTCCGGGACTTCGGTGGTCTTCCCCGAGTCGACCGACTGGCGGACTTCCCCCTCGACGACGGTACGCCCGAGGGCCGGGGAGCGCGCGGGGGGGCGGCCGGGGATCCGCCTACGCGTGCCGGTACGCGGCCAGGGAGATGCCGACGTAGTGGGCCACGAAGGCCGCCAGCGTCAGGGAGTGGAAGACCTCGTGGAAGCCGAAGAAGCGGGGGGAGGGGTTGGGGCGCTTCATCCCGTAGATGACCCCGCCCACGCTGTAGAGCAGACCGCCGACGATCACCAGGACGAGGACGGCGATACCGCCGGTCCGCATGAAGTCGGGCAGGAAGAACACAGCCGCCCACCCCATCGCGATGTAGCACGGGGTGTACAGCCAGCGCGGGGCGCCGACCCAGAAGACGCGGAAGGCGATGCCGGCCGCGGCGGCGATCCACACGGCCCACAGCAGGGGCCTGCCGGTGGAGTCGGGCAGCAGCATGACGGCGAGCGGGGTGTAGGTGCCCGCGATGATCAGGAAGATGTTCGCGTGGTCGAGCCGCCGCAGGACGGCCTCGCCGCGCGGCCCCCACGTGCCGCGGTGGTAGACGGCGCTCACGCCGAAGAGCAGGCAGGCGGTGAGGACGTACACCCCGCAGGCGATGCGGGCCTTCGTCGAGTCGGTGAAGGCCATCAGCACCAGGCCGGCGATCACCACGGCGGGGAACATCCCGGTGTGCAGCCAGCCGCGCATCAGCGGCTTGGCCTCCGGACCTGCCGGGATGACCGGTGCGGCGACGGCGTCTGAAGTCATGGTCCACATGCTACCTACGGGTCCGTAGGTTTCGGATTTCCTCTTTACGGAAGATTGACGGACGTGGCGATGCTCACGTGAGAGGCCCCCTGGACATATGCGCACATCCACCGGATGATCAGATGAGTGCGGTCGGCACCGGATGAGCGGAGCGCGAAGCGTCCGGGTCGCAGCCCCCACGGGGCATACACCAAACAAACCCCTCAACAAGGAGCAATCGTGGCGCGCGACAACGCGGCTCCCACTTCCGTCCCGACGACCCACCAGGAGCTGATCTCCTGGGTGGAGGAGATCGCAGCCCTGACCCAGCCGGACCGCATCGTCTGGTGCGACGGCTCCGAGGCCGAGTACGAGCGCCTGTGCGAGGAGCTCGTCGCGAAGGGCACGTTCAAGAAGCTCGACGAGACCAAGCGCCCGAACTCGTACTACGCCGCCTCCGACCCCTCCGACGTCGCGCGCGTCGAGGACCGCACCTTCATCTGCTCCGAGAAGGAAGAGGACGCGGGCCCGACCAACCACTGGAAGGCTCCTTCCGAGATGAAGGAGATCTTCGCGGGGGAGCAGGGCATCTTCCGCGGCTCCATGAAGGGCCGGACGATGTACGTCGTCCCGTTCTGCATGGGCCCCCTCGGCTCCGACCTCTCCGCGATCGGCGTCGAGATCACCGACTCCGCCTACGTCGCGGTCGCCATGCGCACCATGACCCGCATGGGCAAGGCCGTCCTCGACGAGCTCGGCTCCGACGGCTTCTTCGTCAAGGCCGTCCACACCCTCGGCGCTCCGCTCGCCGAGGGCCAGGACGACGTGCCGTGGCCCTGCAACACCACCAAGTACATCTCGCACTTCCCCGAGACCCGCGAGATCTGGTCCTTCGGCTCCGGCTACGGCGGCAACGCCCTGCTCGGCAAGAAGTGCTACGCGCTGCGCATCGCCTCCGTCATGGCCCGCGACGAGGGCTGGCTCGCCGAGCACATGCTCATCCTGAAGCTGACCCCGCCGGCCGGCGAGGGCGAGGCGAAGTACGTCGCGGCCGCGTTCCCGTCCGCCTGCGGCAAGACCAACCTGGCCATGCTGGAGCCCACGATCCCCGGCTGGACGGTCGAGACGATCGGCGACGACATCGCCTGGATGCGCTTCGGCGAGGACGGCCGCCTCTACGCGATCAACCCCGAGGCCGGCTTCTTCGGCGTCGCCCCCGGCACCGGCGCGCACACCAACGCCAACGCCATGAAGACGATGTACGCCAACACCGTCTTCACCAACGTCGCGCTCACCCCCGACGGCGGCGACGTGTGGTGGGAGGGCATGACCGAGGAGGCGCCCGCGCACCTCATCGACTGGAAGGGCAACGCCTGGACCCCGGAGTCCGGGACCCCGGCCGCCCACCCCAACGCCCGCTTCGCCGTCCCGGCCGCCCAGTGCCCGACGATCGCCCCCGAGTGGGAGGACCCGAAGGGCGTCCCGGTCTCCGCGATCCTCTTCGGCGGCCGCCGCGCCTCCGCCGTCCCGCTGGTCACCGAGTCCTTCGACTGGAACCACGGCGTCTTCATCGGCTCGAACATCGCGTCCGAGAAGACCGCCGCCGCCGAGGGCAAGGTCGGCGAGCTGCGCCGCGACCCGTTCGCGATGCTGCCGTTCTGCGGCTACAACATGGGTGACTACATGGCCCACTGGGTCAAGGTCGCCGCCGACAAGGACCAGACCAAGCTCCCGAAGATCTACTACGTGAACTGGTTCCGCAAGAACGACGCGGGCAAGTTCGTGTGGCCGGGCTTCGGCGAGAACAGCCGCGTCCTGAAGTGGATCGTCGGCCGCCTCGACGGCACCGCCGAGGGCGTCGAGACCGCGATCGGCGTCCTGCCGACCAAGGCCTCGCTCGACCTCGACGGCCTCGACATCGCCGACGAGGACCTCGACTTCCTCCTCACGGTCGACAAGGAGGTCTGGCGCGAGGAGGCCGCCCTGGTCCCCGAGCACCTGAACACCTACGGCGACCACACCCCCAAGGAGCTGTGGGAGCAGTACCACGCGCTCGTCGAGCGCCTGGGCTAGTCCCCGGCACCACCCCGAGAACCGAGGCCGGCTGTCCCCCGGCCGAGGGCTGACGCGGGAATCCCCGACCAAGGGCTCCTTGCGGCCTTCCGAACAGGCCGCGTGCGTCTGCTGATGGCGGGCCTCCACCCAGGTGGAGGCCCGCCGTCATGTGTTCGGCGTGCCGGCGCCCCGGTCCGGGGCGGGCAGCGCCACGGCGGTGATCACGAGCCCGTCCTCCACGAGCCAGCGCCCGTGGAAGACGGAGAGCCGGACGCCGTTGACGACCGGTCCCCGGCCCAGCACCCGGGCCTTGAAGGTGCCCGACCACGGGTTCACGGCGACCGCGGCCTCGTCGAAGTCCAGGATGACCCCGGTGAGCGGGTACCAGGCCTTGTACACGCTCTCCTTGGCGGCGAAGAGCAGCCGGTCCCAGTGGATGCCCGACGGGCAGGTGCTCAGCCGGGCCAGCTGTCCGCGCTCCTCCGGGATGGTCACCCGCTCGCGCACCATGGTGTGGCGCAGCGGTTCGTTGGGTTCGACGTCGATGCCGATGCCGGCCACGTCGGCCGACCGTGCCACGGCGGCGCACCGGTACCCCTTGCTGTGCGCCATGCTCCCGACGACCCCGGCCGGCCACAGCGGGGCGCCGTGGGCGTCGCGGAGCACTGCCACCGGTGCCACCCCGAGGTCGGCCATGGCCTCCCGGGCGCAGGCCCGGGAGGTGCTGAACTCCCGGCGGCGGCCCGGCGAGGCGCCGGCTATCAGCTCCTCCTCGGAGGCGAAGAGGGGCGTGGGCAGGACCGGATCGGAGAACGCCTCGGAGGTGGCGACCCCCGGGGGCAGTAACGAGCCGACGAGCGTGCCCTGACGGGTTCCGTCCCCGATGACCGGCCTCGGTATCTCTCCCTTCTGATGTCGTACGCGCGTCTTCACAGGTTCGCGCGCCAGGCGGGAAGGCCGCGGCCCGACCAGGAGCCGGCCGAGCCGGGTCCCGATCCGACGCGGGACCAGGGCGCGGGCGCGGTCGCCTCGCCGGAGCCGGCGTCCGCGTCGCCGCGGGCGGCGCCCAGGGCCAGCAGGACCGCGGTCAGCGCCGCCACCTCGACGGGATCCGGAGCCCCCCGCGTGATCCGGATCTGCGGTTCGGCCCCGCTCACTGGGGCTGGTTCCCGTGCTTGCGGCTGGGCAGGGTGACCTGCTTGCCGCGCAGCATCGCGAGGGCGCCGATCAGCCGGGACCGGGTCTCCGCCGGGTCGATGACGTCGTCGACCAGGCCGCGTTCGGCGGCGTAGTAGGGGTGCATCAGCTCGGTCTTGTACTCCTTGACCAGGCGGGTGCGGGCCTCGTCGGGGTCGTCGGCCTCGGCGATCTGGCGCCGGAAGACCACGTTGGCCGCGCCCTCGGCGCCCATCACGGCGATCTCGTTGCTCGGCCAGGCCAGGGACACGTCGGTGCCGATGGAGCGCGAGTCCATGACGATGTAGGCGCCGCCGTAGGCCTTGCGCAGGATCAGCTGGATGCGGGGCACGGTGGCGTTGCAGTACGCGTACAGCAGCTTCGCGCCGTGCCGGATGATGCCGTTGTGCTCCTGGTCCACGCCGGGCAGGAAGCCGGGTACGTCGACCAGCGTCACGAGCGGGATGTTGAAGGCGTCGCAGGTCTGGACGAAGCGGGCCGCCTTCTCGGAGGCGTGGATGTCCAGGACGCCCGCCGTGACGGACGGCTGGTTGGCGACGATGCCGACGACGTGGCCGTCCAGCCGGGCCAGGGCGCAGATGATGTTGGTGCCCCACAGCTCGTGGACCTCGAAGTACTCGCCGTTGTCGACGACTTCCTCGATGACCTTGCGCATGTCGTAGGAGCGGTTGGGGTCGCCGGGCACCAGGTCCAGCAGGGCTTCGGTGCGGCGGTCGGCGGGGTCGTCGGTCTCGGCCGCGGGCGGCAGCTCGCGGTTGTTGGAGGGCAGCATGGAGAGTAGGAAGCGGACGTCGTCCAGGCAGCTCTGCTCGTCGTCGTAGGCGAAGGCGGCCACGCCGGAGGTGGCGGCGTGCGCGTCGGCGCCGCCGAGCGCGTCCTGGGTGATGACCTCTCCGGTGACCGCCTGGACGACGTCGGGGCCGGTGATGAACATCTGGGAGATGCCGCGGACCATGAACACGAAGTCGGTCAGGGCCGGGGAGTAGGCGGCGCCGCCCGCGCAGGGGCCCAGGATCACGCTGATCTGGGGGATGACGCCGGAGTTGCGGACGTTGCGCTGGAAGATCCCGCCGTAGCCGGCGAGCGCGGTGACGCCTTCCTGGATGCGCGCGCCGGCGCCGTCGCAGAGGCCGACCACGGGGGCCCCGGCGGCTTCCGCCAGGTCCATGACCTTGTGGATCTTCTCGGCGTGCGCCTCGCCGAGCGCGCCGCCGAAGATGCGGAAGTCGTGGGCGTAGGCGAAGACGGTGCGGCCGTGCACGAGGCCCCAGCCGATCACCACGCCGTCGGTGTGCGGTCTGCGGTTCTCCAGGCCGAAACCGGTCGCCCGGTGCCGGCGCAGGCCCTCCAGTTCGGTGAAGGTCCCTTCGTCGAAGAGGTGCTCGATGCGCTCGCGGGCGGTCAGCTTGCCCTTCGCGTGCTGTGCCTCGGTGGCGGCCTCGCTGGGACCCCGGACCACGGAGTCACGCAGTTCGGAGAGTTCGGCGGTGTACGACCGCAGGTGCGACTGCGTCCACGTCGGACGGTCCTCGGTGATGCTCACGTGGTGCCCTTTCCTCGGATCGATGGCAAGAGGGGCGTTCCACGCTGCCCGGCGGTGTTCAAGGCGGCATCAAAGCTCTGTCGAAGTACGACCTCATGCGTTCGACAAAGAAGTTTTAAGTCGATCTCTACGGGCGGTCCCGACGATGTGAAGACATCCGAGACCACTCAAGGAGACGACAGTGAGAACGAGTTGGAAGAAGCGGCTGATGTTCGGCGCGGTGGCGGTGGCCATGGCGGTCGTGGTCACGCCGGCGACGGGAGCGGTGGCGGTCGAGCAGGCCGAGCAGGTCGAAGAGGCCCCGATGCTCAAGAAGACCGTCTTCAGCGACACCTTCCAGAACGGCTTCGACACCTCGACCGCGGGCAAGTGGCAGCTGTTCGAGAACGGCGGGCTCACGGCCAACGACGGCATCGCGACCACCTCGACCCGCGGTCTGAACGTGGTGCCCTCCGGCACGGACCCGGTCACGGGCCAGCCGGCGTTCGCCTGGACCACGGGGCAGCAGGCGGCCGGCGGCGGCGGCGACAAGGACCACATGAAGTGGCTCGCCTACCCGCGGCACAACGGCACCACCGGCTACCCGGGTTACGACATCCCGCCGAACGGGCAGCTGACCTGCGAGTCCTCGCTGTCCGTCCAGACGCGCAACATGGAGAAGCACCCGTTCGGCAGCGCGGTCAGCGACCCGCAGGGCGACGTCCGGCTCGGTTCGGCGGGTCTGGTCACGGCGGACCTGCAGACCGGCATGGTCATGGACTTCCACGTCACCAACAACACCGTCTACGCCTTCTACGAGCGCCTGCGGTACCCGGGCACCAACTACGCGGCGTTCACCTACGCGGTGCCGGTCGCCCGCATCACCCCGGGCACCCAGGTCAACACCCAGGTCGTCCTGGAGAACGGCGGCACCCGGGCCCGCTGGAAGCTCAACGGCTTCACCGTGCTCACCGTGAACAAGCTGGGCACCCTCGAACTCGACCGGAAGTACCTCCAGACGGACCACGGCGGTACCGAGGAGGTCGTCGCACCCAAGCAGGCGACCTGCGGGCTGGGCGTGTTCACGATGCTCGACGGCGCCGGCGCGGACGGCCGCGGCCTGGTGCGCCTGGACTCGACGAACGGCTTCTACTACAACACCCGGCTGGGCGCGCCCACCGGCCAGACGTTCCTCGACGAGACCAGCCAGACCGGCAGCCGGATCTGGGGCCAGGGTGTCGACCTGCGCGCCGCGAACCTCAAGGTCACCACGGGTGAGCGCCTGTAATGCCTCTAAGGAGGCATGGCCACTGACCATTGGAAGTCTGGGAGCGGCCGAGCGCCTGCCTTAGGTTCGAAGGGCAGTGCCGATCACGACCAGCCCGCCCGATCGCATCCATGTCGTCGAAGCCCGCATCGGGCGGGTGGTCCGTCGGCCATGAGGCGCCGGCCCGGCACCCCGGAACGGTCGACGGAGACCGCGCCGCACCAGCCGGGCCACAAGGTACCGAAGGAATCCCACTGATGAACTCGAACAGCTCCGCCGACCTGGTGATGTTCCCCGGACAGGGGTCTCAGCGGGCCGGCATGGCCACTCACCTGCTGGAGCGGTATTCCGCCGCCCGACGGGTGTTCGACGAGGCGGACGCCGTGCTCGGCATGCCGCTCTCCGAAATCTGCACCACCGGAACGGCGGAGGAACTCGCCGCCACCGACATCACCCAGCCCGCGATCCTCGCGACGAGCCTGGCCACCTGGCAGGTCCTGCGCGAGGCGGGCTGCGCGCCCGGCGCGGTGGCCGGTCACAGCCTGGGCGAGTACGCGGCCCTGGTCGCGGCCGAGGTCCTGACGCCGGAGTCGGCGCTCCGTCTCGTCCAGGTACGCGGTCGGCTCATGGCGGAGGTGGGCCGAAAGCAGCCGGGCGCGATGGCAGCGGTTCTGGGACTGTCCGCCGAGCAGGTCGTCCGGATCTGCGAACAGGCTCGTGAGACGGGGCTGGTCGAGGTGGCCAACTTCAACGAGCCGACGCAGACCGTCCTGTCCGGCGAGGCCGCCGCCGTCGAGGCGGCGGGCCGCGCGGCGCTCCTGGAGGGGGCGGAGAAGGTGGTGGCGCTGAAGGTCGGCGCGCCCTTCCACTGCTCCCTGATGAGCGCCATCGAGGAGGAGTTCGCCGCCGAACTGGCCGGCCACTCCTTCGCGGACCCGGTACTGCCCGTCATCAGCTCGGTGACGGGTGACCACGTACGCGGCGGCGAGCAGGCGCGGGAGCTGCTCCGCCGTCAGCTCAGCGGACCCGTCCGCTGGGTGGACGTGGTCAGGCGGGCCGGAGGGCTCCCCACCGAGACCTACATCGAAGTGGGTCCGGGCCGGGTGCTGAACGGGCTGGTCCGCCGTACGGACCCGGACGCGCGGGTGGCGAGCACCGGCGACGAGCGGCGCCTCGGCTCGCTCGTCGACACCCTCTCGGCCGCCGTGCCGGTCCCGGTCTGACCCCACGACCCACACACAAAATCCCCTCAGGAAAAGGTGATTCACGCATGACGAACAACGCCAGCCTCGACGCCATCGTCCAGAACTCCATCGCCGAGGCGCTCGGCCTGGACACCGAGGAGGTCGTGCCCGACGCGACCCTCCTCGGCGACCTGGACGCCGAGTCGATCGACCTCCTGGACATCCTCTTCCGCATCGAGCGCGCCTCCGGCGTGAAGGTGAAGATGGCCGACCTCACCGAGGTCATCCAGGGCGGCATCGCGGACGAGGACTTCGCCGACGAGGACGACGTCATCACCGCGGTCGGTCTCGCGCAGCTGAAGAAGGTGCTGCCGCAGATCGACACGGACGCCCTCGCGGGCAAGCTCGTCGCGGACGAGGTCCTCACCCTGTTCACCGTCCAGAACCTGACGGACATGGTCTCGGAACGTGCCGACAGCACCCTGGCCGCGGCCTGACGACGTGATGGAGCGGTCGTCGGCCGACCGCCCCGTCCCACCTCGGATGCGTATCGGCACGGACGTGGTCGCAATCGAGCGGATCGACGAACTCGTCGCCTCGGACACCGGCTTCGAGGAGCAGGTCTTCACCGCTCGGGAACGGTCCTACTGCCGCCGAAGACGCCGACCCGGTGATCATCTGGCCGCCCGTTTCGCCGCCAAGGAAGCCGTGCTCAAAGCACTGGGCACCGGCATGGCGGCGGGCATGGAGTGGACCGACATAGAGGTCGTCAACGACCGTGCCGGCCGTCCGACGGTCAGGTTGTACGGCGAGGTGGCCGCAGAGGCCGAGCGGCTGGGGATGCAGCAGCTCGACATTTCTATGACTCACAGCGCTGGGCTGGCGATAGCCCAGGCGCTCCTGGTGTGGAACCAATAAGGAGGAAAAGACTCATGACGCTCGAAGGCCGCGTCGCTCTGGTCACCGGCAGCTCACGCGGCATCGGGCGGGCCATCGCGCTCCGCCTCGCCGCCGACGGTGCTGCCATCGCCGTCAACTACCGCTCGCGCAAGGACGAGGCGGAGCGCGTCGTCGAGGAGATCACCTCGGCGGGAGGCCGGGCGGTCGCCCTGCAGGCCGACGTGTCGGACCCCGAGGCCGCGCAGCGGCTGGTCCGGGAGACCATCGACGGCCTGGGCGGCCTGCACATCCTGGTGAACAACGCCGGGGTGGCGCAGGACGGCCTCATCTACGACCAGGCTCCCGCGGACTGGTGGGAGGTGCTCAAGGTCAACGTCGGCGGTGTCTACAACTGCACCCACGCCGTGGCCGGGCACTTCATGTCCCAGCGCGAGGGCAACGTCATCAACATCTCCTCCGTCATGGGGGAGGGCGGATGGGTGGGGCAGTCTAACTACTCCGCCTCCAAGGGTGCCGTCAACTCCTTCACCCGCGCCGCCGCCATCGAGCTGGCGCGCTTCGAGATCCGCGTCAACGCGGTCCTCGCGGGATACACGGCCACCGACCTGATCGGCGGACTGCTGGAGAAGGACGGCGGCAAGAACATCAAGCGCCAGCTGCCCTTCCGCGAGTTCGCCACGCCCGAGCAGGTGGCCGGCGTCGTCTCCTTCCTCGCCGGCGAGGACTCCTCGTACGTCACCGGTGAGCTGCTGCGGGTCGACGGCGGCTGGGCGGGCCAGCTCGGCCTGGGCCGCTCCAAGTAGGGGCCGGCCGTGCGATTCCACCTGATCGACCGTATCGAGGCATGGGAGTCCGGGGTGAGTCTGCGGGGGCGCAAGGTCACCTCCGCCGACGAGTCCTACTGGACCCCCACGCCGAACGGGGCCGTGATGCCCGCCGCGCTGGTCCTGGAAGCGCTGGCCCAGGCGGGCACCTGGCTCCTGCTGCTGAGCACCGGCTACAAGAGGCGTGCCGCTCTGGCGAGCGCCGCCAGCGTGCGCTGGCACACCGAGGTGCTCCCCGGCGACGTACTCGACCTTGATGTCCGATTCGTCTCGTTCGACGAGACGGCCGTGACCCTGGACGGCACCGTCCGCGTCGGCGACCGGACGGTGCTGGAGGTCAGCGGCCTGATGTGTGCCGCCCTCGGCAGCGACCAGCTCGAAGACCCGGAGGACACCGAGCGAATGGGCCGGCATCTGCTGCGCACGGAGGTGCTGCGATGAAGCGTGTAGTGATCACGGGGATCGGGGCGGTGACCCCCCTGGGGAACGACGCCCCGACCACCTGGGAAGGACTGGCCACCGGCCGCAGCGGCGTCGGTGAACTGACCACCATCGAGACGGACGGGTTCCCCGTACGCATCGCCGGCCAGGTCAAGGACTTCCGGCTGAAGGACCTGGTACCGCGCGAGGTGGGCCTGCGCCACCTGTCCCGGCCCGGACAGTTCGGCCTGGCGGCCGCGGCGGAGGCGCTGCGCGACGCGGGCGTGGACCGCGACACCTACGAGAGCGGCGAGATGGGCGTCTCCGTCGGCGCCAGCGTCGGCCGGCCCGGCCTGCAGTGGCTGCTCGACGTCGGCGAGCTGCGCGAGACCACGGGCGAGGAGACGGCGTTCCTGCCGTACACGCCCTCGGAGTCCCTGGAGTTCAGCCAGAACGTGCCCGCCGCGGCCATCGCGCGGCTGTTCGACGCGACGGGTCCGCTCATGGGCGTCAGCACGGCCTGCTCCGGCTCCGGCCACGCCATCGGCGAGGCCTTCCGGGCCATCCAGGAGGGCGATGCCACCCTGATGGTGGCCGGCGGCTTCGACTCGCTGACCTCGTGGATGGACGTGCTCGGCTTCACCCTGCTCGGCGCGCTCACCGACCGGTACAACGACGACCCGCAGTCCGCCAGCCGCCCCTTCGACGGCGAGCGGTCCGGGTTCGTCCTCGGCGAGGGCGGAGTGCTCTTCGTCCTGGAGGAGCTGGAGTCCGCGCTGGCGCGCGGTGCCCGCATCCACGCCGAGGTCCTCGGCTACGGGTCCAGCCTCAACGCCTGGCGCATCACCGACTCGCCGCCGGACGGTTCCGGCGCGATCGAGTCGATGGCGAGCGCCATCGCCGACTCCGGAGTCGGCACCGAGGGCATCGACTACGTCGTCGCCCACGGCACCAGCACCCACGGCAACGACCAGTCCGAGACCGTCGCGATCAAGAAGGTGTTCGGCGACGACGCCCACCGGCTCGTGATCAGCTCGCCGAAGTCGATGGCCGGGCACCTGACCTCGGCCGGCGCCGCGCTCAACGTGCTCGCCGCGATCGGGGCGATCAACAACTCGCTGGTGCCGCCCACCATCAACCTCACCTCGCCGGACCGCAAGCTCGACCTGGACTACGTGCCGAACACGGCCCGCGACCGGTCCGTCTCGCACGCCCTGATCAACGCCTTCGCGTTCGGCGGCACCAACATCAGCCTCGTCGTCGGCGGTTACGAGCGATGAGCGTGACGACGGACCACCGGGCCACCGGGCACCCCGTGCACGGCGCACTGCTCGACCCCGAGGTCCGCCCGGGCGAGCAGGCCACGGCCCTGCGCAACGTCCCCAACACCCTCGACCTCTTCGCCACCCACTTCCCGCGCTTCCCCATCCTGCCCGGCGTGCTGCTCGTCGCGAGCGCCGCCGACGTGGCCGCCCTGGCCGCGCCGGCATCCGACCACGGCTGGCGCCTCGGGGAGGCGACCCGGGTGCGCTGGCGGCGGCCGGTCCGGCCGGGCGACCAGGTGGCGATCCTCGCGGAGCTCACCGGCCGCGACGGCGACGACACCCTCCACTTCAAGATCGCCGCGACGGTGGACGGCCAGCCCGTGGCCACCGTCCGGCAGTTGACCCTCGTACGCCGGCTCCCCGCCCCGGCCACAGTCGGCGAATCCCCCAAGGAGCAGCGATGAGCGGCATCGGACGCCAGGTAGTGATCAGCGGCATCGGCCTGCTGACCGCGCTCGGCGAAGGCGGTGAGGCCAACTGGAAGGCCATCGTCGACGGCCGGAGCGGCGTCAGGCAGATCCAGGCCTACGACACCTCCCGGCTCCAGACCACGCTGGGCGCGGAGATCGACGGGTTCGACCCCAGCCGCTTCGCCACCCGGCGCCAGCTGAACACCATGAACCGGGGCGACCAGCTCGGTCTCGCGGCGGCCTCCCTGGCCCTGGCGGACGCCGGCATCGACACCGGCACCGAACTGGGCCTGCGCACCGGGCTGTTCCTCGGCGGCAACAAGTCGATGGGCCGGATGGACCAGCTGATCAAGGGGCTGCGGACGGTCCGCCGCCCGGACGGCACCGCCGACATGAAGGCGCTCGGCGAGAAGGCCGACACCATCATGCCGCCGCTCTTCTTCGTCGAGGGGCTCCAGCCGGGCGCCGTCTTCCACATCTCGCAGACCTTCGGCATCCGCGGCGCCAACGCCTTCTTCGCAGGGACCGCCGACGCCGGCGCCACCGCCATCGCGAGGGCCGTGCGGGCCATCCAGCGCGGCGACGCCGACCGGATCATCGCCGGCGGCTACGAGGACGCCACCAGCTGGTGGTCGATGACGCACATGGACCGCATGGGCGTCCTCACCACCCGCAACGAGCTCGGCGAGACCGCCTTCCGGCCCTACGACCAGACCCGCAGCGGAGCCGTGCTCGGCGAGGGCGGCGCCCTGCTGGTCCTGGAGGAGAAGGAGGCCGCGCTCGCCCGCGGCGCCCGGATCTACGCCGAGCTGCGGGGCGTGGGCAACGGCCACGACGGGCGCACCCCGCCCGCCACCGACCCCGAGGGCCGCGGCCTCGTCCGCGCCGTGCGGCGGGCCCTGGACGACGCCCGGCTCGCCCCGGCCGACCTCGGCTACATCGCCTCCCACGGAGCCGCGACCAAGATCGGCGACCGCAGCGAGACCGCCGCCCTGCGCACCGCGCTCGGCGAGGCCTCCCGGTCGGTCCCGATCAGCAGCATCAAGCCGCAGACCGGCCACCTCGTCGGCGGCGCCGGCGCGCTCAACGTCGCGGTGTCGGCGCTCGCCCTGCACTACGGCGCCATCCCGGCCACCGCCAACCTTGAAACCCCGGACGCGGCCTGCGACATGGACCTCGTCCGCGGCGAGGCCCGCGACACCCGGCCGGAGACGGCCCTCGCCCTGGCCCGCGGCCTCGAAGGCCAGGCCGTCGCGCTGGCCCTGGGACGGGCGGCCTAGCCCGTGCCGAGTCCCATCCCCTCCGGGACACCGGAGGGCGAGTTCATCGAGTACATCCGGTACGTCCAGTCCGTCCGAGGAGACGGGAAACCCAGGTCAGGAGGAGTCAGACACATGGAGAACATGCCTTCCGGCGTTGCGCGGGTGGTGGTATCCGGCGTGGGCGCGATCACCTCCCAAGGGGGCACCGCCGAAGAGTTCTGGGAAGGTGTCCGCACGGGACGGGTCGCGATCCGGCCGGTGCGCGGCCTGCCGATGGACGGCTACCAGACCCGCATCGGAGGCGAGGTCACCGAGACCCGGCGGCCCGCCTACGCGTACACCTCGGACGAAGAGGTCCGTGAGCCCTCGGTCGACTTCGCGCTCGTCGCGGCCGAGGAGGCCCTCGGCGCCGCCGGCCTCACCCCGGGCGTCGAGATCCCCGCGGAGCGCTGGGGCGTCTCCTACGGCACCTGCAACGGCGGCTGGCGCAGCGCCGAACACGCGCTGCGCGCCCGCGCCGCCGACGAGGAGCCCGACTGGCAGCGGTACGCCCTCGTACCGCCCCAGGCGGGGGCCGAGGCGCTCGGCGCCGCCTTCGGGATCAAGGGGCCGGTGCTCTCGGTGAACACCGCCTGCGCGTCCGGAGCCCACGCCATGGCCCACGCCCTGGAGGTGATCCGGGCGGGCCGGGCCGACGCCATGCTCGTCGGCGGCAGCGACGCCTTCACGGAGACCGCGTTCGCCGGCTTCAGCGGCCTGGAGTCGCTGTCCGGCAAGCCCGCGGCCCCCTACTCCAAGGACCGCTCCGGGCTGTCGCTCGGCGAGGGCAGCGGCATGTTCGTCCTGCTCTCGGCGGACGCCGCGGCCCGGCTCGGCGCCCCCGTGCTCGCCGAGGTGCTCGGCTACGGCCTGTCCGCCGACGGCTACCACCCCACCGCCCCCCACCCCGAGGGCGAGGGCGCGGCCCGTGCGATCCGCGCGGCGCTCGCCTCCGCCCAACTGGCGCCCGAGGACGTGCGCTACGTCAACGGACACGGCACCGGCACCCCCAAGAACGACTCCGCCGAGAGCGGCGCGGTGCGCCTGGCCCTCGGCGAGGCGGCCGAGAAGACCGCCCTGAGCAGCACGAAGTCCATGGTGGGCCACCTGCTGGGCGCGGCGGGAGCGGTCGAGGGCATAGCGACGGTGCTCGCCCTGCGCGACCAGATCGCCCCGCCCACCGCGGGATTCACCGAGACCGACCCGCAGTGCGGCCTCGACCCGATCCCCGGCACGGGCCGCCCGATGGACCTGGACGTGGCCCTCTCCAACAACTTCGCCTTCGGCGGAGCCAACGCCACGGTCGCCTACGCCCGCCCCGGAGCCCTCTTCGAGGGTCCCGCGGACGAGCACCACGACGAGGTGGTCGTCACCGGGTTCAGCGCGCTGACCGCGGCGGGCGACGGGGTCGAGGCCCTGTGGCAGGCCTTCGAGGCCGGTACCCGCCCCGGCGAGGACGAGGACGGACTGCGGGTCGCCCGCGCCGTGTTCGACCCGGAAGCGGCCGGCACCCGCAAGGACCGCCGCCGCATGGACCGCATCTCGCAGCTCGCCATCGCCGCCTGCCGGGCGGCCCTGGAGCACGCGGGGGTGACCGGCGACGACGAACGCGCGGCGACCGGCGTGGTCCTCGGCACCGGCATCGGCCCCGTGGAGAGCAACGAGCGGTTCTTCCTCCCGCTGCTCACCGACGGCCCGGCCGCCGGCAACCCGGGGGTCTTCCCCAACACCGTGTACAACGCCGCGGCCGGACAGGTGGCCATGGCCCTCGGGGTCAAGGGCCCGACGTCCACCCTGACCTCGGGGCACGCCGCGGGCGCCGCCGCCATCGGCGTCGCCCACGACCTGCTGCGCAGCGGGCGGGCCGACCGGATCGTGGTCCCGGCGGTCGACGCCTTCTCGCCCGGCGCCCTCGACGGCTACCGCACCATCCCGCTGTTCGGCTCGCGGTCCGCCGCCGACTACACCCTGGCCGAGGGCGGCATCGCCCTGGTGCTGGAACGCGCCGGAGCGGCCCGCGAGCGCGGGGCGACCGTCCACGCCGTGGTCCGCGCCCACGCCACGGCCTCCGACGCTGCCGGCGTGGGCCGCTGGGACCCGTCGGGCGACGGCCTGGAGCGGGCCATGCGCGGCGCCCTGGCCGGCGCCGGGATCGCACCGGGCGAGCTCGCCGAGGTGTGGGCCAACGCTGCCGGACTGACCCCGGTGGACCAGCCCGAGGCCGCCGCCATCGACCGGCTGCTGGACGGTGCCGAGGTGCCCGTCCGCACCCCCAAGCGCTCGCTGGGCGAGCCGGTCGGCGCGGGCGCGCAGCTGGCGGCGGTGCTCGCCATCGGCTCCTGGCAGCACGGCCTCTCCCAGGGCGACGCCCTGATCAACAGCTCTTCGCTGGGCGGAACGCACACGTCGATCGTGCTGTCGCCCGCCCCGACCTCCCGAACGGAGTCCGCCCGATGACCGGCACCACCGAGAACCTCAGCGTGAAGATCCTCTCCACCGGCGGGTACGTCCCCGGAGACCCGATCGACAACACCCAGATCGAGAAGATCGTCGGCCCCCTCCCGGACGACGTCCTGGCCGGGATCCAGGTCGAGACCCGCCACTGGATGATCGACACGGTCACCGGCGAGCACCTCACCTCCAACAGCCGCATGGCGGAGGCCGCCGGACGCCAGGCCCTCGAACGGGCCGGCGTCGGCGCGGACGAGATCGACCTGCTGGTCGTGTGCACCGCCAGCCCCGAGTACCTCCTGCCGAACGTCGCCACGACCGTGCAGCACTACCTCGGCCTGGAGCGGTGCGCCGCCATCGAGGTGCGCGGCGCCTGCGCCGGCTGGGTGCAGGCCCTGGACATCGCCCGCCGCCAGCTCGCCGACGGCACCGCGCGCACCGCGCTCGTGATCGGCAGCGAGGCCATCTCGCCGCTGATGGCCCCGATGTTCATCGGCAAGGACCCCTTCAAGGTCCGGATGCGCGAGCGCCTGACCCTGTACACCTTCGGCGACGGCGCCGGCGCGGTCCTGCTGCGGGCCGAGCCCGCCGAGGCCGGCCACCAGGACGACTTCGCCTTCGTCAACGCCTGCATGGGCGGCCTCCGCAAGCCCGGCATGGAGATCATCGGCGGCGGCACGGACGTGTCGCAGGCCGAGCAGCTGCGCCGCAAGCGGCTGATCGACATGAAGGTGGACGTCCCCGGCACCACGACCTTCGGCCCCCGGGTCTTCGTCGAGGCCATCAAGGACATGTCCCAGCGCTCCGGCTGGTCGCTGAGCGACCTCGACGCGCTGGTGCTGCCCGAGGGCAACGCCGACTACTTCGCCCGCGAGTACGAGGACGCCGGCCTGTCCGCCGCCGACGACGAGGCCCTGAAGACCGGAAAGATCGTCGAGAACCTCGCCGAAGTGGGCGCCACCGGCTCCGCCGCCGTGCCGCTCGCCCTGGACGCCGCCTGGACGTCGGGCCGGATCCAGCCCGGCCACAAGGTCGTGCTGCTCGGCATCGAGGCCAGCCGCTACGTCTACACCGGCCTGTCGCTCACCTGGCACGCCCCCGCGCCGGTCACCGCCGCCGCCTGATCCCCGCCCGCCCGGCGCCCCCCCCACCCACGACAAGAGGATGCGAATCAGATGTCAGTGATCACCACCACCCACCCCGCCGTCGAGGACTTCCTCGCCATGGTCAACACGCGTGACGCGGACCGCGTCGACACCCACTGCACCTTCGAGCACATCGACCACAACCCCGTGGTCCCCAACGGCCGCGAGGCCAACCGGCTCTTCTGGAAGAACGTCTTCGCCGCCTTCCCCGACATCACCGCCACCGTCAAGGACCTGCTGGTCTCCGGCGACCGCGTCGCCGGCCGCTTCGAGTACGAGGGCACCCACCAGGGCGAGTTCCTCGGCATCCCGGCCACCTACCGCAAGGTCCAGATCCGCTCCATCGACATCTGGCGCCTGGAGGACGGCCTGTTCGCCGAGCACTGGGACCAGACCAACCTCACCGAGGTCCTCCAGGAGCTCCGGGCCGCCGCCCACGCCTGACCCGGCCGGGACGCGGAAACACCAGGACGAACACAGCGCACGATGGAGGAACACATGGAACACCGCACGCTGGGCCGGGACGGAGTCACCGTCTCCGTCGAGGGCCTCGGCTGCATGGGGATGACCTTCGGCTACGGGGACTCGGACGAGACCGAGGCCATCGCCACGGTCCACCGGGCCCTGGACCTCGGGGTCACCCTGCTCGACACCGCCGACATGTACGGACCGCACACCAACGAGGCCCTCGTCGGCAAGGCCATCCGCGGCCGCCGCGACGAGCTGGTCCTGGCGTCGAAGGTCGGCAACGAGATCGGCGCCGACGGCAAGCTGACCGGCGGCCTCAACGGCCGCCCCGAGTACATCAAGCAGGCCGTCGAGGGCAGCCTGAGCCGGCTGGGCACCGACCACCTCGACCTGTACTACCTGCACCGCATCGACCCCGACGTGCCCGTCGAGGAGAGCATCGGCGCCATGGCCGAGCTCGTCGCGGCCGGCAAGGTCCGCCACCTCGGGGTGTCCGAGGCCTCGGCGCAGACGATCCGGCAGGCGCACGCCGTGCACCCGCTGGCCGCCGTCCAGACCGAGTACTCCCTCTTCACCCGCGACGTCGAGGTCAACGGCGTGCTGGACACGGTGCGCGAGCTGGGCATCGGCTTCGTCGCCTACAGCCCGCTGGGCCGCGGCTTCCTCACCGGCGGCATCCGCAGCACCCAGGACATCCCGCAGGGCCTGGACTTCCGCCGCTTCGCCCCGCGCTTCGCCGAGGAGAACCTCCAGCGCAACCTGCCGGTCGTGGACGGGCTCGTCGCGCTCGCGGCGAGCCTGGAGATCTCCGCCACCCAGCTCGCACTGGCCTGGGTGCTCTCCCGCGGCGACGACGTGGTCGCCATCCCGGGCACCAAGCGCCGCAAGTACCTGGAGGAGAACCTCGGCGCCGTCGCCGTCACCCTCTCCGCCGAGACCCTCGCCGAGATCGAGCGCATCGCTCCCTACGGCATCACCGCGGGCGACCGCTACCCCGCCGAGGCCATGGCCCAGCTCAACGGCTGAGCCCCCGCCCCCCCACCAGTCAAGGAGAACACCGTGTCCGCACCGCGCATACGCCGAGTGCTGATCGCCGGCGGCGGCATCGGCGGCATCGCCACCGCGCTGGCCCTCCAGCAGCAGGGAATCGACTCCATCGTCTTCGAGAGCGCGCCCCAGCTGCGCGACGGAGGCGCAGGCCTGCACATCTGGACCAACGGCATGCTGGCCCTGGAGTACCTGGGCCTTGCCGACGCGGTCCGCGAGACCGCCCCGGCGCAGGAGGTCTGCTCGTTCGCCGACTGGCGGGGCAACTCCATCGGTGACTGGCCCGTCGGCCAGTTCACCTCCCGCTACGGCCAGCCGACGGTCGCCATCGGCCGGTCGGAGCTCCACGGCATCATGAGCGACGCCCTGACCGTGCCCGTGCGCACCGGCGCCCGGGTGACCGGCTACGCCCAGGACCGCGAGGGCGTGACCGTCCGCTTCGACGACGGCACCGAGGAGCGCGGCGACGTGCTGATCGGCGCGGACGGCGTCCGCTCGGCGGTCCGCGCCCAGCTCCTCGGCCCCCAGCCGCCGCACTACACCGGCTACATCGCCTGGCGCGGCCACGCGAAGATGAGCCCCGAGGAGATCCCCCCGGGCAGCTTCCTCGGCCTCTTCGGCCGCGGCACCCGCTTCACCTACTACGACATCGCCCCCGGTGTCGTGCACTGGATGAGCGTGGCGAACGGCCCGGCCGGCGGCCGCGACCAGGGCACCCCCCAGGACACCCTGCGGATGCTCCAGGCCAGGCACCGCGGCTGGGTCGACCCGGTCGCCCGGATCCTGGCGGCGACCGACCCCGACAGCATCATCCGCAACGACGTCACCGAGCGGAAGCCGGACCCCGTCTGGGGAAGCGGCCGCGTGACCCTGCTGGGCGACGCCGCGCACGCGGTCAGCTTCAACATCGGGCAGGGCGCCTGCCTGGCCATCGAGGACGCGCTGGTGCTCGCCGAGCACCTGACCCGCCCCGGTGACGTCACCTCCGCGCTGCGCGCCTACGAGGCCGAGCGCCGCACCCGCACCGCCCCCATGCAGACGCTGGCCGCGCGGATCGGCTGGGCCGGCGCGCTGGAGAACCCGCTGGCCGTCTGGATCCGCGACCAGCTCATGCGGGCCGCCTGGACGCGCGTCGCCTTCGCCGCCGCCGAGAAGGAGCACGTCGCCTACGGAACCCGCTGGCGCGAGCGCGCCCTGCAGAACCACCACTGACCCCAGCCCGAGAGGGCACGAGAGGAAGGGACGGTCATGGCGACCGGCTCCACGGAACACAACAAGGCGACCATCCGCCGCGTCTTCGACGAGTTCGTCAACCAGGGCGACTTCTCCATCGTGGACGACATCTACCGGCCGGACATCATCGACCACGAAGGCCTGCCGGGCGCGCCCGAGGGCGTCGAGGGCGTCAAGTACACCATCGCCGGGCTGCGCACCGCGTTCCCCGACCTCAAGGTCGTCATCGAGGACATGAGCGCCCACGGCGACCACGTGGTCATCCACAACACCTGGCACGGCACCCACCTCGGCGAGCTGCTGGGCATGGAGCCGACCGGCCGCACCATCGAGTCCACCGGGATCGTCGTCTGGCGCTTCGAGGACGGACTGATCGCGGAGCGCTGGGCGATCGGCGTGGCGTCCAACATGTTCGCGCAGCTCGGGATGCGGATGTTCGCCCCGGGCAAGGGCCGGCGCACGGTCCGCAAGACGGACCTGCCCGTGGTCCGCGTCCTCCCCCTGCCGGCGGACAAGTCCGAGGCCTGGCACCGGCTCAACACGGAGCTGGCCGGCCCCCGCCTGCGCGAGTACGAGGCCTCCCGCCGCCGGCTGGGCATCAGCCACGAGGTCTTCCGCATCACCCCGGGTCCGGACGGGGACCAGGTCGCCGTCTACTTCGAGGCCAAGGACCCCGCCCGGGTCGCCCGCCTCTGGGACGCCTCCGAGGACCCCTTCGACCTGTGGCTGCGCGAGCAGGTCCGCGACATCCACGGCACCGACCCGTGGCTGCTGGACGACGCGGCGGCCGCGGCGGCCGGTCACACCTGGAACGCCCCGCCGAAGCTCACGCCCGAGGTGGCGGCCTGATGGAGGTCCTGCACGCGGTCCTGACGGGCGTAGCCCTGCTGGCCAACGCGGTGGTGTACGGCACGGACTTCTTCTCCGCGCTGGTCCAGCGGCCCGCCATGGCCCACGCGAACGACGAGGTGCTCACCAGCGCCATGGGGCTCACCCACCACTACGGCGACAAGCGGATGCCCGTACCGGGCGTGGCCGGCGTCATCGCCACCGCCCTCACCCTGGTCGCCGCCGTGTTCACGGGCGGCGCCCTCGCCATCGTGACCGGGGCGGTCGCCCTCGTCTCCCTCGTGATCTGGCTGGTCATCTACAACCGCATCAGCGGCCCGGTGAACAAGAAGCTCGGCGCGGCGGCCCTCGCCGGCGTCACCCTCCCCGACGCCCGCGAGCTGCAGAAGACCTGGGACAGCGTGATCAACGTGCGCGTCGTCCTCCAGGGGCTCACGCTCGCCGCGCTGTTCACGGGCGTGGCCTTCGGCTGACCGCCGGCGGCCGCGCCGCCCCGGCCGCCGACGGCCGGGGCACGCACGTCCTGTTGATTCGAAAGGAAATCCCATGAAGGTATTCGTCACCGGCGGGTCGGGTTACATCGGCCGCGCACTGCTGCGCGTGCTGGCCGCCCAGGGTGACTCCGTGACCGCGCTGGTGCGTTCGCAGGAGTCGGCGAAGGTGGTCGCCGACCTCGGTGCGACCCCGCTGGTGGGCGAGCTGACCGACGAGGCGCTGCTGCGCGAGGCGGCGGCCGCGGCCGACGGCGTGGTGCACCTGGCCCTGACCGGGGACGAGCGCTCCGGAGAGGTGGACCGGATCGCGGCGAACGCGCTGCTGGAGGGCGTCGGCGGCAACCCGTACGTCCACACCGGCGGCAGCTGGGCCTACGGCGACACCGACGGCGCCGTCGCCGAGGACGCGCCGTTCGCCCCGCCCATGGTCGTCGGCTGGCGCGTGCCGCTGGAGCAGCAGCTGCTGGCCACCACCTCGCAGGGCAAGCACCCGGTCATCGTGCGCCCCGGTCTCGTCTACGGGCGGTCCGGCGGCCTGCCCGGCTTCTTCCTCGGCGAGGGCCTCCAGGCCGGCGCCATCGGCTACCTCGGCGACGGCAACTCCTCCTGGTCGCTCGTGCACGTCGACGACATAGCCGACCTCTACGCCCGCGCGCTCAAGGCCCCGGCCGGCACCCAGTACCTGGGCGTCACCGGCGTGAACGTGCGCACCCGCGAGGTGGCCGAGGCCCTGAGCCGGGCGGCGGGCATTCCCGGCCAGACCCGCTCGGTGTCGGTCGAGGAGCTCGCCCAGAAGCTCGGCCTCCTGGCCGACGCCCTGTTCCTGGACCAGCAGTTCGCCACCACGCGGGCCCAGGACGAGCTGGGCTGGATCCCGCAGCACCGCGACCCGCTGGACGACCTCGCCAAGGGCCTCTGACCCCCGCAGAGCAAAGGCCGCCGCTTCCCGGAAGCCGGCGGCCTTTCGGCATGCCCGGGCAACGACGCCCCCCGGGGAAGCGCCCGAAACGCCAAAAAGTGGCCTGAACCAACCCCCGAGCGGCCTTGCGGCCCTCCTCATGCGGCATTCAAGGGATCTTCTAAGAGGAGGGGGGCACACTGTTTGAGATCGCGAATGCGGCAACGGGGGGAATGGCAAAAAATGGCCTCGACGAACGAGAAGGACAGGACGGCCTGGGTCGGAATCGCATTCGACCCGACACCCGACTTCATCGCACGACAGTCCGACATGATCCAGACATACCGGCAGCGGCTCATCATGGACCGCAGCCCCTTCGGCACCGATCCCGAACACTGGTGGCACACCAGCAGGTACGCACTCGAAGTCTTCGCGGAGTGCCTGTTCTCCCTGCAGCTCGGACGGCTGCCGGCCACCGGAGGCGCCGGACTCGACCTCCGGCGGAGCTACAGCACCCCACGAGAGCGCGACCAGGCCGCCCTCCACTGCATCCACGCGGCCCGCACCCTCTTCGGCGTCATCTCCGAGGTCCTGTGCGAGGTCTTCCCGGCCCCCCGGGACAGCCGGCGCCTGGCCCAGGTCCTCACCGACCTGCACACCGTCCTCCACCGGAGCCTCGAAAAGCCGGCCATCGAGCTCCTGAGCACCCTGCACAACCAGCGCGAACTGTCCCGGGAGGTCCACGACCGCATCGGCAACCACACCAGCCTCGCGCTGCGCCAGCTGGAACTGCTGGAGGTCATGCTGAGGCGCGGAGCCGGCGAACAGGGACTGGAACACGAAGAGCGCATCGGACACCTCAAGCGCACCCTCATCGAGACCATGAACAGCACCCGGGACCTCGTCGACGGCCTGCGCAGCGACTTCGACGCGCCCCACGAGCTCAAGTCCGCGCTGCTCGGCTACCTCGCCGCGGCGGACGTCTCCCACCCGGTCGTGCACGTCCACGTCGACGACGACGTGGACTGCGTCATCGCGGCCATGGGCATGGGAGACGCCCTCTTCCTCATGGTGCGCGAATGCCTGCGCAACATGCTCGCCCACGCCGACGCCTCCGTGGCCACCGTCGACGTGGGCATCGAGGGACGCAACGTGGTCGCGCGGGTCCAGGACAACGGAGTCGGGTTCGAACCCCACCTGCGCAGCGGCAACGGCCTGAGGTCGCTCTACGAGCGCGCCGGACTGCTCGACGGGAGCGTGAAGCTCATCAGCTCCCCCGGCAGCGGCACCCAGATCACCATCACCGTTCCGTTCCTCGGAGGCAGTCATGGCGAACCCGGCGTCTGAGGCCGACCCCATCCGGATCATCGCCGTCGACGACCACTCCCTCCTGCGCAACGCCCTGTGCGAGCTGCTGGACCTGCAGGGGGACCTGCGCGTCGTCGCCCAGACCGACTCGTCGGCCGCCCTCGTCGAGCTGGCCGTCGAGCACCGGGCGGAAGTCGTGCTGCTGGACGTGGAAATGCCGAATCACCATGCACCCACCGTGGTGGGGGAGCTGAGCCGGGCCCTGCCCGATCTGCAGGTCCTGATACTCAGCATGCATGGTGATCCGCAGCTCATCCAGGAGCTGCTGCGCCAGGGAGCCAGGAGCTACCTGCACAAGAGCACGCACCACGAGACCCTGCTCTCGGCGATCCGCAACATCCGCAACGTGGATCCGCACACCATCATCGCGGTGCCGCAGCAGGGTCGTCCCAGTGCCTTCGCGCCGGCGCCCTCGGGCCTCTCGCCGAGGGAGCGAGAGGTCCTGACGCTGGTGGCGCACGCCATGAGCAACCGGCAGATCGCCAGTGAGCTCGGCGTCGCGGAAGGCACCGTCAAACGGCACCTCCGCAACATCTTCGAGAAGCTCGAAGCGGTGTCCAGGGTGGACGCGGTCAACAAGGCCATCGACGCCCAGCTGATCGTCCGCAGACCCAGCCTGGGCGACGTCGGCTGACCTCAGCCGATCCTGGCCAGGCCGCGCGCACCCTGCCGGCCGGCCCCGCGGGACACGGCGAGCGGGTCCCAGTCCGCCGCGCGCGGCGGGAGCAGGCCCGGGTCGCCCAGCACCGCGCCCGCGTGGACCTCGGCGAGCAGCCGGCGCCCCGTGATCTGGCCGGCACAGGCCATCCCGCCGACGGCGGCACCGGTGATCCCGCTGCCGTACCGGGTGCTGGCGCCCACCACGTACAGGCCCTCGACGGTGGTGGCCGTGTCGGGCCGGCCGCCGACGCCGCCCCAGTGGGCCAGCCCGTAGGGCGTCCCGCCGGTCGCGAGCGTGTACCGCTCGTGCGAGATCGGCGTCGCCGCTTCCAGGTGCACGATGTGCTCCCGGAAGGGTCCGATCGCCTCCTCCGCCGCCCTCAGCATCGCCTCGGTCAGCTGCGCCTTGCGGTCCTGGTAGCCCGCGTTGCGCCGGTACCGCTCCCCGGCCGCGGGCCCCTCGTTGACGCCCCAGAACTCGTACCCGGGCGGACAGAGCGTCATCACCTGGAAGTTGCTGTGCCCGGGCGGGCACACGTTGCGCGCGCCCGGATCCTTCAGCGAAGCGAAGGAGAAGAACAGGAGCGGCACCTCGTCGACGCGCTCGTCGGCCAGGTCCTGGAAGGCGGCCTCGATGTCGTCGTTCCGGTACCACCACAGGTTCGCGTTCGGACGGGCCGGCAGCTCCCGGTCCAGCGCGATGTAGAGCGTCGCGAAGGGCAGCGCCATCTCCGCCTGCCGGGTCTTGGCCACCAGCCGGCGCCCGAAGTGCTCCTCGCCCACGAGGTCCAGCACGGTCCTGCGGTAGTCCGCGTTCGAGATCACGAGGGGCGCCCTGAGCACCTCGCCGTCCCTCATCTCCACCCCGGCGGCCCTGCCGTCCTCGACGAGGATCCGGCCGACCCGGCTCCGGGTGCGGAGCTCGCCGCCGTGCGCCTCCAGCGCCTCGACCAGCGAGGCCGCCAGCACCTGGCCACCGCCCTCCGGGTAGTAGGCGCCCCGCAGGTAGTGGTCGGTGACGGCCGCGTGCATGGACACGACGGCCTGCCGCGCACCCATCCCGTAGTTGGGCGACTGGGCGGCCAGGACCGTCCGCGCCCGCGGGGACAGGCCGCAGTGGTCGAACAGCTCGGAGACCGTACGGCGTCCCCAGCGGGCCGTCACCGGCGTGCGGGCCATCAGGTCGGCCACGGACAGCTCGTCCCGCGACAGCATCAGCGAACGGGTCTCGTCCGCGATCGCGGCACACACGTCGGTGAACAGCAGGATGCCCGCGGCATCCTCCGGAAGCGCCTCCGACAGCCGCTTCGCGTACCTGTCCCAGCCCGTCGGGACGTCCACGGTCAGGTCCGGCAACGCGATCTGGTCGAAGCCGTCCTGGTCCATCTCCCGGAAGGAGACCCGCCCGCCCAGACCGAGGCCGGAGAGGATCGCGGGCAGCACCCCGTCCGGACCGCAGTCGCCGAGATAGTGGACGCCCACGTCGAACTCGTAAGCCCGGCGGCGGCGGAAGACGTGGCTGTTGCCGCCCGCCACGTCGTGCTGTTCCAGCACGAGCACCCGCCGGCCGTCGGCCGCGAGGTACCCCGCGCACACCAGACCGCCGATGCCGCTGCCGACGACGATGGCGTCCCACTCATCCCGATCCACGGGTAACCGTCCCCTTCTCGCGCTGTGCACTCAGACCCGGCTGCGCACGATCAGCGCACCGGCGTTCCCGTCATGGCCGACCGACGTGACCAGGCCGATCCGAGGCCGGTCGGCCGGCTCGTTCCGCCAGTGGGCGAGCAGGCCCGCGAGCTGCATGGCGCCACTGGCGCTGTACGTCTCGCCCAGCACCTCGCCGACGCGCACCTGCTGCGGCAGGTGCCCGAGCGCGAGACGGACCGCGCGCTCCTCCAGCCGCTCCAGCCCCACGTGGTGGGTGGCGCCCAGGGACACCACGTCCACGTCCTCGGCCCGGACCCCACTGCGGTCCAGCACCCGGGTGATGGCCGCGGCCAGCCCGTTCGCCAGCCCGCGCTGCCCCTCCTGGCGCTGGCTGACGCCCGTCCAGCTGTTGTAGCCGACCTCACAGGCCAGGAGGTCCGCGAGGGCGCTCTCCTGCTCCTCGGCGGTCGGATCGGACGTGACGACGAAGATGGCCGAGCCCTCGCCGACCGACGCCCGCTCGTCCAGCGTCCCGGCGTGGTGCCACGCCCAGGCCGTCGGAGCGCTGAGCTCCTCGGAACCGCCCACCAGCAGCCGGTCGGCGTGCCCGACCGACATGGCCATCCGGGCGTGGCGGAAGGCGTAGAGACTGGCGCTGCGCCCGCCGGCCACCGTGGCGTTCAGGCCCTTGAACCCGTGCCGGATGGCCATCTGCCCGGCGCTGACGTTCATCACGCTGTGGGAGAACTTGCCGGGGTTGATGAGCTGCGGCTTGTCCAGCGTCAGCGTGTCGTACAGCAGGTCGGTGTACCCGGAGATGCTGCCGGTGTTGGTGGCCAGCACCACACCGGTCCGGGCCGGCTCCTCGCCGGCCCCGCCCGGACCGGCCGATTCCAGCGCCTGCTTGCAGGCGACCAGGCTCAGGCCGGTGAGGCGGTCCAGGTACTTGATGCCCTTGCGACCCAGGTGGTCGGCGAGCTTGAAGTCGGGAACCGGCCGGACCGGACGCGGAGGGTAGTCCTCCGCGTCGGTTCCGGCGCCGGCGCCCGGCACGGCCTCCCCGCTCAGCAGGGCGGCCAGGGGGGCCAGGCCGTAGCCGGCGCTGGAGACGACCCCGGCGCTGACTACGGTCAACGGCCGCACGGGCGCCGCTGTGGTCACGAGTACCTCCCGAGAATGGTGATGACGTTGTTGCCGCCGAAGGCGAAACCGTGGTTCTGGACGATCTCCACCTGGGCGTCGCGTCCCCGGCCGGGAACGACGTCCACGCCGGGACCCAGCTCCGGGTCGATCTCCAGCAGGTTGGCCGTGGGCGGCAGGAACCCCTGCTCCAGGGCCTTGCAGGAGGCGATCGCACCGAAGCCGCTGGCCGCGCCCATGGTGTGGCCGAGCATGGACTTGAGCGAGCTGATGGGCGGCAGCCGGTCACCGAAGACCTGGCGGACCGCGTTCACCTCGGTCGAGTCGTTGGTGGGCGTACCCGTGCCGTGCGCGCAGATGTAGTCGATCTGCTCCGGGGTGACCCCGGCGTTGCGGTGGGCGGCCCGGATGCACGCGGCGATGCTCGTCGCGTCCGGGTGCACCATGTGCTCGGCGTCGCAGTTCGCGGCGTAGCCGAGCACCTCCGCGTAGATGCGGGCACCGCGGGCCAGCGCGTGGTCGAGGGGTTCGAGCAGCAGGGCCGCTCCGCCCTCGCCGGTGACGATGCCGGCCCGGTTGGCGTCGAACGGCCGCGGCAGGTCCGCGGCCATGGCGCCCAGGGCGTAGAAGCCGGAGTGGGTCAGCCGGTTCACCACGTCCGCGCCGCCGGCCAGCATGAAGTCGGCCTCGCCGCTGCGCACCATGTCGAAGGCGTAGCCCAGCGCGTAGTTGCTGGCCGAACAGGCGGTCGGGATGGTCTGGGCGTCGCCGGACAGTCCGAGTTCGGCGTTCACCGCGTTGGCGATCTGGCTGGCCGGCATCTGCTCGACCAGACGGGGCTCCAGGCCCTTGAGGCCCTGGGTGAGCCACTGGCCGCCCAGGCTCTGGCCGACCCCGGACTCGCCGCTGGTGGTGCCCATGATGGAGCCGGAACGGCTCCGGGAGAGGAGCTCGGGCTCGATGCCGGAGTCCTCCACGGCCAGGCGGGCCGCCGCTGCCGCGAGGAGTCCGCTGCGTCCCCACCTGTCGGGGTCGAGGTTGCGCAGCATCTCCGTCGGCTCGAAGTCGTTGACCTCGCCGGCGTTCCGGCTGGGGAACGGGGTGGCGTCGAAGCTGCGGATCGGCTCGATGCCGATCCGCCCCGCCCGGACGGCACCGGCGAAGACTTCCGCACCGATGCCGACCGGGCTGACAGCTCCGAGTCCCGTGATGACGACTCGTCGCAAGGGCGTGTCAGACATCAGTTGCCCGCGCATCCTTCGACGGCCACCAGGAGGGCGCGCAGCGTCTCCAGGGACTCCAGCTCCTCCTTGGGGATGACGTAGCCGAGCTCCTTCTCGATGCGGGAGACGACCGTGATGAGGGTGAGGGAGTCGCTCTCGTAGTCGTCGATGAAGTGGCCGTCGTAGGTCAGCTCACCGTCCTCCAGCTCCAGCTCCTCGTTGACGATCTCGCGGACCTGGGCCTCGAGGTCAGTTCTCAGGTCGACAGTCTGGGCGCTCATGACGTTTCCTCTTCCTGGATGGGATGTGGCTGTGGGATGGGGCGGGCGGTGCGGGGAACTACGCGGCCGGGGCCGTCGGCGGCTGGAGGGTGATGGCACCCATCTGCGCCAGCATCAGCAGGTCCTGGCGGTAGCCCCAGTGCTCGACGACCAGCCCGTTCTCGATCCGGTAGATGTGGGTCTGCTCGACGTCGATCTCGCGCTGGGAGGCCTCGAAGCCGAGGAAGTTGCCGACGTGCTTGCCGGTGAAGCGCAGCCGCAGGATGGCGCGGTCGCCTTCGGAGAAGCTGTCCAGGTGCTCCCACTTGGCGTCGGCGAAGGCGCTGTGGACCCAGCGGGCGGTGCCGAGGTAGCCGAGCGGGCCGCCCGGGGTGCCGGGAGGGGCCTCGTGGTCGACGAACTCGGCGCCGATGTACTTGTGGGCGGCCTCCTCGTTGAGGTCGTTGAAGACCTTGCCCATCTCCATGGCGAGTTCGAGTGCTTCGTTGCTCATCGCATTGCTCCTGAATTGGTTGGGATGTGTTCGGGTGGGTCAGTGGTCAGTGGGTACGGGGCCGGCTCAGTGGCCGGCGCCCAGGCCGCCGGTGACCGGGATGACGCCCGCGGTCACGTACGAGGCGTCGTCGCCGGCGAGGAAGCGCACTGCGGCGGCGACCTCCGCGGCGGTACCGGGGCGGGCCAGGGCGGTCCTGGCCAGGGCCTGCTCCCGGCGGGTGTCGGTGATGTCCTGGACCATGTCGGTCTCGATCAGGCCGGGCGACACCACGTTGACCGTGATGTTGCGGCGGCCCACCTCGATGGCGAGCGACCGGGCGAAGCCGATCAGCGCCGCCTTGGAGGAGGCGTAGTTGGTCTGGCCGGGGGCGCCGGCCATGCCGCTCATCGACGACATGTAGATCAGGCGGCCCCAGCGGGCCTTGATCATCGCGGGGATGACCTCGCGGGTGACGGTGACGGCGGCCTGGAAGTTGGTCTCCATCACCGCCCGGAAGTCCTCGTCCGGCATGCCGATCAGCAGCTGGTCGCGGGTGATGCCGGCGTTGGAGACCAGCACCTCGACCGGGCCCTGCTGGATGGCCACGTCCTCGACCGCTGCCCTGACGTCGTCGGGGTTGGTCACGTCGCACCGCACGGCGTAGAAGCCGGGAGGCGGCTCCCCGTTGCGGTAGGTGATCGCGACCTTGTTCCCTTCGGCGGCCAAGGCCTCAGCGGTGGCGAGTCCGATGCCCCGGTTTCCGCCGGTGACGAGTACGGAGCGACTCATGTGCACCTCCTCTTGTCGTGTCGCCACGGGCCTTGTGGTGGTGGCGGTGTCGGGGACGTTCGGCTCATGCGACTTCGTCCCACAGGGATTCGAGCTGGGCGGCGGCGCTCTCGGCGTCGGTGAAGAGCACCGCCCGCCATCCGGCCGCCTCGGCGCCCTCGCAGTTGTGCGGCAGGTCGTCCACGAGCACGCAGCGCTCCGGGGCGACGCCCGCACGCTGCGCGGCGAGTGCGAACATGCCGGGGGACGGCTTGCGGTGACCCGTCTCGAAGGAGAGCAGGACGTCGTCGAAGAGCTCGGAGGGCTCGATCATCCGCCGCCAGTGCTGGTCCCAGGCGGGCACCATGTTCGAGAGCATTCCGACGAACGCTCCCCGGTCCCGCGCCTTGCGCAGCTGGGACACCCAGGCGTGGTTGGTCTCCCGCCCGTCGAACCAGGCGTCCGCCATCGTGGTGAGGCGGAGGGTGACGCCGTGCTCGGATTCCAGCACGTCGCCGATCTCGCCGAGCCACTGCTCCTCGGTCACCAGCGGCGTGTCGATCGGCTCCATGATGTCGCTGGTGCCGTACCGGGCGGTGACGGTGGCCAGGGCCCGCCCGAGGACGGCCTGGTCGACGCCCATGGAGGCGCAGAACTTCTCCATGGTGTGGTGGAGCGGCGGGGTGAGCACGCCTCCGAAGTCCGACCAGATCGCCAGTCGGGGCGCGGTGCTGTCAGGCATGGTGGTTCCTCGGCTGGGGTTGCGGGATGCGGGATGCGTCGTCGACGGTGACGGTGAGGGCCGCGATCTCCTCCGAGTCCTGGAGGAACCGGACGCGGATCACGTGGCGCTCGGGGCCGGCCGGCACCCGGTCCGCCACCACCGTCAGGGGTACGTCCAGCTCGGCGAAGCGGTAGAACTCCGCGTCGAAACCGGAGGCGTACACCGGAAGGGGGGCTTCCCCGGGGGCCCGGCCGGCGGAGCCGGCGGAGTAGACCGCCACCTGGCGGGCCGCCTCGACCAGGGTCATCGCCGGCAGGTGGTCGTAGGCGTGGTCGAACAGCGCCGGGTTGTCGAAGCGCGGTACGACCTGGGCCACGACCGAGTCGCCGGTGACCTCCGGTTCGGTGAGGACGACGTTCAGCGGGTTGTCGCGGCCCACCAGTTCCGGGGCGACGCGCTTGGCGGTGCGGGACACGATGTCCTCGGTGAACTCCGAGCTCATCGGTGCCGGGGTGCCGCGCTGCGCCTGGCGGAGGATCTCGTTCTCGTGCTTCTTCAGGAAGAGCACGTCCATGGAGTGGTCGCCGACGTGCACGTCACCCATGTAGATCCGCTGTACGAGCCGGCCCTTGCGGAACCGGCCGTTGCGGGCCGGAGTACCGAAGAAGTCGGTGTCGATCCGCGGGGTTCCGGTTTCCCGGCCTACTTCCAGAGCGTACAGGTTCTTCATCGAAAACTGGAAGGTGTTCACGATGGCGATGGTGTCGATCGGAATTCCCACGTGAATGTGGGAACCCGCGATCGATACCTGTCGCCCCGCCTCCAGGAAAATCAGGGAATCGTGCAGCTTGGGCCGCGACCGGTGGTCACTGTAATAGAGATGGGTCAGCGGAAGGTGAATTCCAGCCGTCACCGCCATGGGCCGCAGCGTTTGAACATCCGTGACGAAGACTTCGGTAATCGCGGAACGGTGCACGAGTGCCCGTTCGATGGTGCGGCCGTAGTCGATGTCCTGGATCACAGAAGAGGTGGCGTCCTCAATCACCTGCGTGGTCATACGTCTTCCCTCCAGACCACTTCTCCGAAGTGAACGGTTGGCTTGCGGGTGGGCAGGGCTCCGGTCAGCCGACCGGGACCGACACCCGCTCCTGCTCGACTGCCCCGGGGCTGTCCTGCGTCGTACGGCGCCTGATGAACAGGGCGCTCACCGCGCCCAGCAGGACCACCGCCGTACCGATCCACAGCGCCGACTGGAGGCTGTCCGTGAAGGCCGCCTCCGCGTCGCCCGAGCCCGCGCCGGCGAACTGCCGGCTGAAGACCGCCGTCAGGGCGGCGACACCCAGCGCACCGCCGAACTCGCGGCTGGTGTTGTTCGCGCCGGAGGCCTTGTTGTGCTCGCTCTCCCGCACCGCGGAGATGACCGTGGCGGGGTTGCCGGCGAAGACGAGGCCCATGCCGATGCCGGCCAGGGCGAGGGCGGGCACCATGGCGCCGTAGCCGACGTCCGGTGTCACGATCAGGGCGATCCAGCCCAGGCCGAGGGCCTGGAGGGCACAGCCCACCGCCTGCAGGACACCACCGCCGATGCGGTCCACGAAGCCCATCGCGGCGGGCACCACGATCATCGGGGCCACGGTCCACGGAAGGGTGCGCAGTCCCGCCTCGAAGGGCGAGAAGCCCATCGGGCCCTGGAGGAACTGGCTCAGGAAGAAGATCGATCCGAAGACACCGAAGTACATCGTGATCGACACCACGTTGCTGAGCACGAAGGCCGGGACGCGGTACATGTGCAGCGGGATCAGCGGGCTGGCGCTCCTGCGTTCGTTGACGATGAACGCGACCGCCAGGACCACCGCGACGCCGAGTCCGATCAGCGTGGTGCTCTGGGTCCAGCCGTGGTCCGCCGCGTGGACGATGCCCCAGACGGCCGCCACGACCGAGCCGGTGACCAGCACCATGCTGGGGACGTTCAGGTTCCGTTCCTCACCCTTGCTCTCCTTGACCGCCCAGAAGGCGAGGGGCAGGGCGATGATGCCGACCGGCACGTTGATCCAGAAGATCCAGCTCCAGTCGATCTGCTCGGTCACCAGGCCGCCGGCCAGCGGACCGACCGCGATGCCGAGGCCGTTGACGCCGCCCCACACACCGACGGCCATGTTCCGCTGCTCCCGGGAGACGGCGGCGACGGCCAGGGTGAGCGAGACCGGCAGGATCGCGGCAGCACCGGCGCCCTGGAGCACTCGGGCGATCACCAGGGTGGTGACCGAGTCGGCCACCGCACAGGCGATGGACGAGGCCGTGAAGAGCCCGACGCCCCACAGGAAGACCCGGCGGCGGCCGAAGCGGTCACCCAGCGCCGCACCCGCCAGCAGCAGACCGGCGAAGGCCAGCACGTAGCCGTTCATCACCCACTGCAGCTCGGACTGCTTGACGCTGAACTGCTCGGCGATCTTGGGCAGTGCGTTGGTGACGACCAGGTTGTCCAGCGACACCATGAACATCGGCAGGGAAGTGGCGACCAGCGCCCAGACGGCGGCCGGCCCCTTGTTCGTCGCCATCATCGGTCGTACCCCCCGGACTCCGAGCCCGGAATGCGGCGGAGGGTGACCAGGTCCGAGGTCCGGCCGGCCATCAGCTCGCCGACGTCACCGCTGAGGACGTAGTCGCCGTGCGGGGTCACCGCGACGGTGGTGGGGCCCTGGGTGGCCCACGGGTCCACCCGCTTGCTGAAGCCGGCGGTGCGCCAGCCGTCCTTCGACTCCAGGACGGTCACCGCGTCCACCCCGCCGGGCACGCCCACGGCGGCGCCGATCGAGTTGGTGACGACGACCAGGGAGCCGTCGGGGCGCAGCCCGAGGCCGTCCGTGCCGACCAGCGGCCGCGGGAGCTTGACCTCGGTCACCCGGCGGTGCGCCGGCGCACTCGGGTTGATCTTGAACATGAGGCCGGTGTCGTAGCGCACGGCGAGCAGGTAGCCGTCCGGGTGCCAGACGATCCCGTTCAGGCCGACGATGTCGGCGGCGAAGCGGGGGTCGGTGACCAGCGGGGTGACCTTGCCGTCGAGGCCGATCCGCTGGATGGTGTCCGACACGGAGTCCGTGACGTAGATGTTCCCGCGGCGGTCGAAGGTGAGGTCGTTGGCGAAGGTGCGTCCGCGCCCGCCCGCCACGTCCACCTTGCGCTGCAGCTTGCCGGTGTCCAGGGCGAAGATGGCCACGCCCGAGGTCGGCGGCTGGTTGCCGACGTCCAGGCGCTGGCGGACCCAGAAGTCGCTGTAGGCGACCAGGATGCGGTTGCGGGCGACGTCCACGCGGATGCCGAGGGTCGACACCATGCCGATGCTCGGCGCCAGCTCCTTGATGCTGCCGTCCTGGCCGATCACGGAGAGGTTGCCCTGGGAGGCGGAGCCGACCAGGAACGCACGCCGGGTCGGGTCCCAGGCGATGCCCTCCGGGTAGAGCTCGGTGGCCCGGCCGGTGATGACGTCGGCGCCCTGGTGGAGGCTGACGGACTGGGCGGCCGCCGGGACCGGCTCCGCCATGGCGACGGTCGGCAGCGCGAGCGGCGCGATGGAGGCGAGCACGGCCACGCCGGCTGCGGCTGCCGCTAAGGGCAGTGAACGGAACACTGTTCTTCCTTCTCTCGTACGTACGGGGCAAGGGCAAGGGGGGTGGGGGGAACGGGGGAGTTCCGGGGGAGGGGGCGGACCGGTGGCCGGTGGCCGGTGGCCGGTCAGGAGGCGCGGCTGCCGACCAGTACGCACCGCTGCACGCGCCTCAGGTCCTCCGAGGGTTCCAGGCCGAGTTCGTGGGCCAGGACGGTGCGTACGTCCTGGAACGCGCGCAGGGCGTCGCCCCGCCGGCCGGACTGGTGCAGGGCGTCGATCAGCCGTGCGTGCAGCCATTCGTTGTAGGGGTGGCTGGCCACCAGGTTCCGCAGCTGGGGCAGGACCTCGCGGTAGTAGCCCAGCCGCATGGCCACTTCGATCCATTTCTCCTGGGCGTGGAGCTGGAGCTCCTCGATCTCCCGGGCGTGTGCCGCGAGGACGTGTCCCTGGCGTACGTCGGCCAGGGCGGGACCCCGCCACATGCCGAGCGCGTCGCCGAAGCTTTCGTATGCCGCTTCCAGGTGCCCGGACCGCAACTCCTGCCGGCCCAGGGCACAGGTCCTGCGGAAGACGGCCAGATCGGTCTGGCCCTCCTCCACGTTGAGCGAGTAGCCGGTCGCCTCCGTGGTCAGCAGGTCCTGCACCGCGTCGTGCCCGAGCCACTGACCGAGCTCCTGGCGCAGGTGGTAGACGTGCGTGCGGACCGTGTTGACCGCCGTGGCCGGCGGGTCGCCTTCCCACAGCTCGTCGATCAGGTGGTCCACCGGCACGTTTTCGTTGGCCCGGACGATGAGGAGGGCCAGCAGCTTGCGCACCTTGGGACCGCGGGGGCGGTAAACGGAAGCGCCGTAGCGCATTTCGAGCGGACCCAGAATACGGAATTCGGGATTTCGCTCAGGGCGGGTGGAGTGGGCGGCCAGCCAATCGTCGAGGAGATCGGGCCGGGACCCGTTGTCGGAGGTGATCGGTTGCGGCATCAACAGCGGCATGGCAACGAATCTAGGAGAACCACAGGCATCCAGACAGACGTCCTATGGTGCACCCCCCATGCCTCCTTGGAGGCAATCCGATCGTCCGGAACACGCCGACGCTGGCCGGAAGAAGACCAAAGCTATGCTGCCGAGAACCAATGGAAACCTCCGACGGTCCTCGATGATGCGGGCGTCCGGGCCCCGGAAAGGAGAGTGCACGATGCGTCTGAGACTCCTCGGACCCTTCCTCATCGTCACGGCCGACGGCACGTCCCACACCCCGGGACCGCCCAAGGTCGCCCAGGCCCTGGCCCTGCTCGCCACCCAGCCGGGCGAAGTCGTCGGATCGGACACCCTGGTCCGCGAACTCTGGCAGGAAAGCCCCCCGCGCACCGCCCTCGCGACGGCCCAGACCCACATCCACCACGCCCGCAGGCGGCTCGACGAACTGTCGGCCGGAGAAACCTCCCGGCCCGTCCTGATCACCTGCCCCTCCGGGTACATGCTGCACCTCGAAGACCACCAGGCCACCGACGTCCGGGAACTCGAAGACCTCGTCCTGCGCGCGGACGCCGAACTGGGCCGGGGTGACGCGGAAACCGCCGCCGCCCACATGAAGCGGGCCCTCGCCATCAGGCGCGGGCCACTGGTCTCCAACATCCCCGTCGGACACGTCCTGGCCGGCCGCCGGGCACGCCTGGAGGAGCTGTACGTCCAGGCACTGGAACTGCACATCGAGATCACCGTCCGGCTCGGCCGCTACCGCGAAGTGATCCCGGAACTGCGCCTGCTGGTCCACGACCACCCGCACCACGAGTGGTTCCACGGCCACCTCATCGCCGCGCTCCACCGGTGCGGGCGCCGGACCGAGGCGCTCCAGGCCTACCGGGCACTGGAGCGGATCCTGCGCGAAGAGCTCGGCCTCAGCCCGCTGCCCAGCACCCGGCGGCTCATGGACCTGGTCCTCGAACCGAACCCCGACGGCTCCGCGGCGGAGCCCCCGTGGTCCCTCCTCCCGCGCGCGGGCAGGCCGGCGGCCACCCCCCGGTGACCGCCCCGCCGCCGGGGCGACCGCCGCCCGCCGCCCGGCGGCCGTCAGGACTCCCTGCGGCCTTCCAGATAGGCCGTATGCGTCTGCTGCCGGAGGGCCTCCCGGTCCTGCAGCTCCGCCGTGAGCCGCTCCGCTTCCTCCGAAAGCAGCGACAGCTGCCGCTCCAGATGCCGCTCAGGGGACTCCCCGCCCGGCGTCAGCCGGGTCCACCAGCGCGTCCGGTTGTACGTGTCCACGCACTCCGGCACGTCCAGCCGGACCGCCCGCGCCAGCGAGTGCACCGCTTCCGGTTCGGCCGCCAGGACCTGCGCCGGCCACCCCGGGTCCAGCAGGGCCGCGTACAGGTCCAGCAGCTCGCTCAGCTTCCCCTCGGCCGCCGGCGGCAGCTCCACCTCCGCCACGTACCCGCGCAGCCGGCCCAGGTCCTCCCGTACGAGGTCCAGCTGCTCCGCGGGGCCGGGGAACGGCGGCGGCGGGGTCCGGTCGGGCGGCGCGATCAGCGCACCCGCCCCGTACAGCCCCGCGACCACCGCCGGCCAGTACGTGCCCGCCACCCCGGCCACCGTCAGGCCCAGCCCGAGGAGCCCGCAGGCGCTGCCCCACAGGTTCTTCTTCGACTCCAGGTACGCGAGCGCCCTACTGGTAGCCACGGATCTCCTCGAAGGCCCCGTCCAGCGAACCCTTGCCGTCCGTCGCATCGAAGAGCCGGCCACCGGTCAGCTCCGTGATGTGCGTCAGCTCCTTGCGGTCCGAGTCCCCGAACAGCACCGCGAACACCGGCGTGCGCTTCTGCGCCTCCGGCAGCCCGGCGTAGAAGGAGTCGAAGTCCTTCACCTTGTCCCCGCTCTGCCCGTCCGTCATCAGCACGATCGAGGTGAACGCGTCGGCGTTGCCCTGCCCCAGGTGCTGGTACGCGGCCTTCAGACTGGCGTAGACGGCCGTACCGCCCTCCGGGCGCAGCGACTTGACGTCACCCCGGATCGCGTCCAGGGCCGGCCCCGGATTGCCCGGCTCCACGACGTGCGTCAGCACCCGCTTCACCTTGTCGCCGAACGGCAGCAGCGTCACCTCCTCGCGGTCCCGGAACCGCTGCCCCGTCCCCGAACTCCCCGTCCCCGTCAGGTCGGTGAGCGCCGAACGCAGCCGCCCGATCCGGTCCGCCTCCTCCATCGAACCCGAGGTGTCCAGCACGTACACCGTCCGCGAGGGCCGCCGCAGCTCGTTCTCGTACGAGGCCAGCAGCCCGTCCGCCACCGACCGGGCGCCCGGGAAGGGCAGCTCGCGGCGCACGGCTGGGTCCAGCGCGGACGCCGGCGCCACCCCGGCCGCCACCGGCCGCCGGAACGTCTTCTCCGTGATCGCCTTCTGCGCCGCGTCGCCCCGCAGGTACTCTGTCAGCAGCCGGCCCGACTCCCGCGCACCCGCCGGGGCCGAGGTCAGCAGCGTCAGCGGATAGTGCGCCGTGACCACCCCGTCCTTCGGGCGGATCACCTTCAGCGGGGACTTCGCCCGGTCGTTCATCGACAGCAGCACCGACTCGTAGTTGACCAGCGCGTCCACGTCGTCCCGCTTCGCGTACGCCGTCACGAGCCAGCCCGAGGAACCGGAGGTCAGCTTCTGCCCCTTGAAGAACTCCTTCAGCCGCGGCCGGGCCTTCTGCACGTCCGCGTCCGTCAGCGCCGACTGCGCGCCCGACAGCCCCGAGGCCACCGAGACGAGGGTGGAGAACCCGGAGTTCGAACGCACCGGGTCCGTCATCCCGTACGTCAGCTTCCCGGCCGCCACCGCCTCCTCGACCGCCGACCAGGTCACCTCCTCCGGCTTCCAGCCCAGACGGGCCAGCGCCTCCGGCTTGACGCCGACGGCGACCGGCGAGGACATCACCGGCGTCTCGTTGGCGAGCTTCGCGGCCGCCTCGGGACGCAGCCGCAGGTAGTCGTTGGAGGACAGCCAGATCGCGTCGTACCTGCCGTCCGCCTTCCCCGAGGCCACCTGCTCGGCCGCGTCCAGCGTCCCCGACCAGGTGAAGTCGACGGAGACCCCGGTGGCCGTCTTCGCGTCCTTCAGGATCTGCGCCATGTCGGACAGCTCGCTGGAGGCCAGCACGCGGAGCCGGCCCTCCTTGTACTCCTGCGGCTTGGTGCCGTTGCCGCCCGAGGAGGAGGTGGGAGTGGGGTCGTCCGAGGTGCAGGCCGTCGCGCCCAGCAGGGTCGCGGCCAGCACCACCGCCGCGGCGAGGCGTCTGCGGACCCGTGCCGTGTGAGCCTTCGTCCTCGTCCTCGTCCTCGTCCTCGTGCTCGTGCTCGTGCTCGTGTTCGTGTTCGTGTTCGTGTTCGTCCTTGTGGTGCGCGCGCTCATCGCTCCCCGCCTTCCAGGGCGTTCGCGGTGCGGGTGCGGGCCAGGTGCGCCGAGGCCGCCTGCAGCTCGCCCGTCAGGGACTCCACCGTCGCCGCCATGCTCTCGGTGGCCTGGACCTTGAACGTGTCGATCGCGTCCAGGGTCTTGTAGATCTGCGCGAAGGCCGTACGGAGGGTCTCCGCGCCCACCGCCGGGTCGGCAGCGATCCGCTGGATCTCGCCCGACTGGGTCGCCAGCATCTCCGCGTTCCCCCGGATCAGCTCCTCGGTGGTGCCGCGCAGGGCGTCGACCTGCTCGACCACCTTGCGCTGGTTGTCGAGGGCCGAGGCCAGCATCACCGCGATCCGCAGCGCCGAGACCGTGGTCGTCGCCGCCCGGTCGACGCCCTTGATCAGCTCCTCGTTGTTGCGCCGGACCACGTCCATCGCCAGGTAGCCCTGCGCGCACACCGCCAGCTGCGTCAGCAGGTCCTGGTGCTTCTGGCGGACGGGGAAGAGCACGTCGGCGCGGAGCGCGTCCGCCTGGGCCGGGTCGGTGCCTTCGGCTTCGGCGATCCGCTGCTCGACGGCCGCGTCCAGGGCCCCGGTGAGCACCGCGTACTCCTGGAGCTTACCCATCGTCTCCCACAGCCGGGCCCGCTCCGTGTGCAGGGCGGCGTTGTCGCGGCGCAGCTCGTCCTGGCCGCCGCGCAGCGCGCCGACGATCCGGTTCAGGGTGGCCTGGGAGGAGGCGTACTTGGCCACGTGGTCGCGGAACCTGTTGCCGCCCGGCAGCTTCGCCAGCAGCCTGCGGGCCCCCTTGGCGGGCGCGTCCCGCGGGTCGAGGTCCTCGACGGTGCGGCGCAGCTCGACCAGCGACCCCGCCACCCGCGCCTGGGCGTCGCCGCCGCCGTCCGCGCCGAGGGACCGTACGGCCCGCTCCAGCATCCGGTTGGACTGGTTGGCGGCGGCGCGCATGTCGGCGGAGCCGAGCGCGGTGATGTCGCCGATGCGGGTCGCGAACTCCGGCGAGCGGACGTCGACGCCGGCGAGCCGGCCCACGTACTCGCCGGCCCGGCGGGCCATCTCCTCCTGGACGCCGTCCTGGAGCGGGACGAGGCCGGAGGCCTGCTCGCGGCGGACGGCGGGCACCGGCTCGGGCGCGGTCAGCACGAGCGGGCCTTCCTCGGGCGGTGTCGGTGGCGGTGTCAGCGGCGGCGGTGTCGGTGTCACGGCGTGCCCCCCTGCCCCTTGGCGCGGGCTGCCAGCGCCGTCAGGACCTTCACGGTCGGAGCGCTGACCTGGCGGATCCCGGTCAGCTCCGGGTTGAGGTACCCGGCGTACTGCGTGGTGGCGGCGGAGAACTCGGCGGTGCCCTCCTGGGGGCGGAAGCCGTGCCGCACGGCCAGCTCGCGCAGCCTCTTGTCGGTGGCGAGGAGCGTGCCGAGGTCCTTGGCCTTCTCGCCGAGCGGTACGAAGGTGTGCGGGGAGTTCACGGTCGTGTCCGGGTACAGCACGACCATGCTCGCGGCCTCCCCGGTGGCCTGCTTCTGCATCAGCAGCGCGGCGACCTGCGCCTCGTAGGCGAGGACCAGCGGCTCGCCGCTGCCGCTGATGAACGAACGGAAGGGGCCGTCGGTACTGGGCTCCAGGGAGCCCTGGACGGAGATCAGCTTCCGGAGGAGGGGGGCGGTGCGTTCGATGCCGGCGTCGTCGGAGACGACCGTCTTGTTGTTGGCCACGTTGGAGGTGGCGCCGATGAACAGGGCGCCGGAGTTGGAGGTGGTGGGGTCGGAGGTCTTGATGAAGACGGTGCCGGTCAGTTCGGTGTGGGCCGAGGAGCCGGGGAGCTGCTGCCAGGTGCGTTCCTCGCCGGCCGCCTTGAGGAAGGGCTCCATCAGGAGGGTGCCGGTGTTCTTGCCGTTCAGCTTGGCGAGGCCGTTGTCGGCGAGGACGCGGGCCGCGTTGGCGCGGGCGATGACCACGAGCGGGGAGAAGAAGGGCTTCGCGCTCTGCGCGCCCTTCATCCCGGCCTTCGCGGCGATCTCGTCGGCCGGCTCGCTGCTGCTGGGGAAGGCGAAGTCGTACTCCTTGAGGGCCAGCTGGTCCATGGCCCAGGAGCCCGAGGTCTCGGTCTTCACGGTGTAGCCCTTGGCTGCAAGGGCCTTGACGACGTCGGGATCGCGGAAGAACTCGGACTTCTCCGATCCGATGACGCCACGCACGGTCTTCGTTGCCGTGCCCTCTGATGTTCCGGTTCCCCCGAGGAAGATGACGGCGACAACGCCGCCCACCAGGAGGACCGCCAGAGCGATTCCAAGGATGCGTCTCACGGGGGCAGCCTGCTCACGGAAACCCACATTCCGCGCGGCGTTGGGTGAACGCGGGGTGTCCAGACGGTCCCGCTTCGAAATGCTGTATGGGTGGGCGGGTGCTGGTGGGAGGGGGCGGGCGGCGGGAGGATCTGGGCATGGGTGTGAGTACGTCTGGTTTGAGGTGGCAGGGCTGGGCGGTGGGCATGGTCTGCCTGTCGGGCCTGCTGGTGTTCGCCCCGCTGGGGCTCTACGTCTGGGCCAGCGGCGGCCCCGCGGACCCTTCCCGCCAGGCCTCCGTCCCGCCGGAGGTACGGGTCACCGCGTGCCGGATCGACCCGCCGAGCCGGCGCGTGACGGCCGTCCTGGAGGCCCGGGGCGAGGGTTCGTACGTCGCCACGGTCGAGTTCCGCGACCGCCCGCCCACCGTCCCGGACGCCCGGGAATCCCGCACCCTGGTCCGCCTCCCGGGCCTGACCCGGGACACCCCCGCCACCGCCCGCACGGAGGCCGTCGGCCCGGTGTGGGCGGCGGGGGCGGGGGTGTGGTGCGGGGTGGCGGGGGTGGTGGGGGAGGGGTGAGGGCTTCGCCTCGGGCCCGCTATCTCCCCCTCGACCCCGTGGGGTGGGGCGGTGTTTGCCCACCCGCCCCCTTGTCTGCGGACCGGGGGGCGGGGAGCGGTGTCCCCTCGGACGGCCTCAGGGCAGGTTGGGGGCTTCCCGTCAGTCCCATCGTCCTTCCGTGTCGTGCCGGCCTGAAGCTCCTATGGATCGTCAAGTGGTGTGTGGGAGGGGGTTGGCTGTGGTTGGTG
>NZ_JBWKEZ010000030.1:0-19840 GCF_056434525.1 Streptomyces sp. NPDC044002
ACGCCGGCGGGGCTATAGATAGCCCCGCCGGCGTTTGAGGCGAACGGGGTCAGGGGCGGAGCCCCTGGGAACGGTGGAAGGGCGGGTAGGGGACCTCGCCCCGCGCAGCGGCCCGGCGTCCGGCAGGGGGCAGCCCCCCCCCAGCGGTCGGGCTCGGCAGGGCAGAGACGGTCAGGGGGTCGGCGCCCCGCGGAGCGGTACCGCACACCGCCCGGCCAGGGCTACGGCACCGTCTCGCGGACCTCTGCCAGACCGGCGGAGGTCCTGGAGGCGATGAACTCCGTGATCCGGTACGCGCACACGCCCGCCACCGCGAAGGGGTCCGTCTCCGCGATCTGCTCGATCTCGGCGCGCGAGACCCCGGCGGCCAGGATCATCCCCCCGTCGCGCGGGACCTTGCGCCCCGAGGCGAGGAAGACGCCGGACGCGTAGTACCCGTCCAGCCACGCGAGGTGCGCGTCCATCTGCTCTTCGACGGCTTCGATGGGCGCGGTGTAGCTGAGCTCCATGACGAACATGATCGTCAGGCTACCCTCGCACCCCATGACGACTGTGAAGACCCCCGCCGACGAGGCCGAGGCCCGGGCGATACAGGACGAACTGCGCGGCCGCGTCGTGCTCGACGAGGTCGGCCCCCCGCCCGGACAGGGGCTGATCGCCGGGGTGGACGTGGCCTACGACGACGAGCGGGACCTGGTCGCGGCCGCCGCCGTCGTGCTCGACGGCGCCACCCTGGAGGTCGTGGCCGAGTCCACCGCCGCCGGGCGCGTCAGCTTCCCCTACGTGCCGGGCCTGCTCGCCTTCCGCGAGCTGCCGACCGTGCTCGCCGCCCTGGAGGCCCTCCCCGTCACCCCCGACCTCGTCGTCTGCGACGGCTACGGCCTCGCCCACCCACGAGGCTTCGGCCTGGCCTGCCACCTCGGGGTGCTCACCGGCCTGCCCAGCATGGGCGTCGCGAAGAACCCCTTCACCTTCACCTGCGAGGAGCCGGGCGCCCCGCGCGGCGAGGCCTCCCAGCTGCTCGCGCCCGGCGGCGCCGTCGTCGGCCGGGCGCTGCGCACCCAGCACGGGATCAAGCCGGTGTACGTGTCCGTCGGCCACCGGGTCTCCCTGGACAACGCCTGCGCCCACACCCTCGCGCTGAGCCCCCACTTCCGCATCCCCGAAACCACCCGGCACGCCGACTCCCTGTGCCGCCGCGCCCTCCGCGAGGCCGTCGACGGGCTCCAGTGACGGCGGTCGTCCGCGTGTTCGCGCCCCTGGTGCATTTGAGCGAACTCGGCCGGTGAAGCCCGAGCCTCCGTGTACGGCCCAATGCCCCTTGTGCTCGTCTTTGTCCGGTACGCGCGGTGGCGACGGAAGGGGCAGATTCGTGAGCAGAGGTACGAACGGTGCGGTCCAGAGGAAGCGGCAGCGGCGGGGGGTGGCCCTGCTGAGCGCGGTCGGCGTCGTCGCCGGGCTCGCGGCCGGCGCGCTGGCGGCTCCGGTCGGAGCCGCCGCGGCCCCGGCGGGCCGGGCGGGCTCCGCGGCGGTCTCCGATCCGAAGCAGCCGGACGGGACCCCCGTCGCGTGCGACGGGAAGATCTACCTCTCCAAGGGTGATCCGGACCAGCTGTACACCGTCGAACGGGAGCCCGGGAAGGTCCGGTTCGAGGAACTGGGTGAACAGACGCCCTTCCTCTACAACGCCATCGGTGTGAACCCGCACGACCGCTTCCTCTACGGGACCACGTTCGGGGACGGGACCAACCAGCTGGTCCGCTTCGACGGTGAGGGGGACCACGAAGTACTCGGCGGGATCGCGGGCCTAGACCCCGCCCTCTACATCTCGGGCACGTTCGACGACGAGGGCAACTACTACGTCCTGGCCGACAACACGGGCGAGATCTTCCAGATCGACGTCGAGAAGCGCGAGGTGACCCGGAAGGTCAAGATCAAGGACCTGGCCGCCACGGAACTTGACGTCTTCGACATCGCCTTCCGCGACGGGTTCCTCTGGGGCTCGACCGAGGCGGGCGCCATCACCCGCATCGACTTCGACAACGCGAGCGTGGACTTCTTCCCCGGTGTCCTGCCCGGCGGTTCGGACTTCGGCGGTGTCTTCGTCTACGGCAACGGCGACCTCGGGTTCTTCCGCAACGCCGGTGAACTGATCCGCGTCCACGTGAAGAACGCGACCGGATCCAACCCGAAGTTCACCGTGCTGTCGCGGCAGGACACGCCGGAGCGGGAGATGACGAACGTCGACGCCACCGCCTGCTTCTTCGATTCCTCCGCCGACCTGTCCGTGCACAAGCGCGGCCCCAAGGTCGTCAAGGCGGGCGACGACATCACCTACGACATCACGGTGAAGAACGACCACAAGGGCGCCTCCTCCGGCTGGTCCCTGGTCGACGACCTCCCGGCGAAGGTCCTGGACCCCGCCACGGACACCGACGGCTGCGAGATCAGCAACGGCCTCCTGTCCTGCACCGGCGGCCCCCTGCGCGAGGGTGGCCGCGTGAAGATCACGGTGACCGGCACCGCGGGCGAGGTCACCAAGCCGACCGCCGTACCGAACACCGCCACGGTCTTCGGTGACGACGAGGACCCGCACAAGAAGAACAACACCGGCTTCGCGTCCACGAAGATCAAGCCGGCCGGCGGGGACGGGGAGGAAGAACAGAAGGAGCACGGGCACGGGCCCGGGCACGGCGAGCCCGGCGGGCGATAGGGGTCCCCCTGGCCGCGCGGGAGGCGGCGGGCCCGGGGAGTTCCGCCCCGGCCCCGCCGTCGCACCCCTACAGCTCCGCCGCCACCCGGAAGCGGATGCCGGCCTTCTGGAGCCGGGCCAGCAGGGCGTCTCCCATCGCCACCGCCGTCGTCAGCTGGCCGGCGCGGTCCGGGAGGGCGTCGTGGGCCAGGCACAGCGCGGACTCCGCCAGCATCTTCGCGGTCTCCCCGTAGCCCGGGTCGCCGCCCGACACCTCGGTGAACACGCGGCGGCCCCCGCCCTCGCCGACGAAGCGGACCGTGAACCAGCTGCGGGCGCGCCGCTCCGCGTCCGGGCCGTTGCCCGGCTCCCACAGCCCCATCAGCCACCGCCGCGCCGGCGGGACCTGCGCCAGCGCCGCCGTCGCGCCCACCGCGGCCGTCAGGCCCAGCGCGACCGGCAGGTGCCGCACCGAGGCGTAGTGGCGGTAGCGGAAGTCCGGCCCGTACCGCTCCAGCGCGGCCGCCGACCGGGTCACGATCCGCGGGTCCAGCACGGGCAGCGGCAGCGCCCAGGTCCCGGTCTCCCGGCTGAACCGGGGAACGCCCACGGGCCCGCGCACCCGGCGCCCCGGCAGCCGGGGCTCGTGCAGCCGGCGGGCGCGCGCGGCCGCCAGGGTCTGCGGCCCCCGGCCCAGCGCGGTCAGGGCGGAGGCGACGGTGCCGCCGGAGGCGAGCGCGCCGGCCCGCAGGAACCCGTCCACCCGCAGCGGCACCCCGGAGGGCAGCAGGCCCACCGTGAAGTACGCCCCGAGGTCGGCCGGGACCGAGTCGAACCCGCAGGCATGCACCAGCCGCGCCCCCGTCTCCCGGGCCCGCGCGTCGTGCTCGACGTACATCCGGTCCACGAACTCCGGCTCCCCGGTGAGGTCCGCGTAGTCGGTGCCCTCCTCCGCGCAGGCCGCGACCAGCTCCGCGCCGTGATGGACGTACGGGCCGACCGTGGTGGCCACCACCCGGGTGCGGGCGGCCAGTTCGCGCAGCGCCCGCGGATCCCCGGCGTCGGCCCGCAGTAGCGGGAGCCGCGCGCAGTCGGGGTTCAGGGCGGCCAGCCGCTCGCGCAGCCGCTCCAGCTTGCCGAGGTCGCGCCCGGCCAGCGCCCACCGGCAGCCGACGGGCGCGTGCTCGGCGAGGTACTCGGCGGTCAGCACCCCGACGAAGCCGGTGGCGCCGAAGAGCACGAGGTCGAGCTCCCGTCCCGGACGGCCGCCGCGGACGGGCTCGTTGTGGACCTGCTCGGTCATGGACCGTTCCTCCCAGCTGGTGTCGGTGGCTGAGGTTAGCGTTGACGGCGACTGTCCGTGCGAGCAGGTGTGACCTGCGGTGAATGGAGGCGTCGATGAAGGCTGCGGTGCGCAAGTGGGAGGCGGTGCGGGAGTTCGCGCTGGGGCTGCCGGAGGCCGTGGAGGAGCATCCCTGGGGGCCGGAGGACGGGGTGGTGAAGGTCAACAAGAAGATCTTCGTCTTCCTCGGCAACGCGGACGGCCCCGAGCCGCCCGGTCTGTCCGTCAAGCTCAAGGACGAGGACCTGCACGGGCACGCGATGACCGCCCCCGGTGCCGCGCCCACCGGCTACGGCCTCGGCAAGGCGGGCTGGGTCTCCGTGCCGCTGGGGGAGAAGGGGGCGCCGTCGGTGGAGGTGCTGTGCGAGTGGGTGGAGGAGAGCTACCGGACCGTCGCGCTCAAACGGCACGTGGCGCTCCTCGACGCCCGCGCCGAGGGCGGCGCCTGACGGGAAGGCGGTCCTCGTCTCCTGACGGCCGCCCCTGGCCGGAACGAGCCGAAACGGGCCGGAGCGGAAACCTGCTAAGCGCTTGCTCTTGTGCTGAGTGGGGCGCGTTCCTAGCATCACTGGTGTTACATCGGTTGTGTCACACACCTGCACACCCACCCACCCGTACACCAGGATGCCGGGGGCACGATGGCAGTGACAGCAGGCCCGCTCGCGGGAGTACGCGTCGTCGAACTGGCGGGCATCGGCCCCGGCCCGTTCGCCGCCATGGTCCTCGCCGACCTCGGCGCGGACGTCGTCCGCGTGGACCGGCCGGGCGGCGGAGGGCTCGCGATCGACCCGGCCCACGACGTCACCAACCGCAACAAGCGCTCCGTCCTGGTCGACCTGAAGTCCACAGAGGGCCCCGCCCTCGTGCTGGACCTGGTCGAGCGCGCCGACGTGCTGATCGAGGGCTTCCGCCCCGGGGTCGCCGAGCGGCTCGGCGTGGGCCCGGACGACTGCCTCGCCCGCAACCCCAGGCTGGTCTACGGCCGGATGACCGGCTGGGGCCAGGAGGGCCCGCTCGCCCACACCGCCGGGCACGACATCGCGTACATCGCCGTCACCGGCGCACTCGGCATGATCGGCAACCCCGGCGAGCCCCCGGCCGTCCCCGCCAACCTGGTCGGCGACTACGCGGGCGGCTCGCTCTACCTCGTCATCGGCATCCTCGCCGCCCTCCACCACGCCCGCGGCCCCGAGGGCGCCGGCCAGGTCGTGGACGCCGCGATCGTCGACGGCACCGCACACCTCACCGCCATGATCCACGGCATGGTCGCGGCCGGCGGATGGCAGGACCGGCGCGGCGCCAACCTCCTGGACGGCGGCTGCCCCTTCTACGGCACCTACGAGACCTCCGACGGCCAGTACATGGCCGTCGGCGCGCTGGAGCAGCAGTTCTACGACACCTTCACGGAGCTCCTCGGCATCGCCGACCGGGCCCCCGCCCGCAAGGACCTCGCCCGCTGGGGCGAGCTGCGCGAGGCCGTCGCCGCGCGCTTCAAGTCCCGTACGCGCGAGGAGTGGACGGCCGTCTTCGAGGGGACCGACGCCTGCGTGGCACCCGTCCTCTCGCTCCGCGAGGCCCCGCACCACCCCCACCTCGCCGCCCGCGCCACCTTCACCGAGTTCGGCGGCACCCTCCAGCCCGCCCCCGCCCCGCGCTTCTCCGCGACCCCGACCCGCGTCGCCTCCGGCCCCGCCATGCCCGGCGCGGACACCGGGTCCGTGGCCGGCGACTGGGGCGTACCGGCACTGCTCCCGAAAGAGGCCTGATGGAACTGTCCATGCTGCTCGACTATGCCGGCGACCCGCGCCGCGCCGCCGACGAGGCGGCCGCGCTGGAGTCGGCCGGACTCGACGCCGTGTGGGTCGCCGAGGCCTGGGGCTTCGACTCCCCGACGATCATGGGCTACCTGGCGGCACGCACCGAGCGGATGAAGATCGGCTCGGCCATCGTCAACGTCTACTCCCGCACCCCCGCCCTCATCGCCCAGACCGCCGCGGGCCTGGACGCCGTGTCCGGCGGCCGCGCCCTGCTCGGCCTCGGCGCCTCCGGCCCGCAGGTGATCGAGGGCTGGCACGGGAAGCCGTACGACAAGCCGCTCGGCCGTACCCGCGAGACCGTCGACCTGTGCCGGCGCATCTGGCGCCGCGAGACGATCGACCACCACGGCATCACCGACATGCCGCTGCCCGCCGCCAAGGGCGGACGCCACGGCAAGCCCCTGAAGATCCTCACCCGCCCGGTCCGCGACCGGATCCCCGTGTACGTGGCCTCCCTCGGCCCGGCGAACGTGGCACTGACCGCCGAGATCGCCGACGGCTGGCTGCCCACCCTCTTCATCCCGGAGAAGGCCCGCGCCGTGTGGGGGAGCGCCCTCGCCGAGGGCGCCGCCAAGCGCGCACCGGAGCTGGGACCGCTCCAGACCGTCGCGGGCGGCCTGCTGGCCATCGGCGAGGACGCGGCCGCGGCCCGCGACCTCGCACGGCCCCAGATCGCCCTCTACGTCGGCGGGATGGGCGCCGTCGGCAAGAACTTCTACAACGACCTCGCCGTCGCCTACGGCTACGAGGAGCAGGCCCGCCGCATCCAGGAGCTGTACCTCGCCGGCCGCAAGCGCGACGCGGCGGCCGCCGTCCCGGACGAGTTCTGCGAGCTGATGACCCTGTGCGGCCCCGAGGGGTACGTGCGCGAGCGCGTCGAGGCCTTCCGGGAGGCCGGCGTCACCATGCTCAACGTCACACCGGTCGGCCCGGACCCGGCCCGGCTGATCGAAACCGTCAAGAGCTGGCTGTAGGGGGCCCCGATGCGACGCCGCATCTACGACGCCGACCACGAGGCGTTCCGCGAGACCGTGCGCACCTTCCTGAACAAGGAGGTGCTGCCGCACTACGAGCAGTGGGAGAAGGACGGCATCGTCAGCCGGGACGCCTGGCGGGCCGCCGGCCGGCAGGGCCTGCTGGGCCTGGCCGTCCCCGAGGAGTACGGAGGCGGCGGCAACCCGGACTTCCGCTACGCGGCGGTGCTCGCCGAGGAGTTCACCCGCGCCGGAGCACCCGGGCTCGCGATCGGCCTGCACAACGACATCATCGGCCCCTACCTGACCTCCCTGGGCACCGAGGAGCAGAAGCGCCGCTGGCTGCCCGGCTTCTGCTCCGGCGAGACCATCACCGCCATCGCGATGACCGAGCCCGGAGCCGGCTCCGACCTCCAGGGGATCCGCACCAGCGCCGAGGACCGCGGCGACCACTGGCTGCTCAACGGCTCCAAGACCTTCATCTCCAACGGCATCCTCGCCGACCTGGTGATCGTCGTCGCGAAGACCACCCCCGAGGGCGGGGCGCACGGACTGTCCCTGCTCGTCGTCGAGCGCGGCGCCGAGGGCTTCGAACGCGGCCGCAACCTCGACAAGATCGGCCAGAAGTCCCAGGACACCGCCGAACTGTTCTTCAACGACGTACGCGTCCCCAAGGAGAACCTGCTCGGCGAGCTGAACGGCGCCTTCGTCCACCTGATGACCAACCTCGCGCAGGAGCGCATGGGCATCGCGATGGCCGCCATCGCCGCCGCCGAGCACCTGCTGGAGATCACCACCACGTACGTCAAGGAACGCGAGGCCTTCGGCCGGCCGCTCTCCAAGCTCCAGCACATCCGGTTCGAGATCGCCGAGATGGCCACCGAGTGCGCCGTCACCCGCACCTTCCTCGACCGCTGCATCACCGACCACGCCAACGGGGAACTGGACCACGTCCACGCCTCGATGGCCAAGTGGTGGGCCACCGAACTCCAGAAGCGGGTGGCCGACCGCTGCCTCCAGCTGCACGGCGGCTACGGCTACATGACCGAATACCGGGTGGCACGGGCCTTCACCGACGGCCGCATCCAGACCATCTACGGCGGCACGACCGAGATCATGAAAGAGATCATCGGCCGCTCCCTCCTCGGCTGACTCCCTCCCCGGCCGACTCCGCCCCCGGCGGACCCCGCCCCCCGACCTCTCCCTCGGACACTTCGAAAGGCCTGACCAGTGAGCACCGAAGCTTACGTATACGACGCGATCCGCACCCCGCGCGGCCGGGGCAAGGCCAACGGCGCCCTCCACGGCACCAAGCCGATCGACCTGGTCGTCGGCCTCATCCACGCCCTGCGCGAGCGCAACCCCGGCCTGGACCCCGCGACCATCGACGACATCGTGCTCGGCGTCGTCGGCCCCGTCGGCGACCAGGGCTCCGACATCGCCCGCATCGCGGCCATCGCCGCGGGCCTGCCGGACACGGTGGCCGGCGTACAGGAGAACCGCTTCTGCGCCTCGGGCCTGGAGGCCGTCAACCTGGCCGCCGCCAAGGTCCGCTCCGGCTGGGAGGACCTCGTCCTCGCGGGCGGCGTCGAGTCCATGTCCCGCGTCCCCATGGCCTCCGACGGCGGCGCCTGGTTCGCCGACCCCATGACCAACTGGGACACCGGCTTCGTCCCGCAGGGCATCGGCGCCGACCTGATCGCCACCATCGAGGGATTCTCCCGGCGCGACGTGGACGAGTACGCCGCCCTGTCCCAGGAGCGCGCCGCCACCGCCATCAAGGAGGGCCGCTTCGCCAAGTCCGTGGTCCCCGTCACCGACCGCAACGGCCTGGTCGTCCTGGACCACGAGGAGTTCGTCCGCCCCGGCACCACCGCCGACACCCTCGCCAAGCTGAAGCCCTCCTTCGCCGACATCGGCGACCTCGGCGGCTTCGACGCCGTCGCCCTGCAGAAGTACCACTGGATCGAGAAGATCGACCACGTCCACCACGCCGGCAACTCCTCCGGCATCGTCGACGGCGCCTCGCTCGTCGCCATCGGCACCCGCGAGGCGGGCGAACGCAACGGCCTGCGCCCCCGCGCCCGGATCGTGTCCGCCGCCGTCTCCGGCTCCGAGCCCACCATCATGCTCACCGGCCCCGCCCCGGCCACCCGCAAGGCCCTCGCCAAGGCCGGCCTCACCATCGACGACATCGACCTGATCGAGATGAACGAGGCCTTCGCCGGCGTCGTGCTGCGCTTCGTCAAGGACATGGGCGTCTCCCTCGACAAGGTCAACGTCAACGGCGGCGCCATCGCCCTCGGCCACCCCCTCGGCGCCACCGGAGCCATGCTCCTCGGCACCGTCGTCGACGAACTGGAGCGCCAGGACAAGCGCTACGGGCTCGTCACCCTCTGCGTCGGCGGCGGCATGGGCGTCGCCACCATCGTCGAACGAGTCTGAACCGTCCTGATCCCCGATCCCTGATCCCACCTCTGACACGGAAGTAGCGAACATGAGCGAGTCCACCACGATCCGCTGGGAACAGGACGAGACCGGCGTCGTCACCCTGGTCCTCGACGACCCGGGCCAGTCCGCCAACACCATGAACCAGGCCTTCAAGGACTCCATCGCGGCCGTCGCCGACCGCGCCGAGGCCGAGAAGGACTCCATCCGCGGCATCATCTACACCTCCGCGAAGAAGACCTTCTTCGCCGGCGGCGACCTCAAGGACATGATCCGGCTCCGCCCCGAGGACGCACGGCTCGCCTTCGACACCGGCACCGAGATCAAGCGGTCCCTGCGCCGCATCGAGACCCTCGGCAAGCCCGTCGTCGCCGCCATCAACGGCACCGCCCTCGGCGGCGGTTACGAGATCTGCCTCGCCTCCCACCACCGCGTCGCCCTCGACGCCCCCGGCTCCAAGATCGGCCTGCCCGAGGTCACCCTCGGCCTGCTCCCCGCCGGCGGCGGCGTCACCCGCACCGTCCGCCTCATGGGCATCGCCGACGCGCTGCTCAAGGTCCTGCTCCAGGGCACCCAGTACAACCCCCAGCGCGCCCTCGCGAGCGGCCTGGTCCACGAACTCGCCGCCACCCCCGAGGAGATGCTGGCCAAGGCCCGCGCCTTCATCGACGCCAACCCCGAGTCGAAGCAGCCCTGGGACGTCCCCGGCTACAAGATCCCCGGCGGTACGCCGTCCAACCCGCGCTTCGCCGCCAACCTGCCGGCCTTCCCCGCCAACCTCAAGAAGCAGCTGAACGGCGCCCCCTACCCGGCCCCGCGCAACATCCTGGCCTGCGCCGTCGAGGGCTCCCAGGTCGACTTCGAGACCGCCCTGACCATCGAGGCCCGGTACTTCACCGAGCTGGTCACCGGCCAGACCGCGAAGAACATGATCCAGGCGTTCTTCTTCGACCTCCAGGCCGTCAACGCCGGCCGCAGCCGCCCCCAGGGGACCGAGCCCCGCAAGGTCCGCAAGGTCGCCGTCCTCGGCGCCGGAATGATGGGCGCGGGCATCGCCTACTCCTGCGCCCGCGCGGGCATCGAAGTCGTCCTCAAGGACGTCACCGCCGAGGCCGCCGCCAAGGGCAAGGCCTACTCCGAGAAGCTCCTCGACAAGGCCCTCGCCAAGGGCCGCACCACCGAGGCCAAGCGCGCCGAGCTGCTCGCCCGCATCACCCCGACCGCCGACGCCGCCGACCTGGCCGGCTGCGACGCCGTCATCGAGGCCGTCTTCGAGGACACCGCCCTCAAGCACAAGGTGTTCCAGGAGATCCAGGACGTCGTCGCCCCCGACGCGCTGCTCTGCTCCAACACCTCCACCCTCCCCATCACCGGGCTCGCCGAAGGCGTTTCGCGCCCCGCCGACTTCATCGGCCTGCACTTCTTCTCGCCCGTCGACAAGATGCCGCTCGTGGAGATCATCAAGGGCGACCGCACCGGCGACGAGGCCGTCGCCCGCGCCTTCGACCTGGTCCGCCAGATCAACAAGACCCCGATCGTCGTCAACGACTCGCGCGGCTTCTTCACCTCGCGCGTCATCGGCCAGTTCATCAACGAGGGCGTGGCCATGGTCGGCGAGGGCATCGAGCCCGCCTCCGTCGAACAGGCCGCCGCCCAGGCCGGCTACCCGGCCAAGGTCCTCTCGCTGATGGACGAGCTGACCCTCACCCTCCCGCGCAAGATCCGCAACGAGACCCGCAAGGCCTTCGAGGCCGAGGGCCGCGAGTGGACCGAGCACCCGGCCGACCGGGTCATCGACCGGATGGTCGACGAGTTCGGCCGCCCCGGCCGCAGCGGGGGCGGCGGCTTCTACGAGTACGACGAGAGCGGCAGGCGCAGCCGCATCTGGCCCGGCCTGCGCGAACACTTCGCCAAGCCGGACGCGCAGATCCCGTTCCAGGACATGAAGGAGCGGATGCTCTTCTCCGAGGCCCTGGACACCGTCCGCTGCCTCGACGAGGGCGTCCTCACCTCCATCGCCGACGCCAACATCGGCTCCATCATGGGCATCGGCTTCCCCGCCTGGACCGGCGGCGTGATCCAGTACATCAACGGCTACGAGGGCGGCCTGCCCGGCTTCGTAGCCCGCGCCCGCGAACTGGCCGCCACCTACGGCGAGCGCTTCACCCCGCCGGCCTCCCTGGTGGCGAAGGCCGAGCGCGGCGAGACGTACGCCGACTAGTACGGCCCGTGGCCCCGGGCCCGCCCGCTCGCGTGTGCGGGCGGTCCGGGCCCGGGACCTGCCGGACCCTCAGGCCCGCAGGTACGCGAACACCCCGCGCTCCGCGGCGCCGTCCGGGGCGGACCAGCCGGCCAGCACCTGCCCGAGCATGCCCTCCCCGGAGGCGCCACCGGGGCGCAGCACCCGGTTCAGGGTCAGCGTCAGGACCGGGGCGTCCTGGCCCGCCGGGCCCGTCGTGATCTCCGTACCGGCGGCAGTGTCCGCCACCTTCCCCGGGCCGGTCAGACCCGCGGGCACGCCGCGCCCCTCGGAACGCACCTCCACCGTCGGGTCCGGGGTGTCCGTCTCGCTCTGCGCCTGGGCCACCGCCCCGCCCGCCAGCAGCGCCAGCAACTGCTCGACCAGGACCAGGTCGTGGGCGCCGTCGTACACCCAGCGCCTGCCCAGCACCCCGTGCTCCAGCGTGCCGACCAGGCCCGCCTCCGCACCCTCCAGCGGCGCGCCCCGGTAGGTCAGCGGCGCCAGGTAGGCGACGGGCTCCGGCCCGGAGCCGTCGGTGACCACCATGAACTCGATGCCCACCTCGCCCTCGGGGTCGTCGAGCCGGAAACCGCCCGCCTTGACGAGCGGGGCGGTCTTCTCCGCGCCCTGGTACCAGGGCTTCAAGGGGAGCCATTCCGCGAGGAGTTCGAGCTTGGTAGGGGACAGTGTGGTGTGGTGGATGATCGCCATGCCGCCGAACCTACCCGCCCTCCGCGGAGAACGCCTCCCGCAATTCCTCCTTCAAGGACCGCTGGAAGGCCGTCACCAGCGCCTGCACCACCATCGGCTGCATGTGCGCCGACAGCGCCTTCATCGACTCCACCCGCTCCGGGTCGTCCTCGTCCTCGGTGAACGGCCCCCACACCTCGTCCCGGAACAGCGCCGTCAACTGGTGCGCCGCCGTCCGCGCGTGCTCCAGCAGGATCCCCCGCGCCACCAGCAGCGTCTCGTGGGCGATCGGTACGTCGAGCAGCGCGACCCCCAGCCGCAGCAGGCCCACGTCCACCCGGAAGCCCTCCCCGGACTCCGACACCACGTTCATCGCCGCCAGCCGGCGCAGGTCCCCGTCCGACAGGGGCCGCCCCGCCCGCCTCTCCAGCTCCGCCCGCGACACCTCCTGCGCCGCGTCCGGAGCCCAAGTCGCCACCAGCGCCCGGTGGATCGCCAGGTCGTGCGCGCTCAGGTCGTCCGGCAGGGCGTCCAGATAGCGCTGGATCGCCGACAGGGTCATGCCCTGGTGCTGGAGCTCCTCGATCAGCGCGAGCCGCGACAGGTGCTCGGGGCCGTAGTGCCCCACGCGACGAGGTCCGATCACGGGAGGGGGCAAAAGGCCGCGCGTGCTGTAGAACCGTACGGTGCGGACGGTGACACCGGCCTTGGACGCCAGTTCGTCCACGGTGAGCATCGGCTCGGTCGCCTGGTCGGCCATCGTCCGCTCCTCGCTCTCTGAGGTCTGTGATCCACGGCTTGGGTTCAACAGTATTGCTGTCGCACCAACGATGTGAAACGGCCAGGAGCTGCCCATGACCACGAACCTGCGACTGCCCGGACGACCCGAAGAACTCACCCTCCCCGCCCTGCTGGCCCGCAACGCCGCCGAACACCCCGACCTGCCCGCCCTCTCCTGGCGCGAGGGCGACGGCTGGAAGACCCTGAGCTGGGGCGAGGTCCGCCGCTCCGTCGCCGTCCTCGCCGCCGGCTACGCGGCCCTCGGCGTCGAACGCGGCGAACACGTCCTGCTGATGATGGGCAACCGCCCCGAGCACTGGCTCACCGACCAGGCCCTCGTCCACCTCGGCGCCGTCCCCGTCACCGTCTACGGGACCTCCGCGCCCGAGCAGATCGCCCACATCGCCCGCCACAGCCGGGCCCGCCTCGCCGTCCTCGAAGGCGCCGGCGAACGCGACCGGTGGGCGCCCCTGCTGGACGACCCCGGGACCCCGCTGGAACGCCTCGTCATAGCCGAGGCCGCCGAAGCCGGCCCGCACACCGCCTACGGCTCCGTGTACGAGAACGGGGCCCGCCTGCACCGTGCCGACGGCTTCGAGAAGGCCTGGCAGGAGACCCGCCCCGAGGACCCCCTCACCGTCGTCTACACCTCCGGCACCACCGGCGACCCCAAGGGCGTCCGCCTGACCCACCGCAACATCCTGCTCCAGTCCGTCCGCCTCGACCGGGGCGTCCACCTCCCCGAACACGCCGAGCACGTCTGCTACCTGCCGTTCGCGCACATCGCCGAACGCATCCTCGGCATCTACCTGCCCCTGCTGCGCGCCGCCCACGTCCGCCTCGTCGCCGACCCCACCGCCGTGGCCGCCGCCGTCCGCGAGCTGCGCCCCGTGCAGTTCTTCGGGGTGCCCAGGGTGTGGGAGAAACTCGCCGCGGGCGTACGCGCCGTCCTGGCGGGCCTGCCCGAGGAGCAGCGGCGCGCCATCGACGACGCCGGGGACCTGGCCCGGGCCCGGGCCGGCCACCAGGAACGCGGCGAAGAGGTGCCGGCCGCGCTCGAAGCCTCGTACGCCGGGGCGAAGGAACGGGTCCTGGACCCGCTGCTGCGGCTGGCGGGGCTGGACCGGCTCGTCTGGACGGCCAGCGCCACCGCGCCGATGCCGATCGACGTGGTGCGCTTCTGGGCCGGCTGGGGGATCACCGTCATGGACGCCTGGGGGCTGACGGAGACCTCCGGCGTGTGCACCCTCAACAGCAACACCCCCGACGGCTTCCGGCTCGGCTCGGTGGGCCGGCCCATCGAGGGGCTGGAGCTGAAGGTCGCCGCCGACGGGGAGATCCTCACCCGCGGGGCGACCGTCTTCGGCGGCTACCTGCGCCCCGACGGGTCGGTGGAGAGCGCGGCCGACGCCGAGGGCTGGTTCCCGACCGGGGACGTAGGACGGCTCGACGAGGACGGCTTCCTGTGGCTGACGGACCGCAAGAAGGAGCTGATCATCACCTCGAACGGGAAGAACGTCTCCCCGGCGCTGGTGGAGAACACCGTCAAGGAACACCCGCTCATCGGCCAGGCCCTGGTCCACGGCGACGGCCGCTCCTACCTCGTCGCCCTGCTCGTCCTGGACCCCGAACTGGCCCCCGCCTGGGCCGCCGCCCGCGGCGTCGAGACCACCTCCCTCGCGGCGCTCGCCGAACACCCGGCCGTCCTGGAGGAAACGGCCCGCGCGGTCGCCGCCGCGAACACCCGCCTCAACCGCACCGAGCAGATCAAGCGCTACCGCCTCCTCGCGGAGGAATGGGGCCCGGCAACCGGGGAACTCACCCCGTCGCTCAAACTCCGCCGCAGGGTGGTCCGGGAGAAGTACGGGGCACTGATCGAGGGCCTGTACGGGGAGGGGTGACGGGCCCCGACCCTCTTGCGGGGGGTCCGGGGGCGCGGTGGCAGCGGCCCGGGCCCGCTATCTCCCCCTCGAGGGGGTGGGGCCGGGCGGTGGTTGCCCACCCGCCCCCGGGTGCGGGTGGGTGGCCGGGGGACGGGATCCCCTCGCCCCGGATCAGGGCTGGTTGGGGGTTTCCCGTCAGTCCCATCGTCCTTCCGTGTCGTGCCGGCCTGTCAAGGGCGCTCCCTTCGGTCGCGTCACTTCGTGATCGCCTTCGGCGACCCTTGACAGGCCGACCCGCCCCGGAAAGCCGAAAGACTGCCGGGAGACCCCCAAAGGAACGGTCACCGGGCAGGAGAGGGACCTCGGCGCCCTCATCGACGAGGCGACGGGTCGGGGGCCGGCCCGCCGGGCATCCGAGCCCCATGTCCACGCCTCGGGGCCAAGGGCGCGACTACCCGCAGCAGATCGCTACGCGCTTCTCTCTTCTCAGCGTCCGGCGACCGCCTTGGGCTGATGCCCGCACCAGAGGATGAACAGGTCGGCCTAGGGACCCGGCAGGCGCGCCAGATCGCTACGCGCTCCTCCCGGCTCAGCGTCCGACCGCCGTCCTGGGCTGATCGCAGGTGCACAGCAGGCCGGCATATCCCTTTTGTTCTGCCGAGCGTCAGGCGGTGAGGTCGGCCTTCTCGGTCGTTCCGCCTCCACGGCAAGCGGGCGGAGCAGTTCCCGTCAGCGCACTGATTGTCGTGCTGGCAGGTCGCGGCCACTGGGATCCCTTCCAGCGGGCTCCTCCACAGCTCCATGTCCGGCTCGAATCCGGCGTCGCGGATGCGGTCGAGGGTGTGGTCGAGGGCCCCCGGGTGGTACCGGCTCGGATCGCGAAGCTCGGGCAGGTGGTGCACGAACCGGCCGAGGCGGGCGCAGAGACTGGCGTAGACGGTGGTGTGGAGGATGAGGGCGTGCCAGCCCTCGTCGACCGTGCGGGACGGGCGCATGCCGCCAGGGAACCGTGCGGCGGTGGCGACGAACTTGAGTCCCTCCAGGGTGATTCGGTCGGCGTCGGCCTGGCTCATGCCCGGGTTGTTGCCGGCCACGGTCGCGGCGACACTGGCGAACTCCGCCAGGGTGATCAGGGTGCGGGCGTCCTCGGCGGTCGCTTGGGTGGCGGTCATGTGGTGGTGCCTCCTTCAGGTGTCGGTGGATGGCAGATGCGCGGTCGACGGGAGAGCAGTGGCAGTCCGAAGGGCGGCCGGTCATGCCGACTGGACGTTTTCGACGGCGGTGGTGAACTCCCGGCCGGAGGCGCCCCGGATGTAGGCCAGCTCCATCCAGCGTTCGATTCCGGTGTCGGAGACGTTCTCGTTGATCACCGCCATCAGCTCGCCCTCTGTGCCCGAGGCGATGTCGCGGACGCACTGTCGAAGCAGCCGGTGGGGGACGTACTCGTACTGGTCCCTCATTCGTCACCGCCGGTGAGATCTTGAGCCGGCGAGCTGGCGGCCGGGGGCCGGCATTCGGTCATGGTGCTCTTCGGTCCGGAGGGGGTGGCGTGGTCCTCAGTAAAGGGGCCCTGACTCGTTCGGACTATGTCTGGCGGAGGGTCTGCAAAACCTGTGCACGGATCGGCACACTCTGTGCATGGGCGATTCGCCGGGGGATGTGCTGCGCCAGGCTCGGAACGCCAAGCGCCTGTCGCAAGGGGAAGTGGGCAACGCGGTCGGATACTCCGGCTCGTGGCTGTCGCGGGTCGAAACGGGAAAGATCCAGCCGGATGAGGACACCCTTGGCTCGTTGTGTGGTGTCCTGGGTCTGACAGCTGCTGACGTCGGGCTCGAAGGGGATGACGTGCACCGCCGCAAAGTGCTCACGCTCGGTCTGGGAGTCGGCATCGCCGCCGCTCTGCCTGGTACTGCCTCCGCCGCGTCCGACCCGAAGGAGCTGGTGGAGAGGTCGCTGTTCCGGCTCCCCGAGGCCCGTCCTGCATCGCGTGAAGCTCTGGCCTCGGCCCTCATCCAGGCCCGGGGTGTTTTCCAGGAAGCGCAGTACGGCCGGTTGAGCCGGACCCTGCCCTCCTTGATCTCCGGCTCCCTCGCTTCGCAGGCCCATGACATCGCGGCCCGCGCGTACGTCCTGCTCGCGCAGCTCGCGATCAAGAATTATCAGGGGCCCTTCGCCGGCATTGCGGCCGAAAGGGCACGGGCGCAAGCCGAGTTGACCGGCAATGCGGTGGTGATGGGCGAGGCCGCGCACTCCATGGGTGTCACGCTGCGGCGCGGCGGGGAGTACCAGGCGGCCATCGACCACCTCAGGCAGGCGGCGGACCGGCTCGGCGGTCACCCCGAGGAGCTCGCGATGCGCGGCACGTTGATGCTGACGGCCTCGTACAGCGCGGCGCAGGCGGGTTGGCGTTCCCAGGCCATGGAACTGATCGGGCAGGCGGAGGAGACCGCGAAGCGTCGGGAGACGGCCGCGCAGCGGCTTTACATCCCCGGCGTGTTCGGTGAGGACCAGACGAGGGTCTTTCGGATCTCCGTCCACCATGCGCTGGGTGAGGACGACCAGGCCCTGACCTACGCGGAGAAGATCGACCCGCGCCGCCTGCCGAACGCCGAGAGACGCGGTCGGATGTGCATGGACGTCGCCCGCGTGTGGCAGGGGCTCGACGAGCCGCAGAAGGCGTTCCACGCGCTCCGGGCGCTTGCGTCGTACGCCCCGGAGGAAGCGACCCGGCCGAAGGTCCGCGCCATCGCGTCGGAGTTGCTGGTTATGAACCCGGAGATGCCGGGTTTGCGGCGCTTCGTCCAGCGAACCGGAGCGGCTGTCTGACCCGGGGATCCGATACGGCGAGAACGCCCCCCTCCCGCCCGTGGGCGGGAGGGGGGCGTGGTGTGCGGGCTCGGGCGGCTAGCGGCCGATGACCGGGTAGTGGTCCGAGAGGTTCGAGTAGGTGTAGGACTTGCCCCAGCTGGAGACCGTCCAGGGGGTCGACTCCTCCTTGACCACGTTGTTCTCCCAGCCCGCCGGGCGGGCGTTGCCCTTGCGGTACAGGACGTAGTCGAGGTCCTCGCGGGGGTCCGTCGGGTAGCGGTAGTTGGCGATCGAGTTCAGCGCCGTGTCGAAGGAGTACGGGTGGCCCGTGCGGGTGTCGGCGCCGGCGAGGTCCGCGTCCGCGAGCATCGAGGCGTACTCCGGGGTGCGGGAGTCGACGTTCATGTCGCCCGCCACGATGACCTGCTCGTTCGCCGGGATGTTCTTGGCGTCGAGGAACGCGTCTATGTTCTTGAACTGGCGGCTGCGCATCTGTGCCGCCTCGCCCGCGCCGCAGCCCGGGTCGGTGGACTGGGCGTGGGTGCCGACGACGTGGACCTTGGTGCCGTTGACGTTCAGGACGACGTAGGCGAAGCCCTTGTTGGACCACCAGTCGGCGCCGCAGGCGTCCTTGTAGACCACCTGCTCCTTGCGCAGGATCGGCCACTTGCTGAGGATCGTGACGCCGCCGTCCTCGGGGGTGGTGGTGGAGTAGGAGCCGCCCGTGGCGTCCCAGCCGCTCTTGCTGCGGCCCACCACCGGGGTCTGGTACGGGTACTGCGCGGCGGTGTTGGCCTGGAGGGCGTCGGAGGCGCCGTTGTCGAAGGCCTCCTGGAGCACCACCACGTCGTGGCCCTGGAAGAAGGAGGCCCGGGGGATCTCGGCGGCGCGGTGGTCCTGGCCCCAGTTCGGGTACAGGTTCTTGCTCATCAGGAACACGTTGTAGGTCAGGACGCTCAGCCGCGGGGCGGCTGCATCCTCGGCGGCCGTGGCGGCGGGCGCGGCGGTGAGGGTCAGGGCTGCGGCGGCGGTCGCGGCCACGGCCGTGGCGGCGGCACGGGCGCGGCGGGGCGAGATCTGCGGCATGGGGGTCTCCGTCAGTCCGGTGATTCCTGCGGGGAAGATCGACGCCGCAATCCAAGCAGCCGCGGTTACCTCTGGGTAACACCTGTGACAAGACTTTCTGTCCGGACCGAGGACTTCTCGCGCTCGCATAATTGGTCACATGGACGACACGGACCGCATAGCGCCCACCACCAGGCCCGGCAGGCGCCTTGACCCCGAGCCGCCGCCGCCCGGCGGGGTGCTGTGGTCCACCGCCGGGGACGTCCGCTCCCTGCTGACCCTGCCCGCCGCCTTCACCATGCAGGTGGCCCACCCGGCCGTCGGGGCCGGCGTCGACCAGTACTCCGTCTTCCGCACCGACCCCTGGGGCCGGGGCGAGCGCTCGCTGCGCTCCGTGATGCTGTGGGTCTACGGCGGGGAGGAGGCCGTCGCGGAGGGGCGCCGGGTGCGCCGCCTGCACAAGGAGATCCAGGGCACGGACACCCGGGGCCGGCGCTACCACTCCCTCGACCCCGCCTGCTACGCCTGGGTGCACGCCACCGGCTTCCCCGTCGCCCTGTACGCCGGGCGCTACCTGTTCCGGCCCATCACCCCCGCCCACGAACGGCAGCTGTACGCGGAGTGGCTGCGGGTGGGGCGGATCCTGGGGCTGCGCGACCGGGACATGCCGCAGACCGTCGAGGAGTTCTGGCCCTACTACCGGCGGATGCTGGCCGAGGAGATCGAGCCCACGAAGGTGGCCCGCGAGCTGGTCGCGACCGATGCGGACCTGCCCCGCCCCGAGGTGGGCTCCCGGGTGCTGCGGCTGCTGCTGAGGGTCACCTGGCCGGCCCTGCGCGCCGGCTACCTGCGCTTCCGGGCCTTCGTCACCGTCGGGTACATGCCGCCCGACGCGCGGGCCGCCATCGGCCTGGAGTGGACCCCCGCGCAGGAGCGCCGGCTCCGGCGGTTCAGTACGGCCGTACGGCTCCTCGTACCGGTGCTGCCGGAGCGGCTGCGCTACCTGCCCAGGGCCCGGGCGGCGCGGGCGCGGTGGCGGGGGGGGGGGGGGGGGGGGGGGGGGGGGGGGGGGGGGGGGGGGGGGGGGGGGGGGGGGGGA
>NZ_JBWKEZ010000030.1:19850-78582 GCF_056434525.1 Streptomyces sp. NPDC044002
AACACCTAGGTAGCGATCGGGCCCGGGCCCGCGGGTCGCTCCGCCAACCCGCCGTCGCCGCGCGCCGGAGCCCTCCGCCCCCCCCCCCCCCCCCCCCCCCCCCCCCGGGTCCGCGTACCGCTGTGAACCAGTGGGTCAGTGGGTCAGTGGTCGTGGACCGTGTTCGTCGCCGCGATCTTCTTCCAGGACTTGGGCTCCGCGGCCGGCTTGGCCGGGGACTGGAGGGTGCGGGCGCCGGACTTGGCGGCCGGCGGGGCGAAGGCGGGCTTGCCCGGGGTGTAGAGCCAGGTCTCGAAGAGCTGGGCGAGGGGCTTGTTCGAGATCTTCTCGGCGTACCGGACGAAGTCGCCGACCTTGGCGTTGCCGTAGGCCCGCTCGGTCGGCCAGCCCTTGAGGATCTTGAAGAACTTCTCGTCGCCGATCTCGTTGCGCAGCGCCTGGATCGCGATCGCGCCGCGGTCGTACACGGCGCCGTGGAACTGGTTGTCCGGGCCCGGGTCGCCGGGCTTGACCTGCCAGAACGGGTCCTCGGCCGGGCGGGAGGAGTACGCCCAGTCGGCGAGCTCCTGGGCGGTGCCCTCGCCCTCCTTCTCCGACCAGAGCCACTGGCTGTAGCGGGCGAAGCCCTCGTTGACCCAGATGTCCTTCCAGTTGTCGACGGACACGCTGTCCCCGTACCACTGGTGGGCCAGTTCGTGGACGACGACGGAGACGTTGGCGCCGTTCGCGAACTGGCGCGGGCTGTAGAACGGGCGGGTCTGCGTCTCCAGCGCGAAGCCGCTGGGCACGTTCGGGACGTAGCCGCCGAGCGCGTTGAAGGGGTACGGGCCGAAGACCCCCTCCAGCCACTCCGCGACCTCACCGGTCCGCTCGACGCTCGCGCGCGCCGCGCCGGCGTTGTCGCCGAGGTCCTTGCTGTACGCGTTCAGGATCGGCAGGCCGCCCGCCGTCTTGTCGGTGGTGATGTCGAACTTGCCGACCGCGAGGGTCGCCAGGTAGGTGGCCTGCGGCTTGTTGGAGCGCCAGTTGTAGCGGGTCCAGCCGAGCTTCGAACTCTGCGACTGGAGTACGCCGTTGCTGATGGCCTGGGTGCCGTCCGGGACGTTGACGGACACGTCGAAGGTGGCCTTGTCGAGGGGGTGGTCGTTGCTGGGGAACCACCAGGCCGCCGCGTCCGGCTCCTGCGCCGCCACGCCGCCGTCCGGGGTGCGCTGCCAGGCCGACCAGCCGTCGACCTTGAACTCGGAGGGCTTGCCCGCGTACTTGACGACGACCGTGGCCTGACGGTCCTTCTGGAGCGGCTGGGCCGGGGTCACTTCGAGCTCGTGCGCGCCCGAGGTCGCGAACTTCGCCTTGGCCCCGTTGACCCGGACCTCGCTGACCTTGAGGCCGAAGTCGAGGTTGAAGCGGGACAGGTCCTGCTTGGCGGTGGCCAGCAGGGTGGCCGTGCCCTCCAGCAGGTCCGTCTTCGGCTGGTACTGGAGGCGCAGGTCGTAGTGGGAGACGTCATAGCCGCCGTTCCCGCTGGCCGGGTAGTAGGTGTCGCCGATACCAGGGGCGCCGGGACCCGCGCTGGCCGCCGACGCCGGGATCACCAGCAGGAGGGAGGCGGCCAGGACGCTCGGGGCGATGACTTTGCGGTGCACGAAGAGCTCCAAGGGGTAGGGGAGACAGATCGGTCAAGGTCTCGTCGTTCGACCGTATTCACCCGTGGCGCCTCAGGTCATGTCCATGGCTCCTGCTGTCACACGATCGCCATTCGGCCGTCATGATCCGGTGGTGGGGCGCGGGCCGGGAGGGTATGGCTGACCTGCGGATTCGCCCCCGGACGGGGCGCGGGGTGAAGCGGATCCCCGGTTCGGCCGGGTGGGAGTGCGTGTTGACCATGCGTCAGATGAGCGGCGATATTCGGACACGCGTACGCCGCCCGCTCCCGTGGGACGGGCGGTCCGCGCACCGCGGCAGGGCGATTTCCGGCCGCTCCGGCGCTGCCGGGACGCCGGAGGAGCGCAGGACGCAGAGTGGCCCGATCGGCGCTCTTGCGCCGTGCCGCTAAGGGCCCGACCCCTCGTCGGCGGAACGGGCCTTGTCCAGGAGTCCTTGGTAGGGGGTCTGGTCCATGGAGCCGCGCACCTTGGAGAGGCCGTACCGCTCGATGACCGGTTTGTTGTAGAGGGGGTTGTCGGGATCGAAGACGATGGTGTCCCCGGGCGGCGACACGGCCACGTCTGCGTACCCGGCTTCCCGGCTTCGTCGCCGCCCTGGTCCTGGCCGCGCTCGGGGTCGCGGCCCCCGCCGCGCAGGCCGCCGTACCCGCTGTCGACGGGCCGACGTGCGTGGCCCACGGCGGAACGGTGGAGTACGACTCCGTCTCCGGCCTGTGGATCTGCGTGGACGGCCGCTACGACGGGGAGTCCATCAACTGACGGCCGCGCCGGCACCCCGCATACCGGGCGGCCGGCCATCCCGCGGCGCGACCTCGTCGGAAAGGGCCCAGGGGCTCCCGCGGTCCACCGGCGGCACCTGCCACAATTGACAGCCTTCCACGCAAACGCACGAAGGCAGGCGGGACCGCACAGTGACCATGTCCATCGAAGGCAGGATCGCCGAGGAGCTCGGCGTACGGGAACGGCAGGTCAAGGCCGCCGTCGAGCTGCTCGACGGCGGCTCCACCGTGCCGTTCATCGCGCGCTACCGCAAGGAAGCGACCGAGATGCTCGACGACGCCCAGCTGCGCACCCTGGAGGAGCGGCTGCGGTACCTGCGCGAGCTGGAGGACCGCCGCTCCGCGATCCTCGACTCCGTACGCGAGCAGGGCAAGCTCGACGCGGAGCTGGAGGCCCGGATCGCCGCGGCCGACACCAAGGCCCGGCTGGAGGACATCTACCTCCCCTTCAAGCCCAAGCGCCGCACCAAGGCCCAGATCGCCCGCGAGGCCGGCCTGGAGCCCCTCGCCGAAGGCCTGCTCGCCGACCCCTCCGTCGAACCCGCGGCCGCCGCGGCCGCGTTCGTCGACGCCGGCAAGGGCGTCGCCGACCCGGCCGGGGCCCTGGAGGGCGCCCGCGCCATCCTCACCGAGAAGTTCGCCGAGGACGCCGACCTGATCGGCGACCTCCGCGAGCGCATGTGGGGCCGCGGCCGGCTCGCCGCGAAGGTCCGCGAGGGCAAGGAGGAGGCGGGCGCCAAGTTCTCCGACTACTTCGACTTCGCCGAGCCCTTCACGGCCCTCCCCTCGCACCGCGTCCTCGCCATGCTGCGCGGCGAGAAGGAGGAGGTCCTCTCCCTGGACCTGGAGCCCGAGGAGCCTTCGGACACCCCCGGCCCCTCCACGTACGAGGGCGTCATCGCCCGCCGCTTCGGCATCGCCGACCGCGGCCGCCCCGGCGACAAGTGGCTCGCCGACACCGTCCGCTGGGCCTGGCGCACCAAGGTCCAGGTCCACCTCGGCATCGACCTGCGGAGCCGGCTGCGCGCCGCCGCCGAGGACGAGGCCGTACGGGTCTTCGCCGCCAACCTGCGCGACCTGCTGCTCGCCGCCCCCGCCGGCACCCGTGCCACGCTCGGCCTGGACCCGGGCTTCCGCACCGGCGTCAAGGTGGCCGTCGTCGACGCGACCGGCAAGGTCGTCGCCACCGACGTGATCCACCCGCACGTCCCGGCCAACAAGTGGGACGAGTCCATCGCCAAGCTGGCCCGTCTCGCCGGGCAGCACTCCGTCGAGCTGGTCGCCATCGGCAACGGCACCGCCTCCCGCGAGACCGACAAGCTCGCCGGGGACCTCATCGCCCGCCACCCCGAGCTGAAGCTCACCAAGGTGATGGTCTCGGAGGCCGGCGCCTCCGTGTACTCCGCCTCGGCCTTCGCCTCGCAGGAACTCCCGGACATGGACGTGTCCCTGCGCGGCGCGGTCTCCATCGCCCGCCGCCTCCAGGACCCCCTCGCCGAACTGGTGAAGATCGACCCGAAGTCCATCGGCGTCGGCCAGTACCAGCACGACCTGTCCGAGGTGAAGCTGTCCCGCTCGCTCGACGCGGTCGTCGAGGACTGTGTGAACGGCGTCGGCGTGGACGTCAACACCGCTTCCGCCCCGCTGCTCTCCCGGGTGTCGGGCATCAGCGGCACCCTCGCCGAGAACATCGTCGCCCACCGCGACGCCAACGGCCCCTTCCGCAGCCGCAAGGGCCTCAAGGACGTGGCCCGCCTGGGCCCCAAGGCGTACGAGCAGTGCGCGGGCTTCCTGCGGATCCGCGGCGGGGACGACCCGCTGGACTTCTCCAGCGTGCACCCCGAGGCCTATCCCGTGGTCCGGGCCATGGGCAAGGCGGCGGGCACCGAGGTGGCCGCGCTGATCGGCAACACCTCCGTGCTCTCCTCGCTGCGGCCCGACCAGTTCGTCACCGAGGCCTTCGGCCTGCCCACCGTCACCGACATCCTGCGCGAGCTGGAGAAGCCGGGCCGCGACCCGCGCCCCGCCTTCAAGACGGCCACCTTCAAGGAAGGCGTCGAGAAGATCGGCGACCTGGCGCCCGGCATGATCCTGGAAGGCGTGGTCACCAACGTCGCCGCCTTCGGCGCCTTCATCGACATCGGCGTCCACCAGGACGGACTCGCGCACGTGTCGGCCCTGTCGAAGACCTTCGTCAAGGACCCCCGCGACGTGGTGAAGCCGGGCGACATCGTCCGGGTCAAGGTCATGGACGTGGACATCCCGCGCAAGCGGATCTCCCTCACCCTGCGCCTGGAGGACGAGGCGGGCGCCGAGCGCGGCGCCGGCGCCCCCCGGCAGCGGGACGAGCGGCAGGGCGACCGCCGGGGCGGCGGCGGGCGGCCCCCGCAGCAGCGCGGCGGCCAGGGCCAGGGCCAAGGCCAGGGCCAGGGCCAGGGGCAGGGGCAGGGCCAAGGCCGGCGCGGCGGCGACGGTCGGCGTCAGGGCGCGGGCGGCCAGGGCGGCGGAGGGCAGCGCTCCGGCGCCCCGGCTCCCGCCAACAGCGCCATGGCCGACGCCCTGCGCCGGGCCGGCCTGACCGGCCCCGAGGAGGGCCGGGGCCGCCGTTAGCGGCACCCCGGGCCGCGGCCCGGAAGGGCCTCCGGCAGGAGTGGCCGAATAGCCACCCCGCCAGGGGAAATTCCTTGCCAACTCCCCGGGAAGATCGGTAGGGATGGTGGAACGCCCGTTCGCACGCGCGGACGGGCGTTCCCCTTTTCCCCCGGGTCCGCACCCCGGGGCCGCCCAAGGCACAGGACGCCATGCCGATGCCCACCCCCCACGCCTACCGACGCTGCCCGAGAAAGGGTCCGAAGAGGGAACGCATGCCCTACCGGGACCTCAGCCTGCGCAAACGCTGCGAGACGATTCTCGGTCACCTGGACCTGGCCACCCCGTTCTCCCTGGCGGGCCTCTGCGCACACATGGCAGACCGGCGCGGCCGCCCCATCCGGCTCCACCCGCTGCCCCCGGAAGCCGCCGAAACCGGCGTCTGCGGGCTGTGGGTCGGCACCGACACCGTGGACTACGTGTTCTACGAGGCCCACACCACCCCCCTGCACCGGGAGCACATCGTGCTCCACGAGCTCGGGCACATCCTCTTCGGCCACCACTCCCTGGAGGGCGAGGAGACCGACGGCCGGGCCCCCGTCGTCCGCGGCCGCACCGACTACACCACCCGCCAGGAGCAGGAGGCGGAGATGCTCGCGAGCATGATCCGCATCAGCACCTCCACCGCCGGCCACCCCCGCCGCGGCGCGACCCCCCGGGGAGCCCTGGCCCGGCTGGAGTCCGCCATGGGCTGCGCACGGGGCCACCGCGATGGCAGCTGAACTCGCCGCCGCCGGAGACTGGCTCGCCGTCCCCGGCGTGGTCTGCCTGTGGATAGCCGTCCTGATCCGCGCCCCCGCCGCCCTGCGCTCCCCGGAACAACGCGGACTGTGGCTGGCCGTCGCCACCGCGGCCGCCGCGATGACCCTCAACCTGCCCGCCGTCGTCACGTACGCCATGAGCCGCGAGCCCTCGTACGCCCACACGGTCGGCCTCGTCCGCAACCTCATCGGTGTCCTGTCGGCCGGCGCCGTGCTCTACTTCGTCGCCGCCGCCACCCGCGGACGCAGGCTCCAACTCGCCTCCTGGGCGGGCACGGTGCTCTGGTTCGCCGTCCTCATCACCCTGGACTCCACCGCCCCCGAGCACGGCACCCACACCATCCCGCCCGCCGGGGGGCCCGTGCCCTCCCTCGCGTACTGGCTCGTGCTCATCTCCGCCCACCTGATCGCCAACACCGTCTGCGTCTTCGTCTGCTGGCGCTACGGCCGCCGCTCGGAAAGCCGCGCACTCGCCCTGGGCCTGCGGCTGTTCGGCCTGGGCACGGCGCTGGCCTGGGCGTTCTGGTTCGCCTACCTGCTCAAGGCCCTCTTCGGCAGCACCTGGGCCCTGCCCGCCCTGCCGCTGCTGATGAACCTGCACGGCCTGCTGCGCGCCGCCGCGATCCTCGTGCCCACCGTCTTCGCGCTGCGCCGCACCCTCGCCGACGCCGCCACCGCCTGGCGGCTGTGGCCGCTGTGGCGGGACCTGGTCCAGGCGGTCCCGTACGTGGTCCTCACCGAACCCCGCACCGGGCGGCTGCTGGAACTGCTCTGGCCGCCCGTGCCGCGCAACCTGCTCGTCTACCGCAAGGTCATCGAGACCCGCGACGCGATCCTGATCCTGGGGGAGTACGTCACCCCGGGCGTCCCGGAACTCGCCCGCGGCCATGTCGCCGGTACGGGCGTCCCCGAGCAGCGGCGCACCGCCGCCGCGCTGGCCTGCGTACTGAAGGAGGCCCGGCGGACGAAGCTCGCCGGGCTGCCCGGACAGCCGCCGCGGGGCCCCGGGCTGGACCTCCCGGCCGTGATGCGGGCCTCGGCCGAGGACGGGGACCTGGAGGACGAGGCCAGGTTCCTGGTGGACGTCGCCCAGGCCTACGCCTCGCCCACGGCCGCCGCCTTCGCCCCCGCCACCCGAACCGCCTGAACCGCCTGAACGACCGAGAGCGAGTCCACGTGCCCACCACCGTACTGATCACCGGGGCCAGCGCCGGCCTCGGCGCCGCCTTCGCACGGGCCTTCGCGGCCAAGGGCTGCGACCTGGTCCTCGTGGCCCGGGACAAGGCCCGCCTGGAGGCCCTGGCCGCCGAACTCGCCCGGGAGAACGGCAGCACCTGCGAGGTGCTGCCCGCCGACCTGCTCGACCCCGCGGCCCTCGCCACCGTCGCCGACCGGCTCGCCGACACCGCGCGGCCCGTCGACGTCCTCGTCAACAACGCCGGATTCGGCCTGCCCGCGCCCTACCCGTACAACCCGGTGGAGGACGAGGAGCGGATGCTCGACCTCCTCGTGAAGGTCCCGCTCCGGCTCACCCACGCGCTCCTGCCGGGACTGCGCGAACGCCGCCGGGGCGCCGTCCTCAACGTCTCCTCCGTCGCCGGCCTGCTCCCCACCGGCACGTACGGGGCGGCGAAGGCCTGGATCACCGCCTTCAGCGAATCCCTCCGGGTCGACATGGAGCCCTACGGCGTCCGCGTGCTCGCGGTCGTGCCCGGCTTCACCCGCACCGAGTTCCAGGAACGCGCCGGCATGGACGTCAGCGCCCTGCGCGACGCGGTGTGGCTGGAGCCCGAGGCCGTGGTGGCCAAGGCCCTGCGCGACCTCGCCCGCCGCCGCCCCATCAGCGTCACGGGCCGCCACTACCAGGCGTACGCCCTCGCCGTCCGGCACCTGCCGCGTGCCTTCGTGGCCCGCAGGATGGCCCGCGACCGGCGCCCCCCGGCCGGCCGGACCGCCTGAGCAGGCCGGTTTGCGGGACGGCGGTCCGGGCAGCAGCCTGGCGAGGGGGACGTCGAACCCGGGGGCGAGGAGGATCCGTCATGGACGAGCAAGGCGGCGCCGGAGGCGTCCCGCTCCACCACGGGGACGCAGGACGGCAGCACCGCAAGCCACGCGCCGAGCGGCACCGCTCCGCACCGGGAACCGGGCCGGAGCCGGAACTCGCGCCCGTCCGGCGCGAGGACACGGACGAGGCGAGCCGCCTCGACCGACCCGGAGCCCAGGACCAGGACCCGGCCGAGCCCCGCAAGCACCGCACCCACGGCAAGGGCCCGGACGAGTTCTAGACGCCGGGCCGGGCCGGGCCGGGCTCCGGCTCCGCGCGGAACGCGCAGGCCGGAGCCCCCGTGGTGCCCGGAGCCGTCAGAGCTCGGTGACCTTGCCGCCGGCGACCTCCAGGCGCCGCGTCACGCGCACCGCGTCCAGCATCCGCCGGTCGTGCGTGACCAGCAGCAGCGTGCCCTCGTAGGCCTCCAGGGCCGACTCCAGCTGCTCGATCGCCGGCAGGTCCAGGTGGTTCGTCGGCTCGTCCAGCACCAGCAGGTTCACCCCGCGCCCCTGGAGCAGCGCAAGGGCCGCCCGGGTGCGCTCGCCGGGGGACAGGGTCGCCGCCGGGCGCAGCACGTGCGCCGCCTTCAGGCCGAACTTGGCCAGCAGCGTGCGCACCTCCGCCGGCTCGGTGTCCGGGACGGCCGCGCAGAACGCCTCCAGCAGGGACTCCTCCCCGAGGAACAGGCCGCGCGCCTGGTCGACCTCCCCGACCAGTACGCCCGAGCCGAGGACGGCCGAGCCGGAGTCCGGGGCCAGCCGGCCCAGCAGGACCGCGAGCAGGGTGGACTTGCCCGCGCCGTTCGCCCCGGTGATCGCCACCCGGTCCGCCCAGTCGATCTGGAGGCTGGCCGGGCCGAAGGAGAAGTCGCCGCGCTTGACCGCCGCCTCGCGCAGGGTGGCGACCACCGAGCCGGAGCGCGGGGCCGCCGCGATCTCCATGCGCAGCTCCCACTCCTTGCGGGGCTCCTCCACGACCTCCAGGCGCTCGATCGCCCGCTGCGTCTGGCGGGCCTTCGCGGCCTGCTTCTCGCTGGACTCGCCGCGCAGCGCCTTGCCGATCTTGTCGTTGTCGGTGGACTTGCGGCGGGCGTTGCGCACGCCCTTGTCCATCCAGTTGCGCTGCATCTGCGCCCGGCCTTCGAGCGCGGCCTTCTTGTCCGCGTACTCCTCGAACTCCTCGCGGGCGTGGGAGCGGGCCCGCGCGCGCTCCTCCAGGTACGACTCGTAGCCGCCGCCGTAGAGGTTGATCTGCTGCTGGGCCAGGTCCAGTTCGAGGACCTTGGTGACGGTCCGGGTCAGGAACTCGCGGTCGTGGCTGATGACCACCGTGCCGGCGCGCAGCCCCGTCACGAAGCGCTCCAGCCGCTCCAGACCCGCCAGGTCCAGGTCGTTGGTGGGCTCGTCGAGGAGGAACACGTCGTAGCGGGACAGGAGCAGCGACGCCAGGCCGGCGCGGGCGGCCTGCCCGCCGGACAGGGCCGACATCGGCAGGTCCAGGCCCACCGCCAGACCCAGCTCGTCCGCGACCTCCTGGGCGCGTTCGTCGAGGTCGGCGCCGCCGAGGTTCAGCCAGCGGTCGAGGGTGTCCGCGTACGCGTCGTCGGCGCCCGGGGTGCCGTCCACCAGCCCCTGCGTGGCCTCGTCCAGCGCCGCCTGCGCGGCGGCCACGCCGGTCCGGCGGGCCAGGAACTCGCGCACCGACTCGCCCTCGCGGCGCTCCGGCTCCTGTGGGAGGTGGCCGACGGCAGCCCCGGGCGGGGAGAGCCGCAGCTCCCCGGTCTCGGGGGTGTCCAGCCCGGCGAGCAGGCGCAGCAGGGTCGACTTCCCGGCGCCGTTGACGCCGACGAGTCCGATGACGTCGCCGGGCGCGACGACGAGGTCGAGACCGGCGAAGAGCGTGCGCTCACCGTGCGCGGCGGTGAGGTTCTTGGCGACGAGGGTTGCAGTCATGATGCCCCGATCCTATCGGCGCGCCGCCGCCCTACCCGCCGATCAGCCGCAGGCCCGCCCACAGGGCCGTCACCGCCGCCGCGAGGGACACCGGCGTGGTCAGCAGCCCGAGCCGGGTGAAGTCGCCCAGCCGGACGTCCTCGCCGTGCGCGTGCAGGAGCCGCCGCCACAGCAGGGTGGCCAGGGAGCCGACGTAGGTGAGGTTCGGCCCGATGTTCACGCCGATCAGCACGGCCAGCACCACCCCCGGCCCGCCGGGGGCGGCCAGCGGCAGCAGCGCGAGCACCGCGGGCAGGTTGTTGATCAGGTTGGCGAGTACGGCGGCCACCCCGGCCACCGCCAGCAGCGCGGGCAGCGCGTCCCCGTCGGGCAGCAGCCACTCCAGCCCGTCGCCGAGCCCGTGGCCCACCACGGCCCGTACGACCACCCCCAGCGCCAGCACGAACAGGCAGAACGCCGGCGCGGTGGAGGCCGCCAGCCGCCGCGGGGTGGTCTCGCGGCGCCGCAGCGCCCGTACGCCCAGCACCACCGCGCCGGCCAGCGCGGCCCAGGCGGGACTGGCCTCCGCGAAGGAGGCCACGGCGAAGCCCGCCAGGGTCAGCACCAGTACGACGAGGGCGAACCGCGGCACGGGCGCCGGCTCCGCCGCCCCGGGCACGTGCTCGGGCGGGGCGGCCAGGTCCGCCCGGAAGAAGCGGCGGAACACCGCGTACTCCACGGCGACGGCGACCGCCCAGGGCGCCGCCATCAGCGCCGCGAACCGGGTGAAGGTGAGCCCGCTCGCGGCGAAGGCCAGCAGGTTCGTCAGGTTGGACACCGGCAGCAGCAGCGAGGCCGAGTTCGCCAGGTGCGCCGTGGCGAACACGTGCGGGCGGGGCCGGGCGCCCAGCCGGGCCGACGTCGCCAGCACCACCGGCGTCAGCAGCACCACCGTGGCGTCCAGGCTCAGCGCGGCGGTGATCGCAGAGGCCACCAGGAACACCCCGCCGAGCAGCCCCGCCGCCCCCCGCCCGGCCGCGCGCCGGGCCACGGCCGCCCCGGCGGCCCGGAACAGCCCCTCGTCGGCGCACAGCTGGGCGAGGGCCAGGATCACGGCCAGGAACCCCACCACCGGCAGCAACTCGCGCGTCTGCGCCCAGGAGTCGGCCGGAGACACCACCCCCAGGGCGACGAGCAGCCCGGCGGCCGGCACGGCGGCCGCCGCCTCGGGGAGCCCGCGCGGCCGCAGCACGGCGAAGGCCAGCACGGCGAGCAGCAGGACGACGGAGAGGGACTCGGCGAGGACGGTGTTCAGGACGGCACTCCGGACGGCGCGGCGGGGGACCGGCCAAGGATCGCACCCTCGCCCTCCGCGTGTCCGAATAGGTGGGACACCCGTCATTGCGGCCATCCGTCGGCGGTCACAGGATGGAGGCATGTCACCGCGAAACGTGCTCGTCGTCCTCTACGACGGGGTGCAGAGCCTGGACGTCACCGGCCCCGTCGAGGTCTTCGACGGAGCCGGCCGCATCCCGGCGGAGGAGGGGTACGAGATCCGTACCGTCTCCCCCGGGGGCGCGCCGGTGCGCACCAGCAGCGGGCTGACCCTGGTGCCGGACGGCGACCTGGAAGGCGCCCGCCCCGGCCCGGGGACCACCCTCCTGGTGCCGGGCGGCCGCTACACGGCGGACTTCGAACCGAGGCTCACCGACTGGCTGCGCGCGTACGGGGGTCGCGCGGGCCGGCTGGTGTCGGTCTGCACCGGGGGACTGCTGCTGGCCGAGGCCGGGCTGCTGGACGGGCGGCGGGCCACTTCGCACTGGTCGGTGTGCGAACGGATGGCCCGGGACTACCCGCGGGTGTCGGTGGAACCGGACCCCATCTACGTCCGCGACGGCCCGGTCGCCACCTCGGCCGGGGTCACCGCCGGGATCGACCTCGCGCTGGCGCTGGTGGAGGAGGACCTGGGGCGGGACGCGGCGCTGGTGATCGCCCGGCACCTGGTGGTGTTCCTGCGCCGCCCCGGGAACCAGGCGCAGTTCAGCGCGCAGCTGGCGGCGCAGACGGCCCGGCGGGAGCCGCTGCGGGACGTCCAGCAGTGGATCGCGGAGCACCCGGACGGTGACCTGAGCGTGGAGGCCCTGGCGGGCCGGGCGGCGCTGTCGCCGCGGCACTTCGCGCGGGCCTTCCAGGCGGAGACGGGGGTGACGCCGGGGCGGTACGTGGAGCGGGTGCGGGTGGAACACGCGCGGCGGCTGCTGGAGGAGGGCGGTGAGGGGGTCGCGCAGATCGCCCGCTCGTGCGGCTACGGCACCCCGGAGGCCCTCCGCCGGGCCTTCGTCAGAACCCTGGGCCAGCCCCCGGCCGAATACCGCCGCCGCTTCGGCCGCCGGGCCACTCCTTCTTGACGCGCCGCTCGCGCGGCTCGGCGCCGGGGCGCCTCCCCGGCTTCGCGCCGCTGCGCCGGCCTCCGGCCGTCGGACCCGGGGCGGCGCCACGGGCCCGGGCGGGGGCCGGTGGCTCGTCTGCGGGTGGGTGGGCCGCTGCGCGGGGCGAGGTCCCCTACCCGCCCTTCCACCGTTCCCTGGGGGCTCCGCCCCCAGACCCCCGCGCCTCAAACGCCGGCGAGGCTGGAATCTGCCGGCCGGAGCCCGAGGCCGCCTGGCGGGCTCCTCCCAGCCTCGCCGGCGTTTGAGGCGCGGGCGCGGTGGCGCCGTGGGGTGACCCGCACCCCCAGCCTCGCCGGCGCTTGAGGTGAGAACGGGTGAAGGGCGGGTAGGGGACCCAGCCCCGCGCAGCGGCCCACCCGCCCGCAGACAAGCCACCGGCCCCAGCCAAGGGCACCGGCCCCGCCCCGGACCCGACGGCCGGAGGCCGGCGCAGCGGGCCGAAGCACGGGAGGCCGCTTGCGGCCGAGCGGTGCGAGGACCGCGTCAAGAAGGAGAAGGCGGGCGTGCCGCCGGGCACGTTGCGGGCGTTGTACCGGCGCCCGGCACACACACATGCTTCCGCCCCCGCAAGCAGGGGCGGCTTACCGCTCCGGAGGAGCCATGCAGATCGCCGTACTGCTCTATGACCGCTTCACCGCGCTCGACGCCGTCGGGCCCTACGAGACCCTCAGCCGCATCCCCGACGCCGAGACCGTGTTCGTCGCGGAGCGCCCCGGTCCGGTCCGGACGGACAACGGGGTGCTGGGGCTCGTCGCCGACAAGGGGCTCGACGAGGTGACCCGGCCGGACATCGTCATCGTGCCCGGCGGGCCGCACCCCGAGGTGGAGATGAAGAACCCCGCCGTGCTCGACTGGCTGCGGGCCGTGGACGCCACGACCACCTGGACCACCTCCGTCTGCACCGGCTCGCTGCTCCTCGCCGCCGCCGGCCTGCTCGACGGGCGGCGGGCCACCAGCCACTGGCTCTACCTCGACAGGCTGGTCCCCTTCGGCGCCGAGCCGACCGGCGAGCGGGTGGTCTTCGACGGCAAGTACGTCACCGCCGCCGGGGTGTCCTCCGGCATCGACATGGGGCTCGGCCTGCTCGGGCGGATCTCCGGGGACGAGTACGCCCAGGCCGTGCAGCTGCTGTGCGAGTACGACCCCCAGCCGCCTTACGACGCCGGCTCCCCGGAGAAGGCCCCGGCCGAGCTCGTCGCCCGGATGCGCGCCGCCAACCCGCTCAGCTAGGACGCCAGCCGAAGGCGGGAGCCCGCCGTTCCAGGAACGCGGCGACACCCTCCGCGGTGTCGCCGCTCGCGGCGGCCTGGGCCGCCCAGTACGCGTCCCGGTCGGTGCGGCCGTCCGCGAACTCCTTGGCGGCGGCCTGCGTGAGGCGGGAGCGGGTGGTCAGGGTCCGGGCGAAGTCGGCCACCCGCTCCTCCAGTCCGCCCGCCGGCAGCAGCTCGTTCAGGAACCCGGCCCGCAGGGCCGCCTCCGCCCCGATCAACTCGGCGGAGAACAGCAGGTACTTGGCCCACGCGGGGCCGACCACCGAGGCCAGCCGGCGGGTGGAGGACGCCGGGTAGACGATGCCCAGCTTCGCCGGGGTCACCCCGAACGACGCGCCCTCCTCCGCGAAGCGCAGGTCGCACGCCGCCGCCAGCTGGCTGCCGCCGCCGACGCAGAACCCGCGGATCGCGGCCAGCGTCGGCTTCGGGAAGGCCGCGAGGGCCTCCTCCGCCGCCACGGACAGGGCCTGCGGGTCGTCCTTGCCGGTGAGCGAGGAGATGTCGGCCCCCGCGCAGAAGGTCGGACCGGCCCCGGTCAGCACCAGCACCCGTACGGCGTCGTCCTCGGCGAGCAGTTCCAGCAGCTCCGGCAGCGCCCGCCACATCGAGGCGGTCATGGCGTTCCGCTTGGCGGGGTGCGAGATGACGACGGTGGCGACCCCGTCGGCAAGCGTGTGGTGGAGGGCTGCGTCCATGCGCCGGATGCTATCCCGGGCAGCCGATCCTATGATCAAGGGGAGTCCGACCCCCGGGGGGTGCCGAGGAGGTGGCACGTCCATGGGCGCCGACCGCAGTGACCCGGACCCGCGGCAGCGGGAGAAGCAGCAGCAGCAGAAGCAGCTGAAGCGCGGCTTCGGGCTGCTGGCCCTGCTCGGGGTGATCCTCGTCCTGGCCGGGCTGGTGGGCCTGGTCTACACGGGCGTGGCCACCCTGACCTCGATGTTCCTCTTCGGCTGGCTGCTGCTCGTCGGCGGCGTCGTCGGTCTCGCGCAGGCCGTGCAGTCGCGGGGGACCAACTACTTCTGGCTCGCCGTCATCGTCGCGGCGATCAACCTCGCCGCGGGCTTCGTGATCCTGCGCCGCCCGGAGGCGAGCGCAGAGGCCCTCACCATGTTCGCGGCCCTGCTCTTCCTCACCGGCGGGGTGTTCCGCCTCGTCGGCGCCCTGGTGGTGCGCGGTGCGAACTTCGGGATCTCCCTGGTCCAGGGCGCCTTCGGGCTGCTGCTGGGCATCCTGATCCTGTCCAGCTGGCCCGGCAACAGCCTGTACGTGATCGGAACGTTCTTCTCGCTCGCCCTGCTGTTCGACGGACTGAGCCTGGTGGGGCTCGGCATGGGCGCCCGCCGGATCCTCGGTCTGGTCAGGGACGATGACGCGGCGGCCGCGCCGGGCGCGGCGGGCGGGACCCGGGAGGCGGCCGGGAACCGGCCCGCACCGGATCAGGAACAGCCCAACAACTGACTCCGTCATAAACCAGTGGTCAGAAAGCGTCCGATTGACGCTGACTTCTGGTCAGCGGCGCGGTCCGGACCAGGGTCTTCCCCACTCTTGACACGTGGAGACGATCGAGCGCGAAGACGGGGGCCGGAAGATGGACGACAGCGGGAGCATCCCGCCGGCCCGGGGAGGTGAGGTGTCGGCTCCGGCCGACCCCCTCGCTTACGAGGGAGTGTGGCGCTTCACCGCGCCCGCGGTTGAAGAATCCGTTCCGCAGGCCCGCCGTGCGGTCCGCGACCTGCTCGGGCGTCAGGGGGTGCCGGCCCAGCAGGACCTCGTGTACTCCCTGCTGCTGATCGTCTCCGAACTGGTGACGAACTCGGTCCGGCACGCGGCCCTGCTCTCCCCGGAGGTCGCCGTCGAGGTGGCGGTGGGCCGGGAGTGGGTACGGGTGGCCGTCGAGGACAACCACCCGTACCGGCCCAAGGCACTGGAGGCCGACTTCGGCCAGACCGGCGGCCGGGGCCTGCTGCTGGTCCGGGAGATCACCCTGGAGGCCGGCGGGGTGTGCGACGTCGAGCACACCGCGACGGGCGGCAAGGTGATCTGGGCGGCACTGCCGCTCGCGGCCCCGGCCCCGGTCCCGGCCCCCGGGATCTGACCCCCGGGACGGCCGTCCCGGACGTCCGCACCTGAACGGCGTAGCGGCTACCAGCCGGCCGCGTCGCCGGTCAGCTCGCGGATTGCGGGGCGCGCCGCGTCCAGCACGGTCATGAACCAGGCGGAGAACGGCTGCTCCGCGTGCCGCTTCGCCAGCTCGTCGGCCGTGACGAAGGCGGTGTCGCCGACCTCCTCCGGATCCGGGTTCAGCACCGGACGGGCCAGTCCCACGAACAGGTGGTTGTACTCCTGCTCCACCAGCCCGGAATCCGGGTCCGGGTGGTTGTAGCGGACTGTACCCGCCTCCGCGAGCAGCGAGGGCGAGAGCCCGAGCTCCTCGTGGGTGCGCCGGGCCGCGGCCGCGAACGGCGACTCCCCGGGGTAGGGGTGGCCGCAGCAGGTGTTCGACCAGACGCCGGGGGAGTGGTACTTCCCGAGGGCGCGCTGCTGGAGCAGCAGCCGGCCCTGCTGGTCGAAGAGGAACACGGAGAACGCCCGGTGCAACAGGCCCGGTGCCTGGTGCGCGGAGAGCTTCTCCGCCGTGCCGATGGTGTTGCCGGACTCGTCGACCAGTTCGAGCATGATCGGTTCTTGAGCTCCGGTGCCGGCGGACGCGCTGCTGGTGGCGTCGGTGGCTGGTGTGGTCGGCATACCCATCCTTCGCTTCGGACTTCGGCCTTCAGTCTGCCGTACAAAAGAGGCTTGTCCCCACTTCGGCGATCCGCGCATGTCCGCCCCCCGCCGCGTGGTAAGCGGCGGGGGGCGGACATGCGGCTGCGGATCAGACCCCGAAGGGGGCCGGATAGGAGATCGTGCCCGCCGGCACCGGAACGGAATCGTCCAGGACCAGGGCCATCATCGCCCCGTCGGGCACCTCGAAGGGCGCCCTGATCCCGAACCGCGAGGCCGGCGTGAAACCGAACCGCGGATAGTACGAGGGGTGCCCGAGGACCAGCACCAGCGCCTCCCCGGCCTCCCGCGCGGCCGCGAGCAGCGCCCGTACGACGGCGCTCCCGGCGCCCGAGCCCTGGACGGCGGGATCGGCGGCCACCGGCGCGAGGGCCAGCGCGGGCACCCCGTCCACCCGGCAGCGGGTCAGCAGCGCGTGCGCGGCCACCTCGCCGTCCGGGCCCTCGGCCACGTACGAGAGCCCCGGCAGCCAGGCCCCGGCGTCGGCGCGCAGCGCGTCCACGAGATCAGCCTCCAGCGGGGTCCCGAAGGCGGCCAGGTTGACGGCCCGTACGGCAGCCGCGTCGGCCGGCGCCTCCGGGCGGGTCCGCCAGCGGCCCCCGTCCCCGGCGGTCACCGGGGCCAGCACGAAGCCCGTGTACCCGTACTCGTGCCCGTGCCGTTCCCGTACGGCGAGCTCCTCGCGCACGTATCCCAGCGCGGCCTCCTCCGCGGGGGAGGCGGGCACGGCCGCCCGGACCCGCTCGCCGAGAGGGCCGTAGTACTCGGCCCAGTCGGAGTCGGGCTGGAGCCGGGTGCCGAGCACCCGGTACCCGGCGGCCTGGACGGCCGCGGTGTTGCGGGCGGTGGAGCGCAGCGGGTACTGCGGGTCCCAGAAGGCCCGGGCCCCGGCCGAAGGCTCCTCGACGGTCCACTCGCACTCGGTGAGCACGAGCCGCCCGCCCGGTGCCAGCAGGCGCTTCCACTCGGCGAGCGCCCGGTCGAAGCCGAGGATGTAGGCGGAGCCTTCCGCCCAGACGAGGTCGAAGGAGCCGTCCTCGAAGTCCTCGGGGGCGAGCGCGCCCATGTCGGCGCGCACCGTGCGGACGCGCCCGTCCAGGCCCCGCGCGGCCGCGGCCGCGCGGAGCTCGTCGAGGAAGGGCCCGTGGAGGTCGACGGCCGTCACCTCGGCGAGGCCCGCCCCGCCCGCCTCGGCGGCGAGCAGCAGGGCGCTGCGGCCCGGACCGCAGCCCAGGTCGAGGACGCGGGGCCGCTCGGGCAGCGGTCCGCACAGGGAGAGCAGGTGCCGGGTGGAGCCGTCGGAACCGGGGGACTGCCGGGGCAGCCCGCGGTGCAGCTCCATGAAGGCGGCGAAGACGCCGTCGTCGGAGCCGGAGGCATCAGAAGCAGCAGAAGAGGAAGAAGCGGTGTTGTCGGTCAACGTGAACCCTTGAACGGGGGCTCCGGCCGACGAGGTCTTACCGGTGTGGGATCAGACCCGGCCGGACGCCCGGAAGGAAACGGGGATGTACCGGAGTTCGCTGCGCACGGCAGCGACCACTGCGACGGTCATCAACCCACCTCGTTTCCCGTTCGAGCCGCTTGGACACCCCTTCGGCCCGCCTTCGCGCACCACGTGACCCGTGTGCGCCGCCGTCCACCCTAACATCCGGGTCCGAACGGCCCCGTTTCGGGCTGAACAGCTGATGAATGAGGCCTTCCATTCATCCGATAGCCTCTGCCGACAGCCCTGCCGACGTGCTGCCACCGCCCCCACCCGGGCGCCCGGCCGTCGGGAATGTCCGTCGCAAGGAGTGAGTTCGTCTGCCGACCGTCATCCTCACCGGCCCGCCGGTACCCGGATCACCGCTCCAGGACGAGCTCCGGTCGCTCGGGTTCGACGTCCGCCCGGCCGCCGGTCCCGAAGACACCGCCACCGCCCTCGCCGGGGTCCCGGCCCAGGAGCGGGTGGCCGTCGTCGACAGCGCCTTCGTCGGGCACCCGCACGCGCTGCGCCTCGCCCTGACCGACCCGCGCTTCGACGCCTGTGCCGTGACCGGCGCCTTCGCCGTCCAGGCGGGGGCCCGCGCGGCCCTGGACGAGGCCGCCGCGCTGGCGCCGGCGGGCACCGGACCGTACGCGGACCGGCTCGCCGCCGCGGTGGAGGCCGCCGGGACCACCGTCCAGCGGCCCGACCTGGGCAGCCTGGTCGCGGCCGTGCCGGACGGGGAGGCCGAGCGTTCCGAGGCCCTCGCGGCCGTGGCCGCCGTGGACGACGAGGCCGTACGCCTGCGCACCGCGGTGAAGTCCCGCGACGGCTTCTTCACCACCTTCTTCATCAGCCCGTACTCGCGCTACATCGCCCGCTGGTGCGCGCGCCGCGGCCTGACCCCGAACCAGGTCACCACCGCCTCGCTCATCACCGCGCTGGTCGCGGCGGGCTGCGCGGCCACGGGGGAGCGCTGGGGCTACGTCACCGCCGGCGTGCTGCTGCTCGTCTCCTTCGTACTGGACTGCACCGACGGGCAGCTCGCCCGCTACTCGCTCCAGTACTCGACGATGGGCGCCTGGCTCGACGCGACCTTCGACCGTGCGAAGGAGTACTCCTTCTACGCGGGCCTCGCGCTCGGCGCGGCCAGGAACGGCGACGACGTCTGGGCCCTCGCCCTCGGCTCGATGATCCTCATGACCTGCCGGCACGTGGTCGACTTCTCGTTCAACGAGGCCAACCACGACGCCACCGCCAACACGAGTCCGACGGCGGCCCTGTCGGGCCGGCTCGACAGCGTCGGCTGGACCGTGTGGGTCCGGCGGATGATCATCCTGCCGATCGGCGAGCGCTGGGCCATGATCGCGGTCCTGACCGCCGTCACCAGCCCCCGGGTCGTCTTCTACGCCCTGCTCGCCGGCTGTGCCTTCGGCGCGCTGTACACCACCGCCGGCCGCGTCCTGCGTTCGGTGACCCGCAAGGCGAAGAGGACGGATCGGGCCGCCCGGGCCCTCGCGGACCTCGCCGACTCGGGGGTCCTGGCCTGGACCGGCTACCCCCGGCCCACGAAGCGGCCCGACCGGGCCGCGCCCTGGCTGGCCCTGGGCGCCGCACTGCTGATGACCGGGGCGGCGGTCACCCGGGACTTCGGGACCCCCTGGCTGATCGGGACCGCCGCCGCGTACGTGTTCTTCGCCGGTGCGGCGGTGTCCGCCCCGCTCAAGGGCCCCCTCGACTGGCTGATCCCGCCGTTCTTCCGGTTCGGCGAGTACGTGACGGTCCTCGTGCTCGCGGCCAAGGCCGACGTCCCCGGGGCCCTTCCGGCCGCATTCGGACTGGTCGCGGCGGTCGCCTACCATCACTACGACACCGTCTACCGCATCCGCGGTGGCTCGGGCGCTCCCCCGCACTGGCTGGTGCGGACGACCGGCGGTCACGAGGGCAGGGTCCTGCTGACCGTGGTCCTCGCCACCGTCCTCGCCCGTGACGCGTTCCCCGTCGCGCTCACGGCCATGGCCGTGTTCGTGGCAATCGTGGTGCTCGCGGAGAGCATCCGCTTCTGGGTCTCCTCCGGGGCACCCGCCGTACATGACGAAGGAGAACCAGCATGATCGGCCTTGTCCTCGCTGCCGGTGCCGGACGCCGCCTGCGTCCCTACACCGACACCCTGCCCAAGGCCCTCGTGCCCGTCGGCCCCGAGGGGCAGGAGGACAGCCTCACCGTCCTCGACCTGACCCTGGGCAACTTCGCCGAGGTCGGCCTGACCGAGGTCGCGATCGTCGTCGGCTACCGCAAGGAGGCCGTCTACGAGCGCCGGGAGGCCCTGGAGGCCAAGTACGGCGTCAAGATCACGCTGATCGACAACGACAAGGCCGAGGAGTGGAACAACGCCTACTCCCTGTGGTGCGCGCGTGACGTCCTCAAGCGGGGCGTGATCCTCGCCAACGGCGACACCGTCCACCCCGTCTCCGTCGAGAAGACCCTGCTCGCCGCCCGCGGCAACGGGCAGAAGATCATCCTCGCCCTCGACACGGTCAAGAACCTGGCCGACGAGGAGATGAAGGTCGTCGTGGACGGCGACAAGGGTGTGCGGAAGATCACCAAGCTGATGGAGCCCGCCGACGCGACCGGCGAGTACATCGGCGTCACCCTCATCGAGCCCGAGGCCGCCGAGCAGCTCGCCGAGGCCCTGAAGACCACCTTCGAGCGCGACCCCGACCTCTACTACGAGGACGGCTACCAGCAGCTCGTCAACGACGGCTTCACCGTCGACGTCGCCCCCATCGGTGACGTCAAGTGGGTCGAGATCGACAACCACGACGACCTCGCCAAGGGCCGGACGATCGCATGCCAGTACTGACGCGGCTGATCCCCTCGCCGGTCGTCGTCGACATCAGCTGCGGGGCGATGGACAAGCTGGACGGCATCCTCGCCGATCAGCGGATCTCCGCGTCCGGCCGGCTCGCGATCGCGATCAGCGGGGGCTCCGGACAGGCGCTGCGCGCCCGTCTGGAGCCGGCCCTGCCGCTCGCCGACTGGTACCCGGTCGTCGACGGCACCATCGACTCGGCGGTCAAGCTCGCCGACGACATAAAGGGCCGCCGCTACGACGCCGTCGTGGGCCTGGGCGGCGGGAAGATCATCGACGTGGCGAAGTACGCCGCGGCGCGGGTCGGCCTGCCCATGGTGGCCATCGCCACCAACCTCTCCCACGACGGCATCTGCTCCCCGGTGTCCATCCTGGACAACGACAACGGCCGGGGCTCCTACGGCGTGCCCACGCCGATCGCCATGGTGATCGACCTCGACGTGATCCGCGAGGCCCCCACCCGCTTCATCCGGGCGGGCGTCGGCGACGCGATCTCCAACATCTCGGCCATCGCCGACTGGGAGCTCTCGCACAAGATCACCGGCGAGGCCGTGGACGGCCTGGCCGCCGCCATGGCCCGTACCGCCGGCGAGTCGGTGCTGCGCCACCCCGGCGGATGCGGCGACGACGAGTTCCTCACCGTGCTCTCCGAGGCCCTCGTGCTCTCCGGCATCGCCATGTCGATCAGCGGGGACAGCCGCCCCTCCTCCGGGGCCTGCCACGAGATCAGCCACGCCTTCGACCTGCTCTACCCCGGACGCTCCGCGCTCCACGGCGAGCAGGTCGGCATCGGTGCCGCCTTCGCCATGCACCTGCGGGGGGCCGCCGACCAGGCCGGCCTGTTCACGGAGGTGCTGCGCCGCCACGCCCTGCCCGTGCTGCCCGAGGAGATCGGGTTCAGCGTGGACGAGTTCGTCGCGGCCGTCGAGTACGCCCCCCAGACCCGCCCGGGACGCTTCACGATCCTGGAGCACCTCAACCTGTCCGCAGCCGACATCAGGGACGCGTACGCCGACTATGCCCAGACCATCCGTAGCTGAACTCCGGCCCGTCGTTCACCCGCCGGGCGTCAAGGACCGGCGCAGTGGCGAGCACTGGGGCGGTCGCCTGTACATGCGCGAGGTCTCCCTGCGCATCACCCGGCTGCTGGTCACCACCAAGGTCACGCCCAACCAGCTGACGTACGTGATGACCCTCGCCGGTGTCCTCGCCGCCCCGGCCCTGCTGGTGCCGGGCGTGCTCGGCGCCGCCCTCGGCGTGGTCGCGGTCCAGCTGTACCTGCTGCTCGACTGCGTCGACGGCGAGGTCGCCCGCTGGAAGAAGCAGTACTCGCTCTCCGGGGTCTACCTGGACCGGGTGGGCGCCTACCTGTGCGACGCGGCCGTCCTCGTCGGCTTCGGCCTGCGCGCCGCCGACCTGTGGGGCAGCGGGCGCATCGACTGGCTGTGGGCCTTCCTGGGCACCCTCGCCGCCCTCGGCGCCATCCTGATCAAGGCCGAGACCGACCTGGTCGGCGTGGCCCGGCACCAGGCCGGCAAGCCCGTGGTGCAGGAGTCCGCCGCCGAGCCCCGCTCCTCCGGCATGGCGCTCGCCCGCCGGGCCGCCGCCGCGCTCAAGTTCCACCGGCTGATCCTCGGCATCGAGGCCTCCCTGCTGATCCTGGTCCTGGCCATCGCCGACCAGGTCCGGGGCGACCTGTTCTTCTCCCGCCTCGGCGTCGCCGTGCTCGCCGGCATCGCGCTGCTCCAGACCCTGCTGCACCTGGTGTCGGTCCTGGCCTCCAGCAGGCTCAAGTGACGGCCCCGATGCGGCTGGGCGCCGTGATCATCACCATGGGCAACCGCCCCGACGAGCTCAAGGCGCTCCTCGACTCGGTCGCCCGGCAGGAGGGCGACCCCGTCGAGGTGGTCGTCGTAGGCCAGGGCGTCGAGGTCACCGGGCTCCCCGAGGGCGTGCGCACCGTCGCCCTCCCGGAGAACCTGGGCATCCCCGGCGGCCGCAACGTCGGCATCGAGGCATTCGGGCCCGGCGGCTCCGACGTCGACGCCCTGCTCTTCCTCGACGACGACGGGCTGCTGGAGCGCACCGACACCGCAGAGCTGTGCCGGCAGGCCTTCACCGAGGACCCGGAGCTCGGGATCGTCAGCTTCCGCATCGCCGACCCCGAGACCGGCACCACCCAGCGCCGCCACGTGCCCCGGCTGCGCGCCTCGGACCCGATGCGCTCCTCCCGCGTGACCACGTTCCTGGGCGGCGCCAACGCCGTCCGCACGAAGGTGTTCGAGCAGGTCGGCACGCTCCCCGGGGAGTTCTTCTACGCCCACGAGGAGACCGACCTGGCCTGGCGGGCGCTCGACGCGGGGTGGCTGATCGACTACCGGGCGGACATGGTGCTGCTGCACCCGGCGACCGCTCCCTCCCGGCACGCGGTGTACCACCGTATGGTGGCCCGTAACCGGGTGTGGCTCGCCCGCCGCAACCTGCCCGCCCCGCTGGTCCCGGTCTACCTGGGCGTCTGGCTCGCGCTGACGCTCGTACGCAGGCCCTCGGCGCCCGCGCTCAAGGCCTGGTTCGGCGGGTTCAAGGAGGGCTGGACCACTCCCTGCGGCCCCCGGCGCCCCATGCGGTGGCGCACGGTCTGGCGGCTGACGCGGCTGGGCCGCCCGCCGGTCATCTGACAAGCTCGGGTCTGGGACCATGGGCCCATCACGGGTCCGGCGTCCCAGCCCCCGATGCCCCTCCTGCCGCATCCAGAAGACGGAAAGTTCCAACTTGTGAGTGACACAACCCACGACGGTGCCCTCGCCACGAGCAAGCCGCCGTCCGACGACGCAGGGCTCAGCCCCGCGGAGCTCGCCCGGAAGTACGGCCTGTCCGTCAGTGGCGCGCGGCCCAGCCTGGGCGGATACGTGCGGCAGCTCTGGGGCAGGCGCCACTTCATCATGGCCTTCTCGCGGGCCAAGCTGGTGGCGCAGTACAGCCAGGCCAAGCTCGGCCAGGTCTGGCAGGTGGCGACCCCCCTGCTCAACGCGCTGGTCTACTACCTGATCTTCGGCCTCATCCTGAACGCGGGCCGGGGCATGGAGAAGGGGGTCTACATCCCCTTCCTGGTGATGGGCATCTTCGTCTTCACCTTCACCCAGAGCTCGCTGATGGCGGGCGTCCGGGCGATCCCGGGCAACCTCGGCCTGGTGCGGGCGCTGCACTTCCCGCGCGCCTCCCTGCCGATCTCGTTCTCCATGCAGCAGCTCCAGCAGCTCCTGTACTCGATGATCGTCGTGGTCGTCGTCGCCGTGGCCTTCGGGAACTACCCGCGGCTGTCGTGGCTGCTGGTGATCCCGACGCTGGTGCTCCAGTTCGTCTTCAACACCGGGCTCGCGCTGGTCTTCGCGCGCATGGGGTCCAAGACCCCCGACCTGGCGCAGCTGATGCCGTTCCTCACCCGTACCTGGATGTACGCCTCGGGGGTCATGTTCTCCATCAGCGAGATGCTGAAGGACCGGCCGGCGTGGATCGCGGACGTGCTCCAGTGGAACCCCGCCGCGATCTACATGGACCTGGTCCGCTTCGCGATGATCGACGGCTACGGCCGGGAGAACCTCCCGCCGCACGTCTGGGCCTTCGCGGTGGGCTGGGCCGTGGTGATCGGCCTCGGCGGCTTCGTGTACTTCTGGAAGGCTGAGGAGCGTTACGGCCGTGGCTGACAACACCCAGGGGCGCGTCCCCACCGTCATCGCGGACGAGGTGCACATCGTGTACCGCGTCAACACGGGCAGCTCCGGCAAGGGCAGCGCCACCGCCGCGCTGAGCAAGATCCTGCGCCGGGGCAAGGGCGACGCCCCGGGCGTCCGCCGGGTCCACGCCGTACGGGGCGTCTCCTTCACCGCGTACCGCGGCGAGGCCATCGGCCTCATCGGCTCCAACGGCTCCGGCAAGTCGACCCTGCTGCGCGCCATCGCCGGCCTGCTGCCCTGCGAGTCCGGCAAGGTCTACACCGACGGCCAGCCCTCGCTGCTCGGCGTGAATGCCGCCCTGATGAACGACCTCACCGGTGAGCGCAACGTCGTCCTCGGCGGTCTCGCGATGGGCATGAGCCGCGAGCAGATCAAGGAGCGCTACCAGGACATCGTCGACTTCTCGGGGATCAACGAGAAGGGCGACTTCATCTCCCTGCCGATGCGCACCTACTCCTCCGGCATGGCCGCGCGCCTGCGCTTCTCGATCGCCGCCGCCAAGGACCACGACGTCCTGATGATCGACGAGGCGCTCGCCACCGGTGACCGCAGCTTCCAGGTGCGCTCCGAGAACCGCATCCGCGAGCTGCGGGAGAAGGCCGGCACGGTCTTCCTGGTGAGCCACAACAACAAGTCCATCCGCGACACCTGCGACCGGGTGCTGTGGCTGGAGAAGGGCGAGCTCCTGATGGACGGGCCCACCGAGGAAGTGGTCTCTGCGTACGAGAAGGCCAGCGGCCACTGACCCGAGGGTCCGCCGCCGCTCCCGGCCCGCAGGCCCCCGCCGCTCCCCGCGGCGGGGGCCTCGCCGTGCGGGGAGGGCGCCGGCCGGCGGGCGGGCGGAGCGGGAGATCCGGGGCGGCGGCCGACATTCCGGGGCGCGGGGACACCCGATAGGCCCCCGCGGCGTTGTACAGCGTAAGCTGGACCAGTTCTCAATCGCGCCAAGAGTGGACGATTCCCCGCAGCCGGCTCCGTGGGGATACCCCCGGGTAAGGTCCGGCGGCGTGTCCGAAATAGGATGACTTGGGTCGGCAGTGTAGAACGGGAGACGTGACGGCAATGGCTACGGGAATTCTCCGGCCCCCAGGCACAGCGGCCGTCCCGGGCGGCGGGCGGTGACCCCCGGGCACGGCATCCGTCCCGCGCCGGCGGCCGGCGAAGCCGCCCCCGACCTGCTCCACACGCGGGCCACCCTCGGCAAGGCCGCGGCGGAGAACTTCCCCGTCGCCCCCGCCTTCCTCCCGCGCGCCTGGCGCGACGGCCTCATGGCCGTCTACGGGTACGCCCGCCTGGTCGACGACATCGGCGACGGCGACCTCGCCCCCGGCGGGCGCGACGCCGTCCTCCTCGGCCTCGACGCCGCCGCGGCCGACGACCGGCCCGCGATGCTCGACGCCCTCGAAGCCGACCTGCTGCGCGTCTTCGGCGGCACCGACGGCCCCCCGCGCCACCCCCTGCTGCTCGCCCTCCAGCCCGTCGTACGCGACCACGGGCTGAGCGCCGGGCACTTCCTCGGGCTCATCGAGGCCAACCGCCAGGACCAGCGGGTGGCCCGCTACGAGACGTACGGGGACCTCCTCGGCTACTGCGAGCTCTCCGCCAACACCGTCGGCCGCCTCGTGCTGGAGCTCACCGGCACCAGCACCCCCGAGCGGGTCCGCCGCTCCGACGCCGTCTGCACCGCCCTGCAGATCGTCGAGCACCTCCAGGACGTCGCCGAGGACCTCCGCCGCGACCGGATCTACCTCCCGGCCGAGGACATGCGCCGCTTCCACGTCTCCGAGGCCGACCTCGGGGCCCCGTCCGCCGGGGCGTCCCTGCGGTCCCTGATCGCCTTCGAGGCCGAACGCGCGCGCGACCTGCTGGATGAGGGCACCCCGCTCGTGGGCAGCGTGCACGGCAGGCTGCGGCTGTTGCTCGCGGGGTTCACGGGAGGGGGGCGAGCCGCCCTGCGAGCGGTCTCCGCCGCCGGCTTCGACGTGCTGCCCGGCCCGCCCAAGCCCACCCGGAGCCTCCTGCTCCGCGAGGTGGCCGCCGTCCTGCGCACAGCGCCGAGAAAGGGGTGAGCCCGAACGTGGAGGGCACCGCACACGCGTCAGCACCGTCCGCCCAGGTCCTCGCGGCCTACAGCTACTGCGAGGCCGTCACCGGCACCCAGGCGCGCAACTTCGCGTACGGCATCCGGCTGCTGCCCACCGACAAGCGGCAGGCGATGTCCGCGCTCTACGCCTTCTCCCGGCGCGTCGACGACATCGGCGACGGCACCCTCGCGCCCGACGCCAAGCTGGCCCGGCTGGAGGACACCCGCGCCCTGCTCGGCCGGGTCCGCGCAGGGGAGATCGAGGAGGACGACACCGACCCGGTCGCCGTCGCCCTCGCGCACGCCGCGCGCCGCTTCCCGATCCCCCTCGGCGGCCTCGACGAACTCATCGACGGCGTCCTGATGGACGTCCGCGGCGAGGAGTACGAGACCTGGGACGACCTCAAGGCCTACTGCCGCTGCGTCGCCGGGGCCATCGGACGGCTCTCGCTCGGCGTGTTCGGCACCGTCGGCCCGGCCGGCCGCGCCGACGAGTACGCCGACACCCTGGGGCTGGCCCTCCAGCTCACCAACATCCTGCGCGACGTCCGCGAGGACGCCGGCAACGGGCGCACCTACCTGCCGGCCGAGGACCTCGCCAAGTTCGGCTGCTCCGAGGGCTTCCAGGACGGCCGGGCCCCCGCCGGCTCCGACTTTGCCGGGCTCGTGCACCACGAGGTCCGGCGCGCCCGGGCCCTGTTCACCGAGGGCTACCGGCTGCTGCCGATGCTCGACCGGCGCAGCGGCGCCTGCGTGGCCGCCATGGCCGGCATCTACCGCCGCCTCCTGGACCGCATCGAGCGCGAACCCGAGGCGGTGCTGCGCGGCCGCGTCTCGCTGCCGACCCACGAGAAGGCGTACGTGGCCGTACGCGGCCTGTCCGGCCTCGACGCCCGCACCGTCTCCCGCCGGACCACCCGGCGGCGGCCCTGATGCCGGCCACCCCGGGCACCCCGGCCCGGGACGGCGCCACCTGCCCGCCGGCTCCGTCCGCTGCGGACCGGGGCCGCGCGGCGCAGCGCCCCGGCCCCGGCGGCACCCGCCCGCAGCACGCGGCACCCGCCGCCGGCGGGTTCCCCGGCCCGGCACCGGCCGCACCGGCCCGGGGCGCCGCCGCCCTGGGACGCGCCGCGGCGGGCCCCGGCCACGCCACGGGCGGCACCCGCCCGCAGGGCTGCCCCGGCCCGGGGCCGGCCGTGCCGGCCGGGGGCGCCGTGGGCCGGCGGGCAACCGCGCGGCGCTCCGGTGCGTCCGTAGGGGCGGGCTCCGCCCGCAGCGCAGTACACCCCGGCCCGCAGGGCCACCGCACCACCCGGGAGGCCTCATGAGCGGCAGCGGAAACGGCGGGAGCGACGACCGCGCCGTCGTCATCGGCGGCGGCCTCGCCGGCGTCACGGCCGCGCTGGAACTCGCCGACGCCGGACTGCGGGTCACCCTCCTCGAAGGGCGGCCCCGGCTCGGCGGCCTCGCCTTCTCCTTCAAGCGCGGCGACCTGACCGTCGACAACGGCCAGCACGTCTACCTGCGCTGCTGCACCGCCTACCGGTGGTTCCTGGACCGCGTCGACGGCGCGGCCCTCGCCCCGCTCCAGGACCGGCTCGACGTACCCGTCCTCGACGTGGCCCACCCCCGCGGACCCCGCCTCGGACGGCTGCGCCGCAGCGCGCTGCCCGTACCCCTGCACCTGGCCGCCTCCCTGGCCACGTACCCGCACCTCTCGCTCGCCGAGCGCGCGAGCGTCGGCCGCGCCGCCCTCGCGCTGCGCCGCCTCGACCCCGCCGACCCGGCCCTCGACGGCCTCGACTTCGGCACCTGGCTCGCCCGCTACGGCCAGTCCCCGCGCACCGTCGACGCCCTCTGGGACCTCGTCGGCATCGCCACCCTCAACGCCGTCGCCGCCGACTCCTCGCTCGGCCTGGCCGCCATGGTCTTCAAGACCGGCCTGCTCTCCGAGAACGGCGCCGCCGACATCGGCTGGGCCAAGGTCCCGCTCGGCGACCTCCACGACACCCTCGCCCGCAAGGCCCTCGACGCCGCCGGCGTGCGCACCGAACTGCGCACCCGGGTCACCGCGGTCACCCGCACCGGGGACGGCGGCTGGCGGGTCGACACCGAGGGCGAGTCCCTCGACGCGGGCACCGTCGTCCTCGCCGTCCCCCAGCGCGAGGCGCACGCCCTGCTGCCCGCCGGGGCGCTGGCCGACCCGGACAAGCTCCTCGACATCGGCACCGCCCCCATCCTCAACGTCCACGTCGTCTACGACCGCAAGGTGCTCAAGCAGCCCTTCTTCGCCGCACTGGGCACCCCCGTCCAGTGGGTCTTCGACCGCACCGACGCCTCCGGACTCACCGACGGCGGCCAGTACCTGGCCCTGTCCCAGTCCGTCGCCCAGGACGACATCGACGAGCCCGTCTCCGTCCTGCGCGCCAAGTACCTGCCCGAGCTGGAACGGCTGCTGCCGGCCGCGCGCGGCGCGAAGGTACGGGACTTCTTCGTCACCCGCGAGCGGACCGCCACCTTCGCCCCCAGCCCCGGCGTCGGCCGGCTGCGCCCGGGCCCCCGAACCGACACGCCGGGGCTCTACCTCGCCGGTGCGTGGACCGCCACCGGCTGGCCCGCGACCATGGAGAGCGCCGTCCGCAGCGGCCTCGGCGCGGCGCACGCCGCGCTGGCCGCTCTCGGCCGCCCCCGCGAACACCCCCTGCAGGAGGCGGTATGAGCATCACCACCAGCACCACCGGCACAGCACGTACAGGAACCAGAGGAGAGCCAGTGAACCCGGGGAACCCGGCTGTCGAGAACACGGATGCCGGCACGGGCGCGGCCGGAGGGGGAGCGGGGAACGCCGACACCCTCGCCCTCCTCGAACGCGGCCGCGACCTGTCGACCCCCGTGCTCCGCGCGGCGGTGAGCCGGCTCGCGGCGCCCATGGACACCGTCGCCGCCTACCACTTCGGCTGGATCGACGCCCAGGGCAACCCGGCGGACGGCGACGGCGGCAAGGCCGTGCGCCCCGCCCTCGCGCTGCTCTCCGCCGAGGCGGCGGGCGCCGCCGCCGAGGTCGGCATCCCCGGCGCCGTCGCCGTCGAACTCGTCCACAACTTCTCGCTGCTGCACGACGACCTGATGGACGGCGACGAGCAGCGCCGCCACCGCGACACGGTGTGGAAGGTGCACGGCCCCGCCCTCGCGATCCTCGTCGGCGACGCCCTGTTCGCCCTCGCCAACGAGGTGCTGCTGGAGCTCGGCACCGTCGAGGCCGGCCGGGCGACCCGCCGCCTGACCACCGCCAGCCGCAAGCTCATCGACGGCCAGGCCCAGGACATCTCGTACGAGCACCGCGAGCGCGTCAGCGTCCAGGAGTGCCTGGAGATGGAGGGGAACAAGACCGGAGCCCTGCTCGCGTGCTCGGTGTCGATCGGCGCCGTGCTCGGCGGCGCCGACGACCGCACCGCCGACAAGCTGGAGGAGTACGGCTACCACCTCGGCCTCGCCTTCCAGGCCGTCGACGACCTCCTCGGCATCTGGGGCGACCCCGAGTCCACGGGCAAGCAGACCTGGAGCGACCTGCGCCAGCGCAAGAAGTCCCTGCCCGTCGTCGCGGCCCTCGCCGCGGGCGGACCCGCGTGCGAGGAGCTCGCGCGGCTGCTCGCGGCCGACGCCAAGAGCAACGACTTCGAGAACTTCTCCGAGGAGGAGTTCGCCCACCGCGCCGCCCTCATCGAGGCCGCCGGCGGCCGCCAGTGGACCGCCGACGAGGCGCGCCGCCAGCACGCCATCGCCATTCGGGCGCTCGACGACGTGGACATGCCGCAGCGGGTGCGGGAGCAGCTCGTGGCCCTCGCCGACTTCGTCGTCGTGCGCAAGAGGTGATCTCCGCCGGAAAGTGGATATGAATCGCGAGTCGCCGGCCGGGGACCCCTAGGGACCCCCCGGCCGACGGCAGACCCGGGCACAGCCGAAGCTCTGTTCGAAGGGGAAGCCATGACAGCGACGACCGACGGCGGCGGTGCGATCACCGGCGGCGCGGATCCGCGACACGACAGCACGGCGGCCCCGGCCGCCGCTCCCGCCGGCCCGCCCGGCGGCGGCACCGGCCTGCCGAAGGGCGTACGGGAGGCCGTCGACCGGGCGACCGGCGAGCTGCTGGCCCGCCAGGACCCGGCGGGCTGGTGGAAGGGCGACCTGCAGACCAACGTCACCATGGACGCCGAGGACCTGCTGCTGCGCCAGTTCCTCGGCATCCGCGACGAGGCCGTCACCCGCGCCGCCGCCCTCTTCGTCCGCGGCGAGCAGCGCGAGGACGGCACCTGGGCCACCTTCCACGGCGGACCGCCCGAACTCTCCGCCACCGTCGAGGCGTACGTCGCCCTGCGCCTGGCCGGGGACCCGCCCGACGCCCCGCACATGGCCCGCGCCTCGGCCTGGATCCGGGCCCACGGCGGGATCGCCGCCGCCCGGGTGTTCACCCGGATCTGGCTGGCCCTGTTCGGCTGGTGGAGCTGGGACCACCTGCCGGAACTGCCGCCCGAGCTGGTGTTCCTGCCGCCCTGGGTGCCGCTGAACATCTACGACTTCGGCTGCTGGGCCCGCCAGACCATCGTCCCGCTCACCGTGGTCTCCGCGCTGCGGCCGGTCCGCCCGGCCCCCTTCGCGCTCGACGAGCTGCACACCGACGCCCGCGACCCCGTCCCCGCCGCAACCCTCGCACCGCTGGCCAGCTGGGACGGGGCCTTCCAGCGGATGGACAAGGCCCTGCACCTCTACCGGCGGGTCGCCCCGCGCCGGCTGCGGAAGGCGGCCATGGCCGCCGCAGGCCGCTGGATCGTCGAACGCCAGGAGAACGACGGCTGCTGGGGCGGGATCCAGCCCCCCGCCGTCTACTCCGTGATCGCCCTGCACCTGCTCGGCTACGACCTGGGGCACCCGGTGATGCGGGCCGGGCTGGAGTCCCTGGACCGCTTCGCCGTGTGGCGCGAGGACGGCGCCCGGATGGTCGAGGCCTGCCAGTCCCCGGTCTGGGACACCTGCCTCGCCGCGATCGCCCTGGCCGACGCGGGCCTGGCCCCCGACCACCCCGCCCTGGTCAAGGCCGCCGACTGGATGCTGGGCGAGGAGATCCGCCGCCCGGGCGACTGGGCGGTGCGCCGGCCCGGACTCGCCCCCGGCGGCTGGGCCTTCGAGTTCCACAACGACAACTACCCCGACATCGACGACACCGCCGAGGTGGTCCTGGCACTGCGCCGGATCCGCCACCCGCAGCCGGGCAAGGTCGAGGCGGCCATCGCCCGCGGGGTGTCCTGGAACCTCGGCATGCAGTCGAAGAACGGCGCCTGGGGCGCCTTCGACGCCGACAACACCAGCCCCTTCCCCAACCGGCTCCCCTTCTGCGACTTCGGCGAGGTCATCGACCCGCCCTCGGCGGACGTCACCGCCCACGTGGTGGAGATGCTCGCCGTCGAGGGCAGGGCCGCCGACCCGCGCGCCCGGCGCGGCATCGCCTGGCTGCTCGCCGAACAGGAGCCGGACGGCGGCTGGTTCGGCCGCTGGGGCACCAACTACGTGTACGGGACGGGCTCGGTGGTCCCCGCCCTCACCGCCGCCGGGATCGCCCCCTCGCACCCCGCCGTCCGGCGGGCCGTGGGCTGGCTGGAGTCCGTACAGAACGAGGACGGCGGCTGGGGCGAGGACCAGCGCTCCTACCGGGACCGCTCCTGGGCCGGGAAGGGCGCCTCGACCGCCTCCCAGACCGCGTGGGCCCTGATGGCCCTGCTGTCGGCGGGGGAGCGGGACGGCGACGCCGTCGGACGCGGCCTCGCGTACCTGGTGGAGACCCAGCGCCCCGACGGCACCTGGGACGAGCCGTACTTCACCGGCACCGGCTTCCCCTGGGACTTCTCCATCAACTACCACCTGTACCGGCAGGTGTTCCCGCTCACCGCCCTCGGCCGGTACCTCCACGGAGAGCCGTTCGGCCCGCAGCGCCGCAGCGCCCCGGCGGCGGGGGAGTCCTGATGCCCGCCGGGCCCGCCGGGGCCGGCCCCCCGCCGCCGCTGCTGGTCGCCTGCGCCCTGCGCATCGAGGAGGCGGCCCTGCGCAGCGCGGGCCGCGCGGCCGGAGGCGGCGGCACGGTCCTGCGTACCGGCATGGGACCGCGCGCCGCCGACCGGTCCGTCGCCCGCGCCCTGGCGCGGCCGGGGATGCAGCGGGCGGCCGTCCTCGCGACCGGGTTCTGCGCCGGCCTGGTGCCCGGCATGCACCCCGGCGACCTGGTCGTCGCCGAGGAGACCCGGGACCCCCGCGGGGCGGTCGGCTGCACCGGCACCGCCCTGCTCGCCGAGGCACTGGCCCGCGCCGCACCCGGCCGGACCGTGCACACCGGCGCACTGACCGGATCCGACCACGTCGTCCGCGGCCAGGAGCGCGCGCAGCTGCGCGCCACCGGCGCCGTCGCGGTCGACATGGAGTCCGCGGCCACCCTGTGGACCGCCGCGGCACCGGGACGCCCCGTTGCGGCCGTCCGGGTGATCGTGGACGCTCCGGAGCACGAGCTCGTCCGTATCGGCACGGTCCGCGGTGGAATATCTGCCTTCCGTGTACTACGTGCCGTACTGCCCGTGTTTTACGAATGGCACCGTTCGTTGCTGCTTCCCAGGAGGTGAATCCAGATGGCCATGCCCCTGCGACAGTCCATCAGGGTCGGGACCTATCTTCTCGAACAGAAGCTCCGCAAGCGCGAGAAGTTCCCGCTGATCGTCGAGCTGGAGCCGCTCTACGCCTGCAACCTCGCCTGTGAGGGCTGCGGGAAGATCCAGCACCCGGCCGGAGTGCTCAAGCAGCGCATGCCCGTCGCCCAGGCGGTCGGCGCGGTCCTGGAGTCCGGCGCGCCCATGGTCTCCATCGCCGGCGGCGAACCCCTGATGCACCCGCAGATCCACGAGATCGTGCGCCAGCTGGTGGCCCGCCGGAAATACGTGTTCCTCTGCACCAACGCACTGCTGCTCCGCAAGAAGATCGAGAAGTTCACCCCGTCCCCCTACTTCGCCTTCGCCGTCCACATCGACGGACTGCGCGAACGCCACGACGAATCCGTCGCCAAGGAAGGCGTCTTCGACGAGGCCGTCGCCGCCATCAAGGAGGCGAAGCGCCGCGGATTCCGGGTGACCACCAACTCCACCTTCTTCAACACCGACACCCCGCAGACGATCATCGAGGTGCTGAACTTCCTCAATGACGACCTCCAGGTCGACGAAATGATGATCTCGCCCGCCTACGCCTACGAAAAGGCACCCGACCAGGAACACTTCCTCGGCGTCGAACAGACCCGCGAACTCTTCAAGAAGGCCTTCGCGGGCGGCAACCGGCGCCGCTGGCGGCTCAACCACTCCCCGCTCTTCCTCGACTTCCTCGAAGGCAAGGCCGATTTCCCCTGCACTGCCTGGGCCATTCCCAATTACTCGCTCTTCGGCTGGCAGCGCCCCTGCTACCTGATGAGCGACGGCTACGTGCCCACGTACCGGGAGCTCGTCGAGGAGACCGACTGGAACAAGTACGGCCGCGGCAAGGACCCGCGCTGCGCCAACTGCATGGCGCACTGCGGCTACGAGCCCACCGCCGTCCTCGCCACCATGGGCTCCCTCAAGGAGTCCCTGCGCGCCGCCCGGGAGACCGTGGCGGGCAACCGGGACGCGTCGGCATGACCGGCGGCCAGGGAGCGCGGCGGGGCTTCGACCTCGCCGCGCTGCTCGCCGAGCGCGGCGCGGAGCGCTACGAGCTGCACGCCCGCCACCTCAACCACCAGCTGCCCCGCATGCTGCACACCATCGGCTTCGACAAGGTCTACGAGCGGGCCGAGGGCGCCCACTTCTGGGACGCCGAGGGCAACGACTACCTCGACATGCTGGCCGGCTTCGGGGTGATGGGCCTGGGCCGGCACCACCCGGTGGTCCGCCAGGCCCTGCACGACGTCCTGGACGCCCAGCTCGCCGACCTCACCCGCTTCGACTGCCAGCCGCTGCCCGGTCTGCTCGCCGAGAAGCTGCTGTCGTACAGCCCGCACCTCGACCGGGTCTTCTTCGGCAACAGCGGCACCGAGGCGGTGGAGACCGCCCTGAAGTTCGCCCGGTACGCCACCGGGCGCCCCAGGATCCTCTACTGCGACCACGCCTTCCACGGGCTGACCACCGGCTCCCTGTCGGTCAACGGCGAAGGCGGCTTCCGCGACGGGTTCGCCCCGCTGCTCCCCGACACGAAGATCGCCCTCGGGGACCTGGCGGCCCTGGAACGCGAACTCGCGCGCGGGGACGTGGCCGCCTTCGTGGTCGAGCCGGTCCAGGGCAAAGGGGTGCACGCCGCCCCGCCCGGGTTCCTGCGCGCCGCGCAGGAGCTGCTGCACCGGCACAAGGCCCTGCTCATCGCCGACGAGGTGCAGACCGGCCTCGGACGGACCGGGGACTTCTACGCGTACCAGCACGAGCCGGGCGTGGAACCGGACCTGGTATGCGTGGCCAAGGCCCTCTCCGGCGGGTACGTGCCCGTCGGCGCGACCCTGGGCAAGGACTGGATCTTCCAGAAGGTCTACTCGTCCATGGACCGGGTGCTGGTGCACTCCGCCAGCTTCGGCTCCAACGCCCAGGCGATGGCGGCGGGCCTCGCGGTCCTGTCCGTCATGGAGGACGAGCAGCTGGTGGCCAACGCCCGGGCCATGGGCGACCTGCTGCGCGGACGCCTGGCGGCGCTCGTGGACCGGTACGAGCTGCTGCACGAGGTGCGCGGGCGCGGACTGATGATCGGCATCGAGTTCGGCAAGCCCTCCTCCCTGGGGCTGCGCAGCCGGTGGGCGGTGCTCCAGGCGGCCCGCAAGGGCCTGTTCGCGCAGATGGTCGTGGTGCCGCTGCTGCGCAGGCACCGGATCCTCACGCAGGTCTCCGGGGACCACCTGGAGGTCATCAAGCTGATCCCGCCGCTCATCGTGGACGAGGCGGACGTGGAGCGGTTCGTCGGGGCCTTCGAGGAGGTCATGGAAGAGGCGCACGGCGGGGGCGCCCTGATGTGGGACTTCGGCCGGACCCTGGTGAAGCAGGCGGTCGGCAACCGCTGAGGCGCGGCGGCGCCGGAGGGGGCCCGGGCGGGCCCCCTCCGGCCGTCCGGGGTCAGCCCTCCAGGAGCCGGTCCCGCAGCCGGTCCAGGGACCCGGGCGCGAGCGAGAGGCCCTCGGCGAGGTAGCGCTCCACCCCGCCCCACTGCTCCTCGATGACCGCGAAGGCCGCGAGCAGGTACTCCGCGCGGGCGTCGAACAGCGGCGCCAGCAGCTCCATCACCTCGGGGGAGCGGGCCTCGGGCGCGTCGCTGCCCCGGCGCACCCGGTAGCGGTTGTGCGGGACGTTGGACTCCAGGTAGTCCGCCACGATCGCCTCGCGCTCCACGCCCAGCGCGAGCAGGGTCACCGCGACCGACAGCCCGGCCCGGTCCTTGCCGGCGGCACAGTGCATCAGCGCCGGCACGCTGTCCAGCGCGAGCGCGTGCACGACACGGCTGTGTTCGGCGGTGCGGGTGCGGATGATCGTGCGGTACGAGTCCGTCATGCGGGCGGCGGCCCGGCCCTCGCCCAGGAGGCCGCGGAGCTGGTCGAGCTCGCCGTCGCGGACCATCTTCCAGAACTCCCGGCCGTCGGCCGGATCCGTCAGCGGGATGTTCACGTTGCGCACGCCCGGCAGTTCGACGTCCGGGCCCTCCAGGGCGTGGTCCGCTCCGTTGCGGAAGTCGAAGACGGTGTGCAGCCCCAGCGAGGCGAGGAACTCTGTATCGGTTTCGGTGGCATGCGCCAGATGTCCGCTTCGAAACAGTCGTCCCGTCCTGACCCTCCGTCCGTCCGTGGTCGGCAACCCGCCCACGTCACGGAAGTTGCGCACTCCGGTCATCTCCGCGCCGCGTTCGGGTCCGGCCGGAAGGGGCCGGGGTATCTGCTGGGTCACGTGTACTCCTCCGTGTGGGTCCGCGGTGTCCGAATTGGTCCGGTTGGGAACAACTTGCCATATGTGGAGGCGAGATCGGGCCCGGCCCCGTGAGCCAGATCATACGGTGACCGTGCGTGCCTGATCGCCGGAACCGAATTGCCTTGTGAGAGCGGTTGTTGATGGTGCGGAATGGACGCAGGGTGACCGGAATTCCATTGATCCCCCATATCTGCGAATCCGTCAGGGAATTCGCGGCTTGTTGCCCGGCGCCCCGCTCGATTACCTTCGCGATCGATCCGGGTGGACCGCCTAATCCTGCCGCCGCCCGGGAACCGCACCCGACCATCGCGCGCGGCAGGAGCGGGGGAACCAGGTAGGCCGCTGTTCCGGATCATTTCCGGCGCAGCTAGGGGTGAAGCCGAACCCGTGCTCCGCACGTACGGCCGGACATCTCCAGTCCGAACCCGACAGCTCACCTCGCAGGCGCCGGAGAGGAATTCGCCATGCCCGGAAAGGGTAAGCACCGCCGTCCGAAGTCCCGTTCGATATCCCGCGGCTTCGCCGTCGCCGGAACCGGCGGAGCCGCCCTCGCGCTCCCGCTGATGGGTGCCGCCGCCGCCAACGCCGCCCCGGCCGCCGCCCCGGCGACGTCCGCGCCGGCGCAGAGCGCGCAGGCGCCGCAGGCCCCGCTCGCCGCCGCCCCCACCGCCGCGCCCACCGTGTACACGGTCGTGCCGGGCGACCACCTCTCCAAGATCGCCGCCGAGCGCCACATCGAGGGCGGCTGGCAGCAGCTGTACGCCGACAACCGCGAGGCCGTCGGCACCGACCCCTCCCTCATCCACCCGGGCCTGAAGCTGAACCTCGTCGGCGGCCAGGACGCGGCCCCCGCCCCGAAGGCCCCTGCGGCCCCGGTCGAGGGATCCTCCAGCGAGGCTCCGGCCGCGCCCGAGGGGCTGGGCGGCAAGGCCCCCGCCCCGAAGGCCGCGGGCAAGACCACCGCCGGCAAGCCCAGCCGCACCTCCGGCGGCGCGGCCGCCCAGGGCTCCGGCGCCGCCGCCAAGAGCGAGAAGGCCTCCGTGCCCGCCGCGCCCGCCGCCGCGTCCGGCTTCACCGCCCCCGTCACCGGCGGCGTCTCCACCCAGTACCGCATGAGCGGCGCCATGTGGTCCTCCGGCTACCACACCGGCGTCGACTTCATCGCGAGCACCGGCACCACCGTCCGGGCCGTCGGCGCGGGCACCGTGGTTTCCGCAGGCTGGGGCGGCGCGTACGGCAACGAGGTCGTCATCAAGCACGCCGACGGCAAGTACTCCCAGTACGCCCACCTCTCCTCGCTCTCCGTCTCCGTGGGCCAGAGCGTCACCGGCGGCCAGACCGTCGGCCTCTCCGGCGCGACCGGCAACGTGACCGGCCCGCACCTCCACTTCGAGATCCGCACCGGCCCGTCCTACGGCTCGGACGTCGACCCGCTCGCCTACCTCCGCTCGAAGGGCGTGAGCATCTGACGGCACCCGCCGTCGGCACGAGAACGCGCGCGGAGCCGGGACCCGAGGGGGGTCCCGGCCCCGCGTGTACTTATTCCTTATCCCCCGCGTGGTATAGATCACGGCCCGTCAACCCCTCATTACGTTGGCGTAGGTTGGTTGCCAAGGTGAAGGATGCTGTCCTGTGGCAGCGACGACGACGACACTGAAGACCATCGGCTCGTACGCGGCGATCGGGGACAGCTTCACCGAAGGCGTAGGGGACCCGGGACCCGGGGATTCCTACCTCGGCTGGGCGGACCGCCTCGCCGTGCTCCTGGCCGATCAGCGCGACGAGCACGACTTCCGGTACGCGAATCTGGCCGTGCGGGGCAAAGTACTCGACCAGATCGTGGCCGACCAGGTCCCGAGAGCCAAGGAACTCGCACCCGACCTCGTCACCTTCTGCGCGGGCGGCAACGACATCATCCGCCCCGGCAGCGACCCGGACGACGTCGCGGAGCGGTTCGAGGCGGCCCTCGCCGACCTCAAGGCCTCCGTGGGCCTCGTGATGATCACCACCGGCTTCGACACGCGGGGCGTGCCGGTCCTCAAGCACCTGCGCGGCAAGATCGCGACGTACAACGTCCACGTCCGCGCCATCGCCGACCGCTACGACTGCCCCGTGCTCGACCTGTGGTCCCTCAAGACCGTCCAGGACCGCCGGGCCTGGGACGGCGACCGGCTCCACCTCTCGCCCGAGGGCCACACCCGCGTCGCGCTGCGCGCCGCACAGGTCCTCGGCTACGAGGTGCCCGCCGACCCGGACCAGCCCTGGCCGCCCGTCCCGCCGCGCGGCTCGGTGGACGTGACCCGCGACAACATCCAGTGGGCGCGCGAGCACCTCGTCCCGTGGATCGGCCGCCGGCTGCGCGGCGAGTCCTCCGGTGACCACGTCGAGGCCAAGCGCCCGGACCTGCTGCCGCTGTAGCGGAAGCGCGGGGGAGGGGGAGCGGCGGACGGGCAGCGGCGGCCCGGCAGCGGGGTGACGGCCGCGGCGGCGGCCCGGACACCGCGCGGCGGAATCCTCCGGGGCCGGTGTGCGTTGGGATGGTCGTAGCACTCGACCGTCCCGTCCTGCACCTTCCCAGGAGGCGCCTTGACCGGCTCCCTTCCCCTGCGTCCCCGGCTGCGCGCCCTGCGGCCCGAAGCCTTCGGCGCGGACCCGTCCGGCGCACGGCTGGAGCGGATCCTGCGCTCGCCGAACTTCGCCGACGGCGTCTTCCAGAACCCGGTGGGGGCCCGGACCAGGCCTTCCGGATCCATGGCGGAGTTCGCCAAGATCTACTTCCACAAGGAGCAGCGGGCCCGCCGCAGCCCCGAAGCGCCGATCCCCGTCCACCCGACCACCCTCGCCGACCTGGCCAAGCCGCCGGCGAGCGGGCTCCGGCTGACCTGGATGGGCCACTCCAGCATCCTCGCGGAGATCGACGGCCGCCGCGTCCTCTTCGACCCCGTCTGGGGCGACCGGTGCTCCCCCTTCCCCTTCGCCGGGCCCAAGCGGCTCCACCCCGTCCCGGTGCCGCTGGCCTCGCTGGGCTCCGTCGACGTCGTCGTGATCTCCCACGACCACTACGACCACCTCGACCTCCCCACGATCAAGGCCCTGGCCCGCACGGACACGGTCTTCGCCGTCCCGCTCGGCGTCGGCGCGCACCTGGAGCGGTGGGGCGTCTCCCCGGACCGGCTGCGCGAGCTCGACTGGAACGAGTCGACCGAGGTCGCGGGCCTCACCCTCACCGCCACCCCCGCCCGGCACTTCTGCGGGCGCGGCCTGCGCAACCAGCAGTTCACCCTGTGGGCCTCCTGGGTCGTCAGCAGCGGAGAGCACCGGATCTTCCACAGCGGGGACACCGGCTACTTCCCGGGCTTCAAGGAGATCGGCGCCCAGCACGGCCCGTTCGACGCGACGATGATCCAGATCGGCGCCTACTCGGAGTACTGGCCCGACATCCACATGACCCCCGAGGAGGGCCTCCGGGCCCACCTCGACCTCCAGGGCGGCGCCCCGGCGGGCACGCTGCTGCCGATCCACTGGGGCACCTTCAACCTGGCCTTCCACGCCTGGGCCGAGCCCGCCGAGTGGACGCTCGACGCCGCCGAGGGCGCGGGCCAGCGCGTCGCCGCCCCGCGTCCCGGCGAGCCCTTCGAGCCCGCCGGCACGCTGCCCGTCGAGCCCTGGTGGCGCCCGGTCTCCACGCCCATCGCCCACCCCTGGCGCACCCCGGCGCCGGAGGGCCCGCCGCACAGCGGCACCCGGGCCGCGGACCTGGACCTCGCCGGGGAGCGGTGACGGGGGAGACGGGAACGGCCGTCGTGCGCACGGGGAACGTGCGCGCGACGGCCGTCGGCCTTCTACCGGGGCCGGAGGCGGGAGGCTGGGCCGGCCGGCAGCCGGCGTGAGAGCCGGTCCCGCCATCGCGGGACGTACGCGTCGACGCCCCGGGAGGCCGCGCACACCACCGCCCCGACCCTGACGAACCCGAAGGCCAGGATCCCGATCTGACGGACGATCAGGACGTGCAGGGCCGCCTGATCGCCGCGCTCGTCCACCCCGTCCTGACCCGCGACCGGGACGCCATGGCCGACCTCGTACGCCACACCCCGGCCCGCTCCGAGACGCCCGCGGCGGAGCCGTCCCCCTGCTCGACACGCTCACCGCGTACTTCGGTGCGGGCTGCAACGCCGCCGCGGCCGCGAGGCGGCTCAGGCTGGGCGTGCGCACCCTCACCTACCGCCTCGAACGCATCCACCGGCTCACCGGCGCCGACCCCGCCGGCCCGGAACACCGCTACGTGCTGCCGGGCGCCGTCATCGGCGCCCGGTGCCCGGCTCCTGGACCGGCCGCGCCAGGAGCTGTGAGCCCGGCAACCGCCCGGCGGCGCACGCCCCCGGACATGCGGGAGTACGCGCTCCCGGCGCATTCGGGCTGCCGTACGAGCGCTCCATCGGGAGCGGGAAGCACCCCGGTGAAGTTCCCCAACTGGGCAACAGCTGCGGGATCGTGCGGTCTAGCGTGGGTATCCGGTGATCAACACCGGGCCCCGCGACTCGCTGGGTGCCGGGCCCCACGTACCGAGGACGCCGATGTCCGGACTCCGCGCCGCCCGCCACTCCCCGTCGAGACACGCCGTCACGGGACCGGGCCGGCAGATACGCCCCCAGCTGATCCGCGCCGCCGTGCTGCCCACGCTCGCCGCCGGGCTCAGCGGCGCCGCCGCCGTCATGTTCACCCTCCACCTCGGCGGAGGCTCCGGAGCGCGCGACGACCGGCTCTGGCCGGTGCTCGCGGGCTGCGCCCTGCTCGCCGTCGGAGCGCTCGCGGCCGCCCTGCTCGGGGCCCAGCGCGCCGCCAAGGCCGTCCGGGACCGCTGCGAGGCACTGCGCCGCTCCAGCGTGCGCGGGCGCGAGGAACTGCGTACCGCCGCCGAGCGGCTCGAACGCGGGGAGGGCGCGGTCCGCCCCCTCCGCGGGGACCGGGGCGGCGCCCCGCCGGAGGGCGAGCAGCCCGGGGTGGACGAGTTCTGGCTGCTCGCACAGGAGCTGCGCGGAGCCCGGGACCAGGCACAGACCACCCTCGTACGGCTGGCCCTGCCGGCCGCGCCGACCGACAGCGACCGCAAGGTGGAGGTCTTCGTCAACCTCGCGCGCCGGCTTCAGTCGCTCGTGCACCGCGAGATCTCACTGCTCGACGGGCTGGAGGACACCGTCGAGGACCCCGACCTGCTGAAGGAGCTCTTCCACGTCGACCACCTCGCCACCCGGATCCGCCGGCACGCCGAGAACCTCGCGGTGCTGGGCGGTGCCGCCTCCCGGCGCCAGTGGACCCGGCCCATCGACCTGAGCGAAGTGCTGCGGTCCTCGGTGGCCGAGGTCGAGCAGTACACCCGGGTCAAGGTGGTGCCCCCGGCGGGCGGCACCGTCCGGGGCCACGCCGTCGCCGACGTGGTGCACCTGCTGGCCGAACTCGTCGAGAACGCCACGGTGTTCTCCGCCCCCGACACGGACGTGGTGGTGCGGGCCGAGCGGGTCACCGCCGGGATCGCCGTCGAGGTCGAGGACCGCGGGCTGGGCATGCCGGCGGAGGAGCAGCACCGGATGAACACCCTGCTGGCCGACCCCGACCAGGTGAGCGTCCGGCACCTGCTGGCCGACGGGCGGATCGGTCTGTTCGTCGTCTCGGCGCTGGCCCGGCGGCACGGCATCGCGGTCGAGCTGAAGTCCAACATCTACGGCGGGGTGCTGGCGGTCCTGGTGCTGCCCCAGGGCCTGCTGGGCGCGGAGGCCCCGGGCGCGGCCGACGCGGCGGGCGGCTCGCGGGCCACCTCGTGGGGCACCGTCTCCTGGCCGGACACCCTCCGCCCCGCGCCCCGCGAGCCCCTGGCCCCGGCGGCCCGGGCCCCGCGGCCGGGCCCGCCCGCGGAACCGGTGCCGATGCCGTACGCGGCCGCGGGCCGGCCCACGGATCCGGACCCGGATCCGGTGCCGTACCGCCCCGCAGGTGATGTCGGCGCCCCGGCCCCGGAGCCGGCCGCCCACCCGGGCCCGGAGCCGGCCCAGGCGCCGCTGCCGTACGCGTCGCAGGGCCGCCCCGCGGGCGATGCCGGCGCCCTGGCCCCGGCGCAGGCCGCCCACCCGGGCCCGGTCCAGGCGCCGGTGCCGTACGTGTCCGACGGCCGCCCCGCGGGTGGCGCCGGTGCCCCGGACGCGGCGCATGCCGCCGGGGCGGGCCGGGGTTTCTGGCAGGCGCCCGCAGGGGGCCCGGCATCCGCCCCGGCAGGGGGAGCGGCCCCGGCCGCCCTCCCGGAGCCGGCCGGGGGACTGGACGGCGTCCTCACCCCGGCCCTGCCACCGGCCCCGGCGCCGGGCTCCGAACCGGCCGGCGGCCCGCCGGCGGCGTGGGACGCGGACCCCGGACCCGGAACGGCCGTCGTGGCCCCGGGATCCCGCGGGTCGGTCTGGGCCTGGGGCCCCGCGGCCGAGGAGGCCCCCGACCCCGAGCCGGACCCGGCCTGGCCCCTGGACACCGGCACCGGCGTGGCGCCCGGCCTGGAGCCGGCCTGGCCCCGGCACCCCGGAGCCCCGGAACCGGCCCCGGCCGCACGGCCCGGCCCCGCCGCGGCCTGGGCGGCGGAGCCGCAGCCGCGCCGCGTCCCGCCGCAGAACCCCGCCCCCGAGGCGGCGCGACCGCCCCTGCCCCGGCGCCGCGCCCAGCAGCACCTCGCGCCCCAGCTGCGCGAGACCCCCGCCCCCCGGCGGACCGACGAAACCGAACAACCCGTGCACGACCCCGGCCTGATGGCCGCCTTCCAGCGGGGCTTCGGCCTCGCCCAGTCGGACGAACAGGCATGAACCCCAGCAAGGAGCACACCCCCATGGCCGGCGAACTGGCGACGAAGACAGGCAGCCTCTCCGATCTCGACTGGCTGCTCAGCGGTCTGGTCCAACGGGTCCCGTACACCCGCAGCGCGGTACTGCTCACCGCCGACGGACTCGTCACCTGCGTACACGGCATGGACTCCGACAGCGCCGACCACATGGCCGCCCTCGCCTCCGGCCTCTACTCCCTCGGCCGCAGCGCCGGCGCACGCTTCGGGGACGGGGCCGAGGTCCGGCAGGTGGTCGTGGAACTCGACACCGCGCTCGTCTTCGTCTCGGCGGCCGGCTCCGGCACCTGCCTGGCGGTGCTCGCTGACCGGGAGGCCGACGCAGGCGTGCTCGGCTACGAGATGGCGATGCTGGTCAAGAGCGTACGGCCGTACCTGGCGGCCCCGCCGCGCCGGCCCGTCGCCGACGCGGAGCGATGAGGGCCTGGGCGAGGGGGGTCCACGGTTTCCCGCCGGCCGGCTTCGCCACGGCCCGGGACACGCCCTGGCTGGACGACTCCGCCGGCCGGGTCATGCGCCCGTACACCGCCTGCGGCGGCCGGACCCGTCCCGCCGTCGCGCTCGACCTGCTGTCCCGCATGACCGCCACTGGTGTCCGCCCGGGCATCCCGCTCGGGGCCGAGCACACCCTCGCCCTGCGCGCGTGCGCCGGCGCGGCGACGGTGACGGTCGCCGAGGTGGCAGGGCAGCTGCGGCTCCCGGCCGTGGTGGTGAAGGTGCTGCTGTCCGACCTGATGGAGTACGGGGCCGTCATGGCACAGGCGCCCCGCTTCCCGACCGGCGGCGGCTCCTTCGCCGCCGACGACCTGTGCCTGCTGCGGGCGGTGCTCGATGGCCTTCGCCGACGGCTGTGAGACGGCCGCCCCGGCCCTGCCCGCGACCTTGAAGATCCTGGTCGCGGGCGGCTTCGGGGCGGGGAAGACCACCTTCGTGGGCGCGGTCAGCGAGATCGAGCCGCTGTGCACGGAGGAACTCCTGAGCGGGCTCGGCGAGGGCTCCGACCGGCTCGACGGGGTCACGTCCAAGACGGCCACGACCGTCGCCCTGGACTTCGGCCGCCTCACCCTGGACGACCGGCACGTCCTGTACCTCTTCGGCACGCCCGGACAGGAGCGCTTCTGGTTCCTGTGGGAGGAACTGTGCGCGGGAGCGCTCGGGGCGGTCGTCCTCGCCGACACCCGCCGGCTCGCCGACTGCTTCCCCGCCGTGGACTTCTTCGAACGGCGCGGGATCGGCTTCGTCGTCGCCGTCAACGAGTTCGACGGCGGCCACCGCTACACCTCCCAGGAGGTCCGCGACGCCGTCGGCCTGGACCCGGACGTACCCGTCGTCCGGTGCGACGCGCGCCTCACCCGCTCCGGTACGGGGACCCTGGCCGCCCTCGTCCACCACCTGCTGTCCACGGCCCGCCAGGGCCGCCCACCACACTCGGATCCGGGGGAACCGCCATGACCCACTACGAATCGACCGGCCACCTGCTGCTCACCCCCGTGGACCGGGAGGCGCCCGCGCGGGCCGTCCGGCTGCGCGAGATGGACCTCGGCGAGCGGGCCGACCCGGAACTCGACGACTTCGCGCGCCGGGTGGCCCGCACGCTGGAAGCCCCCTACGCGGGCGTCAACTTCGTCGGCGAGGAACGGCAGTTCTTCGCCGGCCTGCACCACGGCCCGGACGCCGCCGCCAGCGGCTACCCGGCCCGCGTACTGCCCCGGGACCACGGCTACTGCCCCCACGTCGTGGTGCGGCGGCGGGCCCTGGTCCTGGAGGACGTACGCGACTTCGCGCGCTTCGCGGGGAACGCGGTCGTCGACGAGAGCGGGGTGCGCTCCTACCTCGGCGCGCCCCTCACCGACCGGCGCGGCTTCGTCCTCGGCACCGTCTGCGCGGTGGACGTGGTGCCGAGGCGGTGGGGGACCCAGGGCCTGGCGACGGTCAAGGCCCTGGCCGCCGAGCTGGCGGAGCTGCTGTACGCCAGGCCCGGCCACCGGGGGTGATCAGCGCAGGAAGCCGGTGATCCGCTCCCGCAGGGAGCCGGCGTCCAGGCCGTGGGCGGCGGTGTGCTCGTCGATCGTGCCGTAGCGGCGCAGCTCGGCGCGCCCCACGCCCAGCGGCAGCACCCGGTGCGGGACGTCCACGAGGGACTGCGCGGCGGCCGCCGCCGAGGTGCCGGCGAGGTACGGCTCCACCAGCACCACGTCCGCCGCGGCCCGCCCGGCGGCGGCGCGCAGGGCCGCGTCGTCGAAGGGGCGCACGGTGGCCGCGTACAGGACGGTGACGTCGAGGCCCTCGGTCGCCGCGAGGACGTTGTCCAGCAGCGGCCCGACGGCCAGCACCACGCCCGCCCGCCCCTCCCGTACGGTCTGGAAGCGCAGGTCGCCCAGGGGGCGCGGGGCGGCGTTCGACTGCTGGGAGAGCCGGACGTACACCCGGTCGTCCCCGGCGGCGTAGGCGTGCCGCAGCAGCGCCTCCGCCTCGTCGGGGTGGCCGGGCACGTGGACGGTCCAGCCGTCGAGGGTGTCGAGCAGTGCCACGTCGCCGGGTGCCATGTGGGTGAAGCCGCCGGCGGGCCAGTCGTAGCTGGCGCTGGCGCTGACCAGCACCCCGCCCGTGCCCTGGTGTCCGAAGTCCAGCTTGACCTGCTCGAACGGCCGCTCGACGAGGAAGCTGGCGAAGGTGTGCAGCACGGGCCGCAGCCCGGTGAGGGCCAGCCCGCCGCCCACCCCGACGAGCAGCTGCTCCCGGATCCCGACGTTGATCACCCGGTCCGGGTGCCGCTCCTGGGCGGGCCGGAAGCCGTCCATGGAGATCTCGGCGAGCACGACTGCCAGCCGGGGGTCCTCGTCGAGCAGCCTCGACGTGACCGCGATGAACCTCTCCCGCATGGTGTCCATGACGTCCATGCCCCTTCCCCTCAGAACTTCTTCTCGACGCGGGCGACGACGGCGTGCGGCCGGCCCGGATGCGGTGTGGTGAAGGCGGCGTGCAGCGCCGCGTGGTCCCGCCCGTCCACGGTGACCGTGCTCCAGCCGGCCGCCTCGAAGCGGGAGGCGATCCCGCCGGGCCAGCCGTGGGTGGCGGAGTCGTTGTCGATCACCACGGTGTGCAGCGCCTCCAGCCCGGCCGAGCCGGCGTGGGCGATGGCCTCGTGGTTGCTGCCCTCGTCGAGCTCCGCGTCCCCGATCAGCACCCACACGGCGGCCTCGTCCAGCCCCTGGGCCCGCAGCCCGAGCGCGGTGCCGACGCCGAGCGGCAGCCCGTGCCCGAGCGAGCCGCTGGCGATCTCCACGCCGGGGATCAGGGTGCGGTCGGGGTGGTGGCCGAGCGGGGAGTCGTACGCCCCGAAGCCGGGCAGCCAGTCGACGGGGAAGAACCCCTTGGCGGCGAGCACGGCGTAGTAGGCCATCGGCCCGTGCCCCTTGGACAGCAGGAACCGGTCCCGCCCGGCGTCCCGCGCGTTCCCGGGCCCGACGCGCAGCACCCGGTCGTAGAGCACCCACAGCACGTCGAGGGTGGAAGTGGCGGCGGGCCCGTGCTTCTCGGCCCCTGTCATGAGCGCGATCAGCCGGTCCAGATCCTCGTAGCGGAGCCCGGTGTCCGCGGATGCCTGTGTCATGCACCAACCGTGCAACCTCAATCGCACTTGAGGTCAACTCCCGCCCGCGCCGAAAAGGTGCGCGCGACCACCCTCGGAAGTGCGGTATTGTTCTCGTGCCGGTCAGGCCAAGGGGAAACCCCAGGTCAGCAGGCATCGGGACGTGGCGCAGCTTGGTAGCGCACTTGACTGGGGGTCAAGGGGTCGCAGGTTCAAATCCTGTCGTCCCGACCATGCGGAAACGCAGGTCGGAGGCCGTTCTCTCATCCGTGGGAGGGCGGCCTTTCGTGCGTCCGGGGCCATGGCGGTCGCAATGTGGTCGCACGTCCAGCCCGTGGACGGCGCTGGTACGCATGGGGATCGCCTCCGGGAGGCGGAGCGGAGTGGGTGCTTCCAGCGTGCGGCCACAGGCGGCCACCTTGGAGTGTGGAGATGCGTGACCAGCACATTTCCCTTGTCGGGGTGCCAAGCCCCCGGCTCCGGAGACCAGCCGCAGATCCTTCGTGCAGGCACCGCGCCCATGCTGAGCAGGGGCTTGTCGGGCAGGAGTGATTGGTGGGGTGGTTTCGCTCGTGCGTGCGCTGGTGCGCCGGGGCGTGTGCTCTGGCGCGGTCGGGGTGGAGCCGCATCTGCTTGTGGCGAGGAAGCGGCTGGGGTTCAGGGCGGATGTGCCGGGGCCCGCCCGAACCGGATGCCGCGGTGGCAGACCGGGCGGCATGAATCGCGCACGACTGGCAAGGAGGTCAGATGGCCATTGAGGTCACGATTCCGAGGATCGACATCCCTTTCGCCCCCTCGCAGTCCAACCCCGTGGAAAACCAGCTCTACCCCGCCACGCTGGAGTGGGCCCGCAGCTTCGGCCTGGTGACGTCCGAAGCCGCTGCGGAACGGCTCCGGAGGTATCGCGTCGATCTGATCACTTCCTACTACGCTCCCACCGTCGATGACTTGCCGGACCTCCAGCTGTTCACCGACTGGATGACCTGGGCGGCCCTGTTCGAGGACCAGATCGACGAAGCCACCGCGGGTCTGCGTCCCGGCCTCCTGGCCCCGGTTTTGGACGAATGCCGCGCCGTCCTCCTCGACGACACCAGCGTTCGGATCCGGCCGAACCCGGCCACGACGGCATTGGCGGACCTCTGGCGGCGTGCTGGACGTGATACTTCGCCTCAGTGGCGCCGGCGCTTCTACGACCACATGTCGGAGGCGTTCCGCTGCCAGCTGCGCGCCTCGCTCCACCGTGCCGCTCAGACACCGATGGACGTGGCCACCTGCTTCGAGCTCCGCGGGAAGCTTGGCTGGGTCGCGTACGCGCACGACCTCCAGCACCACATCCACCGGGTCCGGCTCCCCGACACCGTGTTCTGCAGCACCACCTATCAGACCCTGCTGTGGAGCGCGGCCGACGTCATCATGTGGACCAACGACCTCGTCTCCTACCCCAAGGAGGCGGCTTCCGGGGAGATGAGCAATCTGGCGCTCGCCCTCCAGGCCGAGCGCGGCCTGGCTCCCCAGCAGGCGGTGGACCACGTCCACGGCCTGATCTCCCACAGGATCCAGGACTTCCTCAAAGCCGACCGGGAACTGCCCGACCTGGTCCGTGCACTGCGGCTTTCCGACGAAGCCCGGATCGCCGCCGAGCACTGCCTCGTCCACATGCGCACGCTGGTCCGCGGAACTCATGACTGGCACGTGAACTGCGAGCGGTACCGCCCCGGGGCCGACGCCACGGCGGACCAGCACGCTTTCGACGACCTCTTCGGTGTCTCCCCTGACGATGCGCACGGCCCAGCGGCACCGTGATCGGGTCAGGTCACGTCACGTCCTGCCCGGCTGGCGCTCCGGGTCTCGTGACCGTTTCCGGTCGCGTGTCCGGCGTGCACGACGGCGGTGTGCTGCAGTACGGGTACCAGGGGGCGCAGGCAGTACAGCGTCTTGCCGAGCCAGAGGGCCGCTTCCTGCGGCTGGTGGGTGGTGAGATAGGTGTGGGCGACCCCGAGCGCGTCGGTGACCCGGGCGGCGTACGTGTGGGCGTGGCTGTGCGCTGCGGTTGCGAGGCCGTGGACGGCGTATGCGGTTTCCTCGGCCGTGGAGCCGTGCGGCCCCCACCCGCCGTCCGGGTTCTGCGTGGCCAGCAGGCTCTCCACGGCCCGTGAGCACAGGGGAGCCGCCAGCGGGTGGTCCATCGCCGCCGTGACGCGGGCCAGTTCACCGTGTGCGTAGGCCGGGGACAGGTGCCACTTGCACAGGGTCCGGCCCTCGCCGACGGCCCGGGTCAGCCAGCGCAGAAGCTGTGCCAGACGGTCGGCGCGCCCGTCAAGGGCGAGCACGGCTGCGACGTGGATGTTGGTGGTGACCGAGGCGTCGTGCTCGAACAGGAAGGTGCGGTAGTACCCCTGGGACGGATCGAACAACGGGTCGAGGCACGAGGAGTCGGGAGCCTGGCGGCCCGTGATGCTCGCGGCCAGCATGGCGCAGGCCGTGCTGTCGGCGTCGCCGGGGATGGTGAGCCCGCCGCCCAGGGTGCTGACGGTGCAGAGCAGGCCGGACGGGTGGTGCAGATCCTTGACCAGCGCGTCCAGCGCTGCCGGACCGGGGCTGGGCACGGTTCCTGCGGCGTGCTCGAAGATCACCGTCCACGCGGTGGTGAAGTGGGGAACCCAGTCCAGGTAGCCGACCGGGACGGGGCAGGTGTGAAGGTAGTGCCTCAGCCGTTTGACGCGCTCGGATTCCAGGCTCTTGCCACGGCGTTCCACTTCGAGGAGGAAGAGCGCCGAGGCGGCAGGCGCGTTGGATAGGGAGCCGTTGGGGACCTGAAAGGCCTCCAGGAACGTTTCGGCGTCGATGGCTTCGTCGCCGAAGACGCGTTCGGCGCAGTAGCCGGCGATGGACCGGTCCGGGTCGAGGAAGCGGTCCCAGGATCTCATCCGGCTCCACTTGGCGCGCTCGCGGTCGATGACGGCCCGTACGGGTCCGGGGTGCCGGGGTAACGGCCAGCCGCGGTTGGCGCAGAACCGGTCCAGGGCGTCCACCAGACCGCCGAAGGTCAGGGTTTCCAGTACGCCGGTGGGAGCCGGGGGAACGAGTCCGGCCAGTGCCGACAGAGCGGGCTCGGACAGGGAGTACCGGCCGGCGTTGTGCAGCGCGAGCGCGGCGGCGTAGGTCGACAGGTACGCGTCGTACCAGTTGGCCTCGGGGGAAGCCCCCCAGGTGAAGGGGGTCGTGCGGTGATCGGTGAGCCACTGCAGGCAGGCGGGCTGCTGCGGGCCGTCGACGAAGGACACCACGGCGACGTCGTACACCGAGGCCGACAACTGGTCCGGCTGAAGCAACGTATCTGCCATGAGTCCTCCAGGGTCGGTTCGGGGGATGTACTGGGCGCACGGGCGCGGAATCAGCCTGCCTTCGGTCCGTCGATGCCGCTGCCGCCGGCCGGCCGGGCACCGGTGCCGGCAGCCGATCGGGCGATGGCGCGCATCCGCAGCCCGCCGGGGGCGAGGACGGCGCCGATGGTGGGGCGCACGCGCGCACCGGGTAGGGGCTGCAGGCGCCACCGGGCGGCGATGGTGGCCAGGGCGATCACGGTCAGGTTCATGGAGAAGCGGTCGCCGATGCACTTGCGGGCGCCTCCCGTGAAGGGGATGAACGCCTCGCGTCGGGGCGGGTTGGGGTGGTCGGGGGCCCATCGGTCGGGGTCGAAGCGGTCGGGGCCGGGATACAGGTCGGCCCGGTGGTGGAGGAGGTAGGGGCTGTAGACGATGGGGGTCCCGGCGGGGACCGGGTGCTGTCCGAGGTGGGTGTCGACGGTGCAGGCACGGGTGAGGATCCAGCCCGGAGGCCACATGCGGAGTGTCTCGGTGAGGATGCGGCTGGTCAGCTCCAGCTGGGGCAGGTCTGCGTGGGTGGCCGGGCGGCCGTCGAGGACAGCGTCGACCTCGGCGTGCAGGCGCTTCTCGATCTCGGGGTGCTGTCCCAGCATGTGCAGTGCCCACGACAGGGTGGCCGCGGCCGTGTCCGTCCCACCGATGAAGAACGTGACGACCTGATCAGTGATTTCGGCGTCGGTCAGTTGCTGCTCGGCCGGCCCGGATTCGCTGTCGTGGGCCGTCACGAACATGGACAGCAGGTCGCCGTGGTCGACACGGGTGGCCCGGCGTTCGGTGACGATGGGGCGCAGGGCATGGGTCAGGCGGTCCAGCGCCTGGTGGAAGCGGCGGTTGCTGGGGATGGGCAGCCGGTCCAGCGGCGGCGGTGTCGCCATCCGTACCACGATGTTCTTGGCGACGGTGTTGAGGTCGTCGATCGCCTGCGTGAGTACTCCGGGCGGCGCCGTGGTGGAGAACATCGTGTCGATCGTGATGCGTGCCGTGAGCTGCTGCATGACCGCGAACACGTCGAGGGCCTGCCCGTGTTGCCAGGATCCGGCTGCCTCGGCTGCCCGGTCGGTTACGGCCCGGGCGTAGCCGGGGAGCCGGGCGGGGTGGAAGGCGGGCTGGAGCAGGCGCCGTTGACGGCGGTGCTCGCTGTGGGGGCAGGACACGACCCCGTTGCCGGTGACCTCCCGGACGCGGTCGGCGAAGGGTCCGCCCTTGTCGAAGGTCCGGTCGTCGCGCAGGACCTCGCTGGTGAGGACCGGGTCGCAGACCACGAGCGTCTCCACCGGGCCGAGACGGACCCGTACGAGGTCTCCCTCCTCGGGCAGCCGGGTGAGGAACCGGAGGGGGTCGCGGACCAAGGGCAGGAGGTGGCCCAGCAGCGGCAGTCCCCCGGCCGCGGCGGGGATCGGATTGTTCTTCACGTTGGCTCCCTGTTGACCGCCCTGTCGGTCCCGTCATCACAAGGCGAAAGTTTGGTGACGGCGATTGTGTGGTGCAGGACGCCCTCCGCTCCGAGGCAAAGAGCTCAGACGGCGCGCTCAGATGGCGGGCTCCGATGGCGGAGCCGGGTTCATGAGTTCCTTGCCGTGGCGGTGTCGACGAGTTGACGCAGCTCAGCGATGGCGTGGGTCGGGAAGGGCGCGGTCTCCAACGCGTGGAGAGCCCGCGTCCGCAGAGTGCCGATCATGCTTTCCACTGCGCTCCGGGCGCCGGTGGCCGTGAGTACCTGGCGGATGCGCTCGGCTCCGGTCTCGTCGAGGCAGGGGCTTCCCAGCAGGGCGTGCAGGATGCGTCGCTGAGGGGGATCGGCGCGGCGGAGTGCCAGGGCGACCAGCACGGTGTGCTTGCCGTCGCGTAGATCGTCCAGGGACGGCTTGCCGGTCACCTGCGGGGTGCCGAAAACGCCGAGGAGGTCATCGCGCAGCTGGAAGGCCTCGCCGACGGGCAGAGCGTAGGCACTCAGCGTCTCAAGGACCGCGAGCGGTGCACCGGCGAGCGCGGCGCCGATGTGCAGGGGGCGCTCCACGGTGTATTTGGCGGTCTTGTACCGGGCGATGCGCAGCGCCGGCTCCACGTCCCTGGTGGGGCGGCCGGCGGCGGTGACGTCCAGGTACTGGCCGTACATCACCTCGCTGCGCATGTCGTCGATGAGCGGTAACACCGCGTTGAGCTGAGAGGGCGTGAGGCCGGCGGTGTGCAGGAGTTCGTTCGAGTAGGCCAGCGCCAGGTCGCCGACGAGGATGGCGCCGCTGGCCCCGACGCGCTGGGCAGCCACAGCACTACGACCGTGTTCGTGGCGCTGTGCGAGGCGGCGGTGGACGGTGGGGGCACCGCGGCGGCTGCCGCTGTCGTCCATGACGTCGTCGTGGATGAGGCAGAAGGTGTGGAACATCTCCAGCGATGCTGCAGTCCTCATCACCGGGACTGGGGCGCCGTGACCTCCAGCGGCCTGCCAGCCGGTCACACACAGCAGGGGACGCAGATGTTTCCCTCCGGCGGCGACGAAGTCGCGCAGGCACTCGGTCACCTCGGCCGGCATGCACAGGCTCGTGGCCGTACGAGCCTTGCGCTCCAGGAACGTGTCGAGCACGCCGGCGACCTGTCTTCGCAGCACAGCCGCCTCCGGCAGCACGGTCGTCACCGAGCGCTGCTGTTGGATACCGCGCGCGTGGTACGTCACGTGACGAGCCCCTTCCGTGAACGGGAGCCGGCCCCAGGCGACGCCGCTGGTCTGCGACGCATAAGGATTTCTGCACGCTCACAGCAAAAACGAGCACCCATGCGGCGAACAGGCGACACAAGGGGCGCATGAGCGCACTCCTGGGGCGGTCTGCAAGAGCGGCGCGGCGCGGCCAGGCGGCAGGACGTCGCGCTGATGCGGAAGCCCCGACGGCCGGTGATGGCGGTTGGCCAGTGTTCGACAACGGCGGGGTGCAGAGTCCGGCCATGCGCGTCCTGCGCCTGGTCGGTTCGCTGCTGCCTTCCGACGCTGCGGAGCGCGACGGCAACGGCGTAGGCTGACAGGTGGGCGTCGAACCAGCGCAAGCGTGCAAGCGGGCCCCGTACGTGCGTCGTGTGCGTCAGCAGCCAGTCCACGCAGGCTGTTTGCCAGGGCCCGGGGACCAGGGACACCGTGGCGGTGTCGTACAGCGACGGGGACAGGTCGACGGCTTGTGCGAGCTCGTTCCGGTTGCGGCCCGACGCAGCCATCTGGGGGTCAAGGGGTCGCAGGTTCGAATCCTGTCGTCCCGACCATGCGGAAACGCAGGTCGGAGGCCGTTCTCTCATCCGTGGGAGGGCGGCCTTTCGTGCGTCCGGGGCCGGCTGACTGTGTGGGATATCCGGAATGCAATGGTGTGCGCCCTATGGTGCTCGGGTGAGACGTCGCGCATTCCTGCTGCTGGCAGCGGCCACCGGTGTCCAGGGGTGCGGATCCGCGTCGGGCCGTTCCGGCCGCACCGACGGGCCGACGACCGGACCGCCGACGGAAGGCGGCACCCGCGTCCCGGCCAACCCGCTGCGGATCCCGCCCCTGCTGGAGCCCGTGGTCGACGGGGCCGGGGTGAAGGCCTTCACCCTGACGGCGCAGCGCGGCAAGACCGAGTTCCTGCCCGGCGAACCGGCCCCGACCTGGGGGTTCAACGGTTCCTACCTGGGGCCGACGCTGAGGGCCTCGCGCGGGGACCGCGTCCGGGTGAACATCGTCAACCGCATCGGTGAGGACACCACCGTCCACTGGCACGGCATGCGGGTGCCGGCCCTGATGGACGGCGGACCCCAGCAGATCATCGCCCCGGACGCCACCTGGTCCCCGCACTGGACCGTCGACCAGCCCGCGGCCACCACCTGGTACCACCCCCACCCCCACGGCTACACCGTCCAGCACGTGTACCGGGGCCTGGCCGGGATGTTCCTGCTCGACGACCCCCAGGCGCAGGCCCTGGACCTGCCCGGGACCTACGGCGTCGACGACTTCCCCCTGATCGTCCAGGACAAGGTCGTCAACGACGACGGCACCCTGTCGGAGAAGAGGCTCGACGACTCGGTGTTCTTCCTCGGCGACCGGATCCTCGTCAACGGCACCCTCGACCCCCACCTGGAAGTCGGCTCCCAGCGGGTGCGGCTGAGGATCCTCAACGCCTCCAACTCCCGGCTCTTCCACATCGGTTTCGCCGACGGCCGCGCGTTCCAGGTCGTCGGCGCCGACGCCGGCCTGCTCCCGGTGCCGGCCCGGGTGGACCGGATCTCGCTGAGCCCGGCCGAACGCGCCGAGATCGTCGTCGCCTTCTCCCCGGGCGAGAGCGTCGTCCTGCGCAGCTCCGGCGGCCGGGACCCCATCGACAAGGGGGACTTCGACCTGCTGAGGATCACCGCCGCCGAGCGGCTGCGCCCGTCACCCGAGGTGCCGGACCGCCTGGCGGCGACGCCGCCGATCGATGTGCCCCCCGGGGCCCGGGTCCGCGTCTTCCGCCTCGACGGGGACGACGAGATCAACGGCCGCGACTACGACATGGCCCGTATCGACGAGGTCGTACCGGCCGGGGCCAGGGAGATCTGGGAGGTCGAAGCCCGGGACCACGCGCACAACTTCCACATCCACGAAGTCGCCCTCCGGGTCCTCGACATCGACGGCAGGCCGCCTCCGCAGTGGTACCAGTCGCAGAAGGACACCGTCTTCCTGCCCGCGAAGTCCAGGGCCAGGCTCGCCGTGGAGTTCGGGCACTTCGCCGATCCGGAGACGCCCTACATGTTCCACTGCCACATCCTGCGCCACGAGGACCGCGGCATGATGGGCCAGTTCGTGATCGTCGAACCCGGCACGGAAGACCGGGTCCCCCGCACCCTTCCGACGGCGCACGACGGCACGCACGGCAGCACGCGCGGCTGACGGCGCAAGGCCTTCGTCCGCCGTACGGGCGCGGGGCCGGCCCGGGTCACCCGCCGGCGGTGTCCGCCGGGTCCGCCCGGGTGAGGGTGCAGGTGCCGTTCGCGCACGCGCGTCGGAGGCGGCCGCGGGAGACGGTCTGGGCCAGGCCGACCATCCAGCAGGTCGGGCAGCCGCGGAAGGCGATCAGGGACAGCGGGGCCGCCAGCAGCGCGGCCGGGCCGGCCGTGGGGACCAGGGCGATCGAGCCGATGATCAGGCCGAAGCCGAGGGCGCCCCGCGCCAGGTGGCGCGGGACGGAACTGCTGGCGAAGTCCGGCCGTGCGGGCTTGGTGGTCGTGGTCGTCATGGCCGTGGGTCTCCTGCCCCTGGGTGGGTGGTCTGTGCCAGCGAGAGCCGCAGCGTCGCGCGGGCCCTGTGCAGGCGGGACTTCATCGCGGCGGTGCTCAGGCCCAGCGCGTCCGCCACGGCCTTGCCGGGCAGGCCCTGCACGTCCCGCATGATCAGGACCTGCCGCTGGTCCCGGGGGAGGGCGCTCACCGCCGCCGCGATCCGCTCCGCCTCCAGCCCGCGCAGCACCGCCTCCTCGGCGGACGGTTGCGCCGAGGTGTCCGGGGCGTCCGGGCCGTCGTCGTTCCGCGGGACGAGCAGCCGTACCTGGCGCAGGCACTCGTTGCGCACGATGCGGAACATCCACGAGGCGAGCGCGCCCGTGGCCCGCAGGGTGCCGATCTTCCGGTAGAGGATGATCAGCGCCTCCTGCGCGGCGTCCTCCGCGTCCTGCGGCGAGGAGCACAGCGAGAGGGCGAACTTGCGTACGTGGGGCTGCGATTCCAGGACGACGGCGGTGAGGGAGGTGACGTCACCGTCCTGGGCGGCCTTGATCAGCCGGTCGTCCGGCCAGGCGAAGCGTTGTCTCATGTGCTGCTCGTCTCCGACGGGTGCGGGTGCCTCGGGGTGCGTTCGGTGCTCAGCCGCGGCTCTTGAAGCGCCGCAGCAGGTGCCAGGAGCAGGCGCCGACGAGCAGGGCTCCGACGACTGCGAGGGCGGTGATCAGCATGGGGGTTCCTCCGTGGCGCGTGGTGTGTCTGTCCGGTGGGTTCGTACGCGGATAAGAGGCGGAGAGGTGCCCAGAGGATTCGCCTCCGGCCGAAGTTTCTTCCGCGGGTCCCGGTTCTGCGCGGTACGGAGGGCGCAGGGGCGCAGGGCCCTCGCGTACCGAACACCGCGATCGGTACGCGAGGGCCTCCTGCCGGACCTCCCGTGGCGGCGAGAGCCGCTCGACCGCACGGGAGCGGCGGCGCGGGCGGCTGTGGCCCGCGCGGGCCACAGTCTCTCATTCAAGAGGGGAATGCGCCACCATGGCCAGTATCTGCCAGGCTTGATGCGCTCTTGCTCGCGCTTCTGCGTGAACGTGAAAGTGTGCATGCTGGCGCCGGGGCCGGCGCGGGCGGTCCCGGGCGGCAGCGGTGCAGACGCCATCCGATCGGCGGAAAGACGGAGAAAACGCTTGGACGGGGCGAGCGGCCCTGCGGAACACTGCGACTCCTGTCCTGCCACCGCTCACACCGCACAGGATCGGTATGGGATCTTCCCAAGCACACCAAAGTCCGCCGGGCAGGGGCCCGGTACTCCTCGCACTGCGCCACTACGGACGGGAGCTCTTCCGGCTCCGCCGCCTGGCCGCACCCGCCATGCTGCTCCCGGCGCTGGGCAACATCGGCATCAACTACGTCGCACCGCTGGTCGTCGCCAAGCTCGTCGGCCGGATCGCGGACGACCCCGGCGCCGTCGCCTCGGGCATCGGCCCGGTCCTGCCCTACGTCCTCGGGTTCGCCGGCGCCCTGCTGCTGTCCGAAGCGCTGTGGCGCCTCGGGCTGCACTGCCTCAACCGGCTCGACGCCCTCGGCGTCGAGCGGCTCTACGTCCTCGGGATGGACGAACTGTTCGCCCAGGACGCCGCGTTCTTCCACGACAACTTCGCCGGCTCGCTCACCAAGCGGGTGCTGAGCTTCGCCTCCCGCTTCGAGGAGTTCGTCGACACCCTGACCTTCCAGATCGTCGGCAAGTTCGTGCCCCTGATCTTCGGCTCGGTGGTGCTGTGGCAGTACGAACCACTGCTCGTCGTCGGCCTGTTGGCGATGATCGCGGTCACCGGGCTGCTCGTGACACCGCTGATCCGCCGCCGGCAGCGGCTCGTCGACGAGCGCGAGGCGGCCATCGCCCGCGTCTCGGGCCACGTCGCCGACAGCCTGATGAACATGGACACGGTCCGGGCCTTCGCCGCCGAGGAACGCGAGGCCGCCGAGCACCGCTCGCGGGTCGCCGAGTCGCGGCGGCTCATGCTGCGGTCGTGGGACTACGGCAACCTGCGCATCGACACGATCGTCGCCCCCATGTCCGTACTGACCAACGCCCTCGGCCTGCTGGTCGCCGTCGGGCTCGCCGCACGCGGGCACGGCGTGGAGACGGTCGTCGTCGCCTTCACCTACTACGGCAACGCCACCCGGATCATGTTCGAGTTCAACCAGATCTACCGCCGCCTGGAGAGCTCGATGACGGAGGCCGCGCAGTTCACCGCACTGCTGCTGACCCCGCCGACCGTCCTCGACCCGGAGCCCCCGGAGCCGCTGCTGTCCCAGGGCGCGGAAGTGTGCTTCGAGAAGGTCGACTTCGCCCACGCGGGCGGGGAACCCCTCTTCACCGGGCTCGACCTGGCCGTGCCCAGCGGGACGAAGATCGGCCTCGTCGGCCGGTCCGGCGGCGGCAAGACCACCCTCACCCGGCTGCTGCTGCGGATGACCGACATCGACGGAGGGCGGATCACGGTCGGCGGACAGGACATCAGCCGGCTCGCCCAGTCAGACCTGCGCGGCCTGATGGCGTACGTACCGCAGGAGCCGGCGATGTTCCACCGCACCCTGCGCGAGAACATCGCCTTCGCCCGCCCGGGCGCCACCGAGGCCGAGATCCGGCGGGCCGCCGAGGCGGCGCACGTGACGGAGTTCGCCGACGCCCTGCCGGACGGCTTCGACACCATGGTGGGGGAGCGCGGGGTGAAGCTCTCCGGCGGACAGCGCCAGCGGGTCGCCCTGGCCCGGGCGATCCTGCGGGACGCCCCGATCCTGCTGCTCGACGAGGCCACCAGCGCCCTCGACTCCGAGAGCGAGATCCTCGTCCAGGACGCCCTCTGGCGGCTCATGGAAGGGCGGACGGCGCTCGTCGTCGCGCACCGTCTCAGCACCGTCGCCACCATGGACCGGCTCGTCGTCCTCGACCGCGGCCGGATCGTCGAGCAGGGCACCCACCAGGAACTGCTCGACGCGGAAGGCGCCTACGCGAAGCTGTGGCAGCACCAGTCGGGCGGCTTCCTCGACGAGACCCCCACGGCCGGAGCCGACCTGCGCCCGTGACCCGTGCCCGCCCCAGCGGCAGGGGCAGCCACGACGAGAGGGGGGGAGGGGGGGGGAGGGGGGGGGGGGGGGGGGAGGGAGGGAGAAGAGTGAGGCAGCC
>NZ_JBWKEZ010000030.1:78591-97657 GCF_056434525.1 Streptomyces sp. NPDC044002
TCTCCCCCCCCCCCCCCTCCCCCCCCCCCCCCCCTCCCCCCCCCCCCCCCCCCCCCCCGCCCCCCCCGCCCCCCCCCCCCCCCCCCCCCCCCCCCCCCCCGGGGGCCTGCCCGCCGGACGGCTACCCCGGCGAGGCGGGGAGGGTCAGGGTGAAGACCGCGCCGCCTTCCGGACCGTGGCCCAGGGCGGTGAGGGTGCCGCCCAGCCGGGCCGCCAGACGGTACGCGATGGCCAGTCCCAGGCCGCTGCCGACGGGGCGCTCGCCCCGGTAGCGCGCGTGCAGCGCACCCCGCTCGAACGCCACCGCCACGTCGTCCTCCGTCAGCCCCGGACCGCCGTCACGGACCTCGACCCGTACGCCGCCCCCCGCGGCCGCGGCGAGCGCCAGCACCACCGGCCGCCCCGACGGGGTGATCCGCAGGGCGTTGGCCAGCAGGCAGTCCGCCAGCTGCCGGACCCGGAATCCGTCGGTCCGTACGGTCGGGGCCTCCCCGTCCGCCGGGGGCTCCCAGCGGAACTCGACGCCGTGCCGGGCACAGCGCTCCCGCCACACCCCGGCGGCCCGGCCCAGCAGCGCCACCAGGTCCGTCCCGGCCGGCTCGACGGGGAACTCGTCCGCCTCCAGCCGGGCCAGGTCGAGCAGGTCGGACAGGAACCGGTCCAGCCGGCGCGACTCGGCCACCAGGACCCGGCCCGTCCCCGGCACCCGCTCCGGGGGGATCACCCCGTCCGCCAGGGCCTCCGCGTAGCCGCGCATCGTGGTCAGCGGGGTGCGGATCTCATGGGACACGGACAGCAGGAACTCGCGCCGGCGGTGCTCGCTGAGCTCCAGGGCACCGTCCAGTACGGCCATCGCACGGTTGAGCTCCGCGACCTCCCGCGGCCCGCGCCCCGTACGGCCGCCTCCCGCACCGCCTCCCGCACCCCCGTCCGCACCGCCGTCCGCGGCGGGTGCCGCGATGCCGCGCTCGCCGTCGGCCAGGCGGCCCGCCACCGCGGCCGCCCGGGTCAGCGGGCGGGAGATCCGCCGCGCCAGCAGCAGCCCGGCGGCACCGGCCCCGGCCAGCCCCGCGCACAGGGGCAGGGCCAGGCTGCGGCGCATCCGGGCGGCGGCCGCGTCCACCTCCTCCATCGGCTTGGCCAGCACCACCCCGCCCGATCCGAAGGTCCGCCCCTCGACCAGGACCGGCCGCCCCTCCAGCGTCCCGGTCGCCGACAGCGGCCGGCGCGTCAGCATCCGGTCCCGCCCGGCCTGCGACACGGCACCCGCGGCCGGCCCGCGCAACGTCCCCGAAGGCTCCAGCACCGCCAGGCGCACCCCGTCCGACCCCGCGATCAGCTGCTCGGTGTCCAGGAGCAGCGCCGACAGCCGCGGCACCCGGCTCAGCACCGCCGCCTGCCGGCCCAGCCGGTCGCGCTCCTGCGACTCGGCGGTGGCGCGCGCCGTGTACCAGGCGGCCACCCCGCTCAGCAGTACGGCGACCAGCGCGACCAGCCCCGCGAACAGCACCAGTTCCCGGGCGAGCGAGCCGCGCCCCGTCCGGTCCGCGCTCACCCGGGCTCCCCGGCGGCCGCACTGTAGCCGACGCCCCGCACGGTGCGGATCGGGCTCGCGGCACCGAGCTTGCCGCGGATCTGGGACACGTACACGTCAACCACCCGCTGGTCGCGGTGCGCCGAATCCCCCCACACCCGGTCCAGCAGCTGCGCCCGGGTGAAGACCTGGCCCCGGTGCTCCAACAGGTGGGCGAGCAGGCCCAGTTCCAGCGCGGTGAACTCCACCGGCACCCCGTCGACGTGCACCGTGTGCCGGACCGGGTCGACCCGCAGCCCTCCCGCCACGTGCACGGCCGCCCCGGCCCCGGCCCGGCGGTCCCCGCGCCGGAGCACCGCGTTCACCCGCGCCACCAGCTCACCCGGCGAGAACGGCTTCGTCAGGTAGTCGTCGGCGCCCAGCTCCAGGCCCAGGATCCGGTCCGCCTCGTCGCCGCGCGCCGTGACCAGCAGCACCGGCGTCCAGTCGCCCCGCTCCCGCAGCCGGCGGCACAGCGTCACCCCGTCCATCCCCGGCAGCCCCACGTCCAGCACCACCGCCGCCGGAGCCAGCCGGGCCACCGCCTCGAACCCCGCCGGGCCGTCGGAGGCCGTCTCCGTCCGGTAGCCGTCCCGCTCCAGGTACAGCCGCTGCAACGCGGCGATGTTCGGGTCGTCCTCCACGATCAGGACGAGCCCCTTGCGGGGGTGCATGACGACTCCGGTGGGGTACGGGCACGGTTCGCCGTTCATGCTAGGTGCGTCCACGAGCTCCCGCCCGCCACGGGGAAGGGCCTCACAGAGCCCTAACAATCGGCTCACGGCCCCCGAGCAATCACCCGCCAGGATCGGCCCATGCAACCCACCGACCAGGCCGGGCCGCCGCCCGGCGCCACCCCGCCCGGCGCCACCCCGCGCGGACTGCTCCACCGGACCGGCCGCGGCTGCGCCCGCCACCCCTGGCTCGTGATCGCCTGCTGGCTCCTCGTCCTGCTGGCCGCCGTCGGCGCCGACCGGGCCTGGGGCGGCCGCTACGAGGACGACTTCACCCTCCCCGGCACCTCCGTCCAGACCGGCGCCGACCTCCTCGCCGCCCACGGCGGCCCCACCGCCCGGGGAGTCCCCGCACAGATCGTCCTCACCGTCCCGGACGGGGACCTGGCCGCCCACCGCCCGGCCGTCGAGGCCGCCGGGAAACGGCTGGCCGCCCTGCCCGACGTGACCGCCGTCGCCGACCCGCTCACCACCCCCGGCGCCACCACCCCGGACGGCCGCACCGGCTACTACACCGTCCGCTTCGACTCCAACCCCGCAAGCTTCGAGACCTCCTACGCGGACCGCGTCGACGAGGCCGTCGCCCCGCTGCGCGCCGACGGCGTCACCGTCGAGTACGGCGGCCCCCTCGGGAAGCTCGCCGCGCCCGCCGGCGCCGACCGCGCCTCCGAGACCATCGGCATCGCCACCGCCGTCATCGTCCTGCTGCTGGGCTTCGGCAGCGTGGCCGCCGCCGCGTTCCCCCTGATCAGCGCCGTCATCGGACTGCTCGCCGGGCTCGCCGGACTCGGCCTGCTCGCCGCCGGCTTCAGCTTCGCCGCCGTATCGCCCACCCTCGCCGTGATGATGGGCCTCGGCGTGGGCCTGGACTACTCGCTGTTCCTCGTCACCCGCCACCGCAAACTGCTCCACACCCTCCCCGACCCGGCCGACGCCGCCGGGCGCACCGTCGCCACCAGCGGCCGGGCCGTCCTCGTCGCCGCCCTCACCGTGACGGCGGCCCTCGGCGGACTGTTCGCCTCCGGCGTCGGCTTCATCGGCATGCTGGGCATCGCCGCGGGGGCCACCGTACTGACCGGCGCCCTCGCCGCACTCACCCTGACCCCCGCCCTGCTGGGCCTGGCCGGCCGCCGCATCGACCGGTTCCGCGTCCGGACACCCGTCGACGAACCCGACGGCGACGGGGACGTCTGGCAGCGCTGGGCCGCCGTCGTCGGCCGCCGCCCCCTCACCTTCCTGCTGCTGGGCGCCACCCTGCTCGCGGTGCTCGCCGTACCGGCCGCGTCCATGCGGCTCGGCCACGTCGACGCGGGCGCCTCCCCGGCCGCCTCCACCGAACGCCGGGCCTACGACCTGCTCTCCGACGGCTTCGGACCGGGCGCCAACGGCCCCCTGACCGTCGTCGTCACCCTCGACAAGGACGGCGCGTCCGCCGAGGAACGCTCCGCCCTCGCCCGGGACCTCCGGCAGGCCCTCTCCCGCACCCCCGGGGTCGCCTCCGCCACCGCGCCCGCCCCCACCGCCGACGGCGCCCTCCTCGTCTCCACCGTCGTCCCCGACAGCGCCCCGCAGGACCCGGACACCGCCGCCCTGCTGCACCGGCTGGCCGACGAGACCCTCCCCGACACCCTCGGCCCGCACCACGCCACCGGCTACCTCACCGGCCAGACCGCCGCCCAGCAGGCCTTCCGCGACGTGCTCGCCGACCGCCTGCCCCTCGTCGTCGGCCTGGTCGTCGCGGCGGCCTTCCTCCTGCTGCTCGCCGTCTTCCGCAGCCCGCTGATCGCCCTCAAGGCGGCCCTGCTCAACCTGCTGTCGATCGGAGCCTCCTTCGGCGTCGTCGTCGCCGTCTTCCAGTGGGGCTGGGGGTCCGCCCTGCTCGGCGTCGACGAGAGCGTCCCCGTCGAGTCGTACGTGCCGATGATGATGTTCGCGATCGTCTTCGGACTCTCCATGGACTACGAGGTCTTCCTGCTGGCCCGGATCCGCGAGCACTGGCTGTCCGGCCGGGACAACGAGGCCGCCGTGGCCGCCGGACTGGCCTCCACCGCCCGCGTCATCACCTGCGCCGCGCTCATCATGACCAGCGTCTTCCTCGCCTTCCTCCTCTCGGCGAACCCGGTCGTCAAGATGCTGGCCCTCGGCCTCGGGGTCAGCGTCGTCCTCGACGCCACCGTCGTCCGGCTGGTCCTGGTCCCGGCGACCATGAACCTCCTCGGCCGCGCCAACTGGTGGATCCCCGCCTGGCTGGACCGGATCCTGCCCCGCCTGGACCCCGAGGGCGGCCACGACCACCACGCACCGGAGGCACGGGCATGAACCCCACCACCACCGCACCACCGAGGCGGCCCGCCCCGGCACCCGGCACCCCCCGCCGCCGACGCGCCCGGCTGCTCCTCGCCGGAGCCCTCGCCGCGGCCCTGCTGACCGGCGCCGCCGAGGCCGCCGCCACCGCCGCAGTCGAGGGCCGCGTCGAGGACGCCCTGCGGCCCCGCCTCGGCCCCACCCACGCCGACCTGCACGGATCCGGCCTGCTGGCCCTCGCCCGGGGCCGGGCCGCCGGGATCACCGTCGCCGGGGACGACGCCCCCCTCGGCCCCGTCACCGGAGCCGCCGTACGGCTGCGCCTGGACGGGACCACCCTGCGCGGGAGCGGACGGGGCACCGTGGACGCCGCCCGCGGGCGGATCACCGTACCCGCCGGCGCCGTCCGGGCCTGGCTCGGCTCGTCCGGCCTGCCCGTCTCCGAGGTCACCCCCGACCCGGCCGCCGGCACCCTGCGCCTCGGCGCCGGCCCCGGCGGCGCGCTCACCGTCACCCTGCGCCCCGAACTGCGCGGCGGACGGCTCGGCTTCACCCTCGACGGCGCCACCCTGATGGGCGCCCCGGCCCCCGAGCGCCTCACCCAGGGCATCCGCGACCGCCTCGCCGTCCGGCCCCCGGCACCGCCCGGACCGGCGCTGGAGCCCACCGCCGTACGGATCACCGAGCGCGGTGTCGAGCTCACCCTCGACACCGGACGGCTGCGCCTCGCCGGCGGCGGGTGACGGGCCCCGGGAGGCGGCGGCACCCGGACCGGCAGACGATGGAGGCGTGCAGGCCACACGAGCCGGCCGCCGCCGGCGGGACCCGATGGACGAGGCCCCGTGAACGGACAGGTCCCGGTCGACGAGCTGATCAGCAGCGCCGCGCAGGCCGCCGGCGGCTGGCTGGGCGCGCTGCCCGTCGCGCTCGTCGCCACCGGCGCCGACGGGACCGTCGTCCGCTGGAACCAGGTCGCGCAGGAGCTGCTCGGCTACACCCCGCCCCAGATGCTCGGACGCAACATCGCCGACCTGCTGCACCCGGGAGCCGACCGCAGCCTCGGCCGCTCCCTGTGGGAGGCGGCCGCCTCCGGACGCGGGGTGATGGGCACCGTCACCGCCTGGCACCGCGACGGGCACCCCCTGGAGGTGGAGATCTGGGCCTCCCCGGTCTCCGACCGCCAGCACGGCTCGACGGTGCTGGTCTTCGCCGCCGACGCCCATGCCGCCCGCCGCATCCGCGGGAGCTCGGCGGTCTGGGACGGCCTCTTCGCCCGCTCGCCCGTGGGCATCGCCATCCTCGACACCCAGCTGCGCTTCCTCCAGGTCAACGCCGCCCTCGAAGCCATGAACGGCCTGCCCGAATCGGCGCACGTCGGACGCCGCCTGGCCGAGATCCTCCCCGAGGTCAACGCCCTGGAGATGGAGGAGGCCATGCGGCAGGTCCTGGAGACCGGGAACCCGGTGCTGGACCGCCGCCGCGTCGGACGGACCCCCTCCGAACCGGACCACGACCGCGTCTGGTCCTGCTCCTACGTCCGGGTGGAGGACCCCGCCCGCATGCCGATCGGCGTGATCGCCTCCCTCGTCGACATCACCGAGCAGCAGCGCGACCACGTCGAAGCCGAAGCCGGCCGGCGCCGCCTCGCCCTGCTCAGCGAGGCCAGCATGCGCGTCGGCTCCAGCCTCGACCTGGAACGCACCGCACAGGAACTCGCCGACCTCGCCGTGCCGCGCCTCGCCGACGCCGTCACCGTCGACGTCCTCGACGCCCTGGCCCGCGGGGACGAGCCCGGCATGGGGCTGACCGGCGGCGCGGCCCTGCGCAGGCTCGGCCGGGCCCCGCTGTCCGGATCCCGGGTCACCGACATCCTCGCCCCCCTCGGCCGGACCCTCACCTTCCCCGCGACCGCCCCCTACACCCAGGCCCTCGCCGCCCGGCAGCCCTTCCTCATCGCCCGCCTCGACGAACAGGCCGTCGCCCCCGCCGCCCGCCACACGGCGAAACCCGCCCAGCTGCTCACCGCGGGGGTGCACTCCTTCGTCATGGCCCCCCTCGTCGCCCGGGAGTCCGTGCTCGGCGTCGCCACCTTCTACCGCACCCGCCCGGTCGGGCCGTTCACCGCCGAGGACGTCACCCTCGCCGGGGAACTCGCCGCCCGGGCCGCGCTCAGCATCGACAACGCCCGGCTCTACCACCGCGAGCACGAGACCGCCGTCATCCTCCAGCGCAGCATGCTCCCGCAGCACATCACCCCGCCGCCCGGCATCGAGGTCAGCCACCGCTACCTGCCCGCGAGCGACGTCAACGAGGTCGGCGGCGACTGGTACGACGTCCTCGCCCTGTCCGGGGGCAAGGCCGCCCTCCTCATCGGCGACGTGATGGGCCACGGCATCGCCGCGGCCGCCGTCATGGGCCGCCTCTCCGCCTCCGTACGGTCCCTCTCGCGCCTGGACCTCTCACCCGTACGGCTCCTGCACCAGCTCGAAGCCGCGCTCGCGGACCTCGCCGAACCGATGCTGGCCACCTTCCTCTACGTCGTCTGCGACCCGGCCACCGGACGCTGCACCGTCACCCGCGCCGGACACCCGCCGCCGGCCCTCGCCCTCCCGGACGGAACCGTCCGCCTCCTCGACACCCCGCCCGGGGTCCCCCTCGGCGTCGGGGGCATCGCCTTCACCCCCACCGAGGTCGAAGTGCCCCCGGGCAGCCTCCTCGTCCTCTACACCGACGGCCTCATAGAAGCGCGCGGCAGCGACCTCGACGAGCGGCTCGGCGAACTGACCCAGCTGCTCGCCGACCCCCAGCGCCAGCTGGACCACCTCTGCGACTCGCTGATCACCCACCTCGTCCCGGCGGCGGCCGACGACGACATCGCCCTGATGGTCGCCCGGGTCGGCGGCTGATCCGGCGACCCCGCCGGGCCCGTTGTCAGTGGCCCCGGGCACGATCGGACGCATGACACGGGGGACGCGCACGGAACGCAAGAGGGTGCTGGTGCTGGACGCCGCGCCGGGGAAGCTGCTCGGGCGGGAGCTGGAGCGGCTCCTCGGCCACGGCCTGGAGGTGACGCTGAACCTGCGCCGCGTCGCCGACCCCGGCGCCGCGCGGGCCGAGTGGGCCGGGCGGGTGGAGTTCACCGACTTCGACGCCTTCGACGGGGAGGCACTGCTCGCCGAGACCCTCCGGGACGGGGCCGGCCACGACGCCGTCAAGTCCCGGGGCGGCGTACCCATGCGCGCGGACTTCCTCGCCGCCGCCACGGCCCCCGGGCAGGCCCGCCCGCTGCGGGTCATCGGCCGGGCCGGCGCCGGCACGGACCACGTCGACCTGGCCGCCGCCGCCCGCCACGGGGTCGCGGTCACCCACACCCCGGGATCCAACGCCACGGCCGTCGCCGAGTTCGCGCTGGCCCAGCTGCTCGCCCTCACCCGTGACCTCCGCGCGTACGACGGGGCCGCGCACCAGGGCCGCTGGCGTTCGCCGGCCGCTCCGGCCCGCGGTCTGCCGGAGCTGACCCTCGGCATCGTCGGACTCGGCCGGACCGGACTGGCCCTGGCGGAACGGGCCGCCGCCCTGGGCATGGACGTACGCGGCCTCGCGCGCCGCACTCCGGCGGGCGGCGCCCCGGTACCCCTGGCGGAGTCCCTTCCCGCGCTGCTGGCCGGCAGCGACGTGGTCTCCCTCCACGTACCGCTCACCGACAGCACCCGCGGGATGATCGGGAAGGCCGAACTGGCGCTGATGCGCCCGGGGTCGGTCCTGCTCAACACCGCCCGGGGCGGCATCGTCGACGAGCAGGCCCTCGCCGACGCGCTGCGCGACCCCGGCCACCCCCTGGCGGCGGCCGCCGTGGACACCTTCGCGCACGAGCACGCCGCCTTCGCCTCTCCCCTCTTCGGCCTGCCGGGCGCCCTGCTGACCCCGCACATCGCGGGGATGACCGGCAGCGCCATGACCACGGCGGCCCTGAGCTGCGCGGACCACGTCGCGGCCCTGCTCGGCGGGCGCCCCGAGGGGGTGCCCGTGGCGACGGCGGAGGCCGCCGGGGACTCGTTCGGGTGAAGTCAGGCCTCAGGGCGAAAGGGGTGGGTAAGCCTGCCGCCGAGGTTCCGTGCACCATGCACCGGAGCCGATCGTCCCGGCCGCCCCTGGAGGGCCCATGTCCATCGCACGCCGTATCCCCCAGCTGCTGACCGCCGCCTCCGTCGCCGTGCTCCTCTCCGTCGCCGGAGCGGGCCTCGCCGCCCCGGCGACCGGAGCCACGGCCGCCGTGGCGGCGGAGCGTCCGGCCCGGGTGCCCGGGTTCAACGCGGGCGGGGTGTACGAGATCTACCAGAGCAACGCGACCGTCCACGTGGACTTCTCGCAGAACGCCGAGGGGCGCCTGTTCGGGTCGGTGCGCTCCGGCAACACCGTCGGCAACGTCCGGGAGGGCTCGGTCGACGGCCAGCAGATCTACTTCGTCATCGCCTGGTCGCACGGCCCGGTGGGCCGCTACACCGGAACGCGGGGCCCGGACGGCCGCCTCTCGGGTACGACGTACGACCTGACCAACCCGTCCAGCCAGGCGACCTGGCGGACCGAGCGCAGGTTCTGAACGGCCCGGTTCCCGGAGGACCGGAAGGCCGGGGAGCCCCGCGAGTGGGTGCGGGGCTCCCCGGCCGTCGGGGTCAGCCCTTGCCGAGGAGCTTGTTCATCCGGGCGATCTCGGCGCTCTGCGAGCTGATGATGGCGGCGGCCATGTCCTTGGCGGGCTGGTACTTGCCGTCGGCCTGCTCCGTCTTGGCCATGGCAACGGCACCCTCGTGGTGCTTGACCATCAGGTCGAGGAACGCGGTGTCGAAGGCCTTGCCGGAGGCCTTCGTGAGCTGCTCCATCTCCTGGGCCGTCATCATCCCGGACATGGAGTGGCCGCTGTGCCCGCCCTGCGCGGCATCGGCGGCCGGGACCTGCTCGCCCCAGGCCGTCAGCCAGCCGGACAGGGTCTTGATCTCCGGGTCCTGGGCCTTCTTGATCTCGGCGGCGAGCTCCTTGACCTCGGCCGATTCGGCACGGGTCGCGGCGAGGTCCGCCATTTCCACCGCCTGGCGGTGGTGCGGGATCATCCCCTTGGCGAAAGCGGTGTCGGCGGCGTTGTTCGCCGCCTGCGCCTGGCCGGCGGAGGCCGACGGGGACGCGGACGCGGACGCCGGGGCGTCGTGGCCGCCGTCGTGCGCCGAGGAGCCGGAGTCGGCCTTCCCGCCGCAGGCGGCGAGGACGAGTGCGGCGGTGGCGGCCGCGGCCAGCGCGGTGGTGCGGCGGATCAGGGAACGCTTGACGGTCATGGTGGTGCTTCTCCTGTTGAGGTGCGTACGGGCGTGCGTGCTCGGCCGGCGGGAACGCCGGCGGGGCCGCGCCTATACGCGCAGGAGTTGCAGTTCGCTCAGTGACGGGGGCGCGCGCCCGCAGGCCGTCGCCCCGAGCACGACCCCGTGCGGGGTCCCGGCACCGGCGGGCGTCCCGCCGGGCGCGGGCGCCGGCGCGTACAGCACCGGGGCGCCGCTGGTGCCGGACGCGGCGCAGGTCGGGTCGGCGTGCTGGGCGTGGCCGCCGGAGGGCCCCTCGTGGCCGGGGCCGTCGGCGTGGACGCAGTCACAGGGGTCGGCCGACGGGTGCTCCGCGGCCGCCGAGTAGGCGGCGGCGTGTGCCGCGGCCGGCGGGAGGGCTCCCGGGCCGAGGCCGTGCATGCCGACGATCCCCATGAGCACGGCCAGTACGAGGAGCAGCCGTGCGGGCAGCCCGGAGGGCCTCCCCGCGCGTCCGGCCTGCGTACTCGTCCTCATGGCGGCATCGTAGAGGACCCCCTGGAAATACTCCAAAGGGGTAGGGGGTATGTCGCGGAACCTGTCGCTCCGGGTCCGCTCACAGGTCCGCTCACGGGGCGGCGTACCGGTAGCCGACCGCGTCGACCGCCGCGGTGTCCAGCATCCCGCGCACCGTCGCCGCCGGTTCGGCGGAGAAGTCCGGCAGCATCGGCTTGACCGCGGGGTCGAGGTCGACGTCGAAGCCCGGCGCGTCGTGCACCCAGGGCCACATCACGTCGTCGATCCGGTGCCCCGTCGGCGCCTCCTCCAGGCTGAAGGGGGAGCGCTGGTGCTGCGGCGGATAGTGGTCGGACGGTGTGGAACCGGGCACGGCCGCGAGCCGCCCGAGCTGCCAGTTCGCCCACAGCCGGTCCACGTTCGCGTGGTGGAGCCAGAACACGGGGTCGTTGGGGGAGTAGGCCCCCGACATGTGGCCGCCGACGAAGTTGTGGCCCCGGTTGTGCGTGCGGGGGGTGACCGACGCCGCGCCCTGCTCCAGGACCAGCCAGAAGAACCACAGCGGATGCGCCCCGGGCTGCACCACCAGGAGCTGCTCCAGCTGGGCGATGCGCGCCGCCGGGGGCGGCCAGCCCACCCCCACGCTGCCCCGGGCCAGGCTGCTGCCGAACTCCTCCGCCAGCAGCGGGTGCACGGGGAAGCCGTTCGCCCCCGCCGGCCACCAGGCCGGCCGATCCGGCACCGGCAGGGGGTCGCGCAGCGGCCCGTCGGCGACCGGTGCGGGGCCGCCCGTGCGCAGCGAGCCGAGGAACTCCGGCACGAACACCCTGGCCACGGCCCCGGTGTGGTCGCTCCAGTCCCAGTACGGGATCGTGACCCCCGGTACCTCCGCCTGCAGGGCCCGCTCGAACTCCCGCAGGTACTTGCGGTGCCACGCGCAGAACCCGATGTCCCAGTGGCCGTAGTTGACGCGCTCGCCGGGCGGCAGTCCGGGCGCGATGACGGCCATCACGGCTCCGTGCAGCGCGACGAACTGGTCGTAGACGCTCACCCCCGCCGGACCGCCGGGTGCGGGGCGGTGCTTGAGCCGCACGACGGCCTGCAGGAACGCGTCACGCTGGGCCGCGGTGAGCGAGGCCGCGCTCCTACGGATGTCCATGGCCGCCACCGCCCGTCGCCCCGCCGTGTCCGTGGCCGCCGTGGTCCCCGTGGTCGCCGTGCCCGTCGTGGTCCCCGTGGTCGTCCTCGTCCCCGCCGCCGTCGTCCGGTCCGCCGTGGTGGTGTTCGAGGTGCCCCGTCGCCGGCACCGGGTGCAGCCCGGCGAAGAACGGGCGCGCGGGGTCGTCGGTGAGCAGCCGGGTGAGCAGCGAGCGGAAGGTCTCGGCGGTCCTCGTGTGCAGCACCAGCTCGCTCTGGTACATGCTCGCCGGACCGAGCCCGATCTCCAGGACAGCCCCGGCGCGGTGCGTCTCCACCGTCACCGGCGCCTCCTGGATGCCCGTGAGCCCGCAGTGGAGGGTGCCCTCCAGGCAGCCCGCCAGTTCTTCGAGCCGCTGCGCCGTGCAGCCCTCGAAGGGGGAGAGGGTGGTCAGCAGCCGCAGCCGCTCGAAGAGCATCAGGGGACCGGTGACGGTGATCCGCAGCTCGGTGCTGTCGGCCAGCAGGTCGACGAGGCTCGGCCCGCCCTTGGACAGCACCACCGAGGCGGTGCTGGGTGGCGCCGGGTGCATGGGCCGCCCCTTTCGGCGGTGGGAGCAGGTCGGGCCGGGGGCGTACGAACGCCCCGGGCCGTCGCCGTCGAGTCTCCCGCCCCCCGGCCGCCCCTGCGATCCCGCGAAGGCCGAACGGGTCTCAGCGCGGGCCCGCGCGGCGCCCCGAGTGGAGTTCCAGCGGGCCGGAGCCCTCGGCCAGGGCCGTCAGGCAGGCCTCGATCTGGCGGCGCAGCTGGGGCTTGACCAGACCCCGCAGCTCCTCGCGGCCCGCCGTGCGCCACTCCAGCAGCTCGGCGGGCGGCAGCCGGATCGCGGCGAACTCGGCCGGGCCCAGGACCCCGCCGTCGTAGAGGAAGCGGATCCGCGCCGGATAGCCGGGCCGGTGGGTCCAGTTGACGGCGAGGAGGCGGCCGGGATCCCGCTCCAGCCCGGTCTCCTCGCGGACCTCGCGCGCCGCCGCGTCCCGCGGGGTCTCGCCGAGGTCGCTGTCGACGCCGCCGCCGGGCAGCAGCCAGCGGCCCGGCTCGCCGTAGCCGGGCCGGACCAGCAGGACCCCGCCGGCCCCGTCGGTGAACAGCACGTTCGCGGCGGTGAGGGCCTTGGGCCGGGCCGCGCGGTGGCCGGCCGGGTCGTAGCAGCCGGAGTGCTCCAGGGCGGCGCGGTCGGCCGGGTCCAGCCCGGCGGGGGAGCCGGGCTGCGGGACGCCGTCGACCAGGTGCGCGACGGAACCGGAGTACAGGGCGGCCAGCCCGGCGCGCAGCCGGGGCGCCAGCCGTTCGGGCAGCTGCTCCCCGGCCTCCTCCGGGGTGAGCCAGCGGGCCTCGGCGACCTCGCCGTCCGGGTAGGCGATCCCTTCCGCGTCGGCGTCGGTCAGCGGCCCCACGAGGTACGCGTGGACCACGAGCGAGCGGCCGAGCGCGCCCGGCGCACAGGAGTCCACCGCCAGCAGCCGGCCGACCGGGACGGACAGGTTCAGCTCCTCCTCCAGCTCCCGGGCCAGGCCCTGTTCCGGGGTCTCGGTGTCCTCCACCGTGCCGCCCGGCAGTTCGAGGCCGTCCTTGTACGAGGGGGTCAGTACGAGGACCCGGCCGCGCCCGTCCAGCACGATGCCGGTCGTGGCGACGAGCGGGGACGGCTGGGCCGCGTAGTAGGCGCGTACGGCCTCGGGCGACGGGCGGTCGGGCACGGCGGCGGCTCCGGGGGCGGGGAGAGGGGAGGGGAGGGGAGGGGGAGGGGAGGGGACGGGACGGGACGGAGTACCGGCATCGGTACCGGTCCACCGGAACCAGTACCACGCCCGGGCCCGACCTCAGGCGCGGGCGAGGAGCATTCCGCCCATCGTGACCATCGTGGCGGCCACCAGCCCGTCCAGCACCCGCCAGGCGCCGGGCCGCGACAGCGGGCCGCTGAGCAGCCGGGAGCCGTAGCCCAGGGCGGCGAACCAGATCAGGCTGGCCAGTCCGGCCCCGATGCCGAAGGCCCAGCGCAGGTCGCCCCGGTCGGCGGCCAGAGAGCCCACCAGCAGGACGGTGTCCAGGTAGACGTGCGGGTTGAGCCAGGTCATGGCCAGGCAGGTCAGCACCGCCGCCCGGACGGAACCGGCCGTGGCGCCCTCCGCGGTGAGGGCCGCACCGGGGGCGGGGCGCAGCACGCGGCGGGCCGCGAGGATCCCGTAGCAGATCAGGAACCCGCCGCCCGCGATGCCCACGGCGGTCAGGGCGGCCGGCCAGGCGGTGACGAAGGCGCCGACCCCGGCCACGCCGAGGAAGATGAGCACCGCGTCGGAGACGGCGCAGATCGCGACCACCGCCAGGACGGCGTGCCGCCGCGCGCCCTGGCGCAGCACGAAGGCGTTCTGCGCGCCGATCGCGACGATGAGGGAGAGGCCGGTACCGAAACCGGCCAGCAGTGCTGTGGTGATGCCGTTCGTCATGGTCCGACCGTAAGGACCGCGCGCCCCCGCGTACAGCTAAAGATGTTTACGTATCATTAGCGTCTGTGATGGACGAGCTTCCCCTGGAACAGGTCCGGACCCTCCTCGCGGTCGTGGACGAGGGCACCTTCGACGCGGCGGCCGCCGCCCTGCACGTGACGCCCTCCGCCGTCAGCCAGCGGGTCAAGGCCCTGGAGCAGCGCACCGGACGGGTCCTGCTGATGCGGACCAAGCCGGTCCGGGCGACCGAGTCCGGAGAGGTGGTCATCCGCTTCGCCCGGCAGCTGGCCCGGCTGGAACGGGACGCCCGCGCCGAGCTGGGCATGGGCATGGCCGACGGCCTCGGGCCGGTCCGGATGCCGATCGCGGTCAACGCGGACTCGCTCGCCACCTGGTTCCTGCCCGCCCTCACCCGGGTGCCGCAGCGGCCGCCCATCTGCTTCGAGCTGCACCGAGAGGACGAGTCCCACACGACGGCCCTGCTCCGCGAGGGCCAGGTCATGGCGGCCGTCACCTCCTCGCCCGACCCGGTGGCCGGCTGCACGGTACGGGCGCTGGGACTGGTCCGCTACCTGCCGGTGGCCAGCCCCGACTTCGCCGCCCGGCACCTGACCGGGGCCCCCGCCCGGGACCTGCGGGAAGCCCCGCTGATCGTCTTCGACCGGCGCGACGCCCTCCAGGACGACTTCGTCCGCGCGCTCACCGGCGGCGCCTCGCCCGCCTCGGCCGCACGGCACCTCGTACCCACCTCGGAGGGCTACCGGGACGCGGTGGCAACGGGCCTCGGCTGGGGGCTGGTCCCCGAACCGCAGGCGGAACCGCTGCTGGAGACCGGCGCGCTCGTGCCACTGGCGCCGGGCCGGTGGCTGGACGTACCGCTGTACTGGCAGCAGTGGAAGCTGGACTCGCCCGCGCTCGCCCTGGTCGCCCGGGTGGTCGCCGAAACGGCCATGGAGGAACTGCGGCCGGTCTGACCGGACGCGCTGCCGCGGCCTGGATGTGGCGGGCCGCCCCGGGGCGTCTACTGGTACTGGAAGGCGGCAGGACCCCACCTCCCCCGGAGCGCCCCGATGAGGAAGATCACCGCAGAGCTGTTCATCTCGCTCGACGGCGTCGTGGAGGCGCCGCACGAGTGGCACTTCCCCTACTTCGACGACCGGATGGGAGCGGCCGTCGACGCCGTCGTCGGCTCCGCCGACACCCTGCTCCTCGGCCGCAGGACGTACGACAGCTTCGCCGGGGCCTGGCCCGGCCGTGAAGCGGACGGCGGCGAGGACGCCGACTTCGCCAAGCGGCTCGGTGACGCGCGGAAGATCGTCGTGTCGCGGCAGCCGCTCGACTTCACCTGGCGCAACTCCGAACGCCTCGACGGGGAACTCGTCGAGGCGGTCACGGCGTTGAAGAACGAGCCGGGCGAGGCCCCCATCGTCATCAGCGGCTCGGTGTCCGTCGTCCGCCAACTGCTGGCCGCCGGACTGCTGGACCGGCTACAGCTGCTCGTCCACCCCGTCGTACTGGGCAAGGGCCTGCGCCTCTTCGAGGAGGGCGAGCCGGCGATCCCGCTCGAACTGCTCTCCTGCGAGGCCTTCGACACCGGCGTGCTCAACCTCTTCTACGCCCCCGCCGAGCGGCCCGGCAGCGCCGGTTACGAGGAGGCGAAGGCCCATCTGCCGCGCGGTGAAGGGTAGGGGGTGTCCGCCCGGACCGCCCGCCGATCATGCCTCTACGCTTGTGCCCCGTCAGAGCGTCGAGACGGACGACCGGTCGTGGAACGGAGCATCGGGTGCCAGCGGGCCAAGCGGAGGAAGCGAACGACGGGGACCTCGTCGGCAAGGTGCTCGGAGGGCGCTACCGGGTGACCTCCGTGGTCGGCCGGGGCGGCATGGGCGTGGTCGCCCGCGCCGTCGACGAACTGCTCGCCCGCGAGGTCGCCGTCAAGGTCCTGCGGGCCTACACCGACGCCAGTGACGCCGAACTGGCCGACCTGCGCACCCGGATGGAGCGCGAGGCGCAGGCCGCCGCCCGGATCCGGCACCCCGGAGTGGTCACCGTCCACGACGTCACGCACGAGCAGGGCCTGCCCGTCATCGTCATGGAACTCGTCGACGGGCCCTCGCTCGACGACTCCGTGACCCGGTACGGAGCGCTCGACCCGCAGGAGGCCGCCGCGATCGGCGCCAAGCTGATGGACGCGCTGGACGCCGCGCACCGGGCCGGCGTCCTGCACCGGGACGTGAAGCCGGGCAACGTGCTGCTGGAGCGGGGCGGCCGGGTCGTGCTCACCGACTTCGGCATCGCCACCATCGAGTCCTCCGACGACGAGGCCCTCGCCAAGCTGACCCGCAGCGGTCAACTGGTCGGCTCCCTCGACTACCTGCCGCCGGAGCGCGCGCAGGGCCGGGAGCCCGGCCCCGCCTCGGACATCTGGTCGCTCGGGATGACCCTGTACGCGGCGGTGGAGGGGGTTTCGCCGTTCCGCCGCACCTCGGTGTGGTCCACCCTCGCCGCCATCGTCGGGGACCCGCTGCCCGAACCGCGGCGCGCGGGGCCGCTCGCGCCGGTGCTGCGGGCGCTGATGGCGAAGGAGCCGGAGCACCGGCCCACCGCCGAGCAGGCCCGCGCGATGCTGGAGCAGGTGGCGGCGGGCGGCGCGGCCCCGGTGGCCCCGGCCGCGCCCTCGCCGTACGCGCCCGGGCCCGCGGCGGCGCCGGCTCCCGGATTCGGGCCCCCGCCGGCGGCGGGTCCCGGGCCCGGTCCCGTCCCCGGGGGCGGCGTATCGTTTCCGCAGCCCTACGCCCCCGCCGCCCCGCAGCCCGGTTTCCCGCCGCAGGGCCCCCCGCCCGGGCAGACACCCACGGTCGCCCGGTCCGGCTCGGCGGACGCCGACCGGGCGCGCCGCCGCAGCCGCGCCGCGATCGCCGTCGCGGTGGTCGCCGTGCTCGCCGCGGGCGGGGTCACCTACGCCGTGACCTCGGGCGGCGGCGGCACGGAAGTCGCGGCGCCGACCCCGGCGCCCGGCGGCTCCCCGACGGGCGCCGCGGTGGCCACGTCCACCCCGGCCCCCTCGCCCTCCGCCTCGGGACCCACGGCCAAGCCCTCCGCGAGCACCTCGAAGAAGCCGGGCACGCCGTCGCCCTCCGGGAAGTCGTCCTCGCCGACGCCGGGCGGGCCCAGCCCCATACCGACGGGCTGCGCGGGCTGGACCCACAAGGACCCGAAGCCGGGCACGTACGGCTACATATCCGGCGACCACCACCTGCTGGCCGCGCCGTACCAGCAGTGCGCCCAGGGCGCTCTGGTCAAGGACGGCACGAAGCTCTGGTACCACTGCTACATCGTCAACTCGTACGGCAACCAGTGGACGTTCGTGCGCGTGGAGGGCACCAACGCCACCGGGTGGCTCTACAACCGGGACCTCAAGGGCCAGAAGGGCTCCTCCCCGGCCTGCTAGGCGCGGGGCGGGGCGGGCCAGGGGCGGCAGGGGCGGTGGGCGCGGGCGCGTGGCGGAGCCGCCGGCCGGGCGGTGGCAGACTGGCCGCTGATCCGCCGAAGGGGAGTACGCCCGTGTCCATGTTCAGCAACCTGCGCCGTGCCGTGCGCCGTGGCTACCGGCGGGCCGTCGACCTCAGCCACCCCGCCCGCTCCCCGCTCGGCAGTGCCGTCGTCAACTGCGTGGTCTACCAGGACGGCATCCGCCAGGACGGCTGCGCGGAGGTGGAGGAGGCCCTGCGCCGGGTCCGCAAGACGGGCGCCGGCTTCGTCTGGATCGGCCTGCACGAACCCTCGCAGCAGGAGCTGGCCGGCCTCGCGGAGCTGTTCGGCCTGCACCCGCTCGCCGTCGAGGACGCCGTCAACGCGCATCAGCGGCCGAAGGTGGAGCGGTACGACGAGACGCTGTTCGCCGTCTTCAAGACCGTGCGCTACGTCGAGCACGAGGAGCTGACCGCGACGAGCGAGGTGGTGGAGACCGGCGAGCTGATGGCCTTCATCGGCGAGGACTTCGTCATCACCATCCGGCACGGCGGACGCGGCACCCTCGGCCCGGTCCGCGAGGCCCTGGAGGCGGAGCCGGACCAGCTGGCCAAGGGGCCGGCGGCCGTCCTGCACGCCATGGCGGACCACGTGGTGGACGACTACGTGGCCGTCACGGACGCGGTGCAGAGCGACATGGACGCCGTGGAGACGGCCGTGTTCAGCGAACACGGCGGCCGGGGCGACGCGGGCCGGATCTACCAGCTCAAGCGCGAGCTCCTCGAACTCCGCCGCGCGGTGGCCCCGCTCGGCCGGCCCCTCCAGCACCTGGCGACGCAGCCGATACCGGTGATCCCGCCGGAGGTCCGCGCGTACTTCCGCGACGTCGCCGACCACCTGACGCGGGCCACCGAGCAGATCGGCGCGTACGACGGCCTCCTCGACTCCATCCTCCAGGCGCACCTCGCGCAGGTGACGGTCGCGCAGAACGAGGACATGCGCAAGATCACGGCGTGGGCGGCGATAGTGGCCGTGCCGACGATGGTCTGCGGGGTGTACGGGATGAACTTCGACCACATGCCGGAGCTGCACTGGACGTACGGCTACCCGCTGGTCCTCGCGGTGATGGCGGTGGCCTGCTTCGTCATCCACCGGGGGTTCAAGCGCAACGGCTGGATCTGACCGTTGCCCTGGCCGGGCCTCTGCCCTGGCCGGGCGGGGGGCGGGGTGGGCCGTTGCCCTGGCCGGGCGGGGTGCCCGTGCGGGTGCAGGCCGCTGCCCTGCCCGGCGGGGTCCGGGTGTGGCCCGTTGCCCAGCTCGGCGGGGCCCGGGTGCGGGCCGTTGCCCTGGCCGGGCGGGGTGCCCGTGCGGGTGCAGGCCGCTGCCCTGCCCGGCGGGGTCCGGGTGTGGCCCGTTGCCCAGCTCGGCGGAGCGCGGGTGCGGGCCGTTGCCCGGCCGGGCGGGGTGCCCGTGCGGGTGCAGGCCGCTGCCCTGCCCGGCGGGGTCCGGGTGTGGCCCGTTGCCCAGCTCGGCGG
>NZ_JBWKEZ010000031.1:0-11789 GCF_056434525.1 Streptomyces sp. NPDC044002
AAAGAAGGAAACACGGGCCCCCCACATCCCTTCGGGTGCTCTCCCCCCCCCCCCCCCCCCCCCCCCCCCCCCCCGCGCAGGCGTCCGCCCACCACCGCGTGCCCCAGCTGGAGCACGCTCAGGCCGAACATCAGCACCCCCAGCGGGACGTGCACGGACGCCACGTGCGCGATGCCCAGGACCACCTGCGCCGACGCCAGCACCAGCATGCCGACCGCGTACAGGACCGGTCTGACCGACCCGCCGCCCGGGCGCCACCCCAGGACCGCGGCCAGCACGTACAGCATCGACGCGGCGTACATGCCCCGCGCCCCCGCACCGTGCAGCGCCTCCCCGTACTCCGTCGACAGCAGCATCCCCGCGGTGACCGCCTGGAAGAAGACGCCCGCGGTCTGCAAGGCCGCCGTGATCCGCATGAACGTTCCCACTGCCGTCCGCTCGGGCATGGTGAGCCCCTCTCGTCCTGTCCGCCGACGGTGTACCGGGAACGCCCCGCCGTCTCGTCATGACGACGACGCAGCCCCCGCAGATGTGAGGTGACCCACCAACTCGCCCTCCACCAGGCCTATTCGCCGAGGATGGCCCCATGACCACAGACCCGGCCCTGAGCGCGGTCACGGGGGAGCGCACCCGGCTGACCAACCTCGCCTACCGCTTCCTCGGCTCCCTGGCCGAGGCCGAGGACGCCGTACAGGAGGCCTACACCCGCTGGTACGCCATGCCGCGCCAGAAGCAGGAGGCCGTCGAGTCGCCCGGAGCCTGGCTGACCACCGTGGCGAGCCGCGTCTGCCTCGACGTGCTCGGCTCCGCCCGCGCCCGGCGCGAGAGCTACGTCGGCCAGTGGGTTCCGGAGCCGCTGCCCGACCGCACCGAGTGGATGAACGCCACCGGCGACGCCGGCGCCGACCCGGCCGACCGGGTCACCCTCGACGAGTCGGTCGACATGGCCTTCCTCGTCGTACTGGAGACGATGACCCCCGCCGAAAGGGTCGCGTTCATCCTCCACGACGTGTTCCGCTACCCCTTCGCCGAAGTCGCCGGCATCCTCGGCCGCACGCCGGCGGCCTGCCGCCAGCTGGCCGCGTCGGCCCGCCGCCGCATCGGCACGGCGAGCCCCGACCCGGGACCGGCCGCCGGACGGGCCGCCGTCATCAGGGACTTCAAGCGGGCCTGGGAGGCCAAGGACGTCGCGGCCCTCGTCGGCCTCCTCGACCCCGGGGCCACGATGATCGCCGACGGCGGAGGCCTGGTGAGCGCCGTGCCGCACCCGGTGGTGGGCGCGGAGCGGATCGCCCGCTACCTCACCGGCACCGGCGGCAGGTCGACGCCCGGCATGACCCTCCTGGAACGGTCCGTCAACGGCCGCCCCGGCCTGGTGGCCCGCTTCGGCGGCACCACCGTCACGGTGGCCGCCTTCGGCCTGACGGGCGACCGGATCACCCACATCTGGGCGGTGCGCAACCCGGAGAAGCTGCGGATCTGGAACTGACGGGCGCCACCGCCGGAGCGCCTAGTTCCGCACGGTGGGCGCTTCCGAGATGATGTGCGCCCGTCACCCCCGGCCGAAAGGATCGGAGCATGGCCAGCCTGTGGTCAGGGCAGGGCGTACTGCGCCGCAAGCCGATCGAGCACATCGAGGAGCCCGAAGGCGCGCCCAGCCAGCAGCTCACCCGCACCCTCGGCCTCTGGCAGCTCACCGCCATCGGCGTCGGCGGCATCATCGGCGCCGGCATCTTCACCCTCGCCGGAACCGTCGCCAACGGCGTCGCGGGACCGGCGGTGCTGCTCTCCTTCCTCATCGCCGGCGTCGCCAGCGCCGCGGCCGCCTTCTCCTACGCCGAGTTCGCCGGCCTGATCCCGAAGGCCGGCTCCGCCTACACCTACGGGTACGCCGTCCTCGGCGAGCTGGCCGGCTGGTTCATCGGCTGGGACCTGCTGCTGGAGTACACGGCCATCGTCGCGGTCGTCGCCATCGGCATCTCCGGCTACTTCAACTTCCTCCTGGAGGAGACCGGCGCATCCCTCCCCACCTGGATGCTCGGCGCCCCCGGCACCGGCGAAGGACACCGCTTCGACCTCATCGCGGCGGTCCTGTGCCTGTTCACGGCCTACCTGCTCACCCTCGGCATCAAGAACGCAGCCCGCTTCGAGACGGTCGTGGTCGTCCTCAAGGTGCTGGTCGTCCTGCTGGTGGTCGTCGTCGGCTTCTTCCACGTCAAGTCCGACAACTACACGCCGTTCTTCCCGTTCGGCGTCGGCGGCGCCTTCACCGGAGCCGCCACCGTCTTCTTCGCGGTCTTCGGCTACGACGCCATGAGCACGGCGGCGGAGGAGTCCAAGGACGCGCAGCGGCACATGCCCAAGGCGATCCTCTACTCCCTCGCCATCGCCATGGTGCTGTACGTCCTCGCCTGCCTGGTCCTCACGGGCATGCAGAAGTACACCGACATCGACCCGGAGAGCGGATTCTCCAGCGCCTTCAAGGCGGCCGGGCTGCCGGTCGTCGCCGACATCATCGCGGTCGGGGCGATCATCGGCATCCTCACCGTCATGTTCACCTTCATGCTCGGCGTGACCCGCGTGTGGTTCTCCATGAGCCGTGACGGACTGCTGCCCGGCTGGTTCGCCAAGACCCACCCCACCCGCCACGTCCCGACCCGCGTCACCTGGATCGTCGGGGTGGCCTCGGCGGCCATCGCCGGCTTCGTGCCGATCGGCGAGGCCGCGGAACTCACCAACATCGGCATCCTGCTCGCCTTCGCCGTCGTGTGCACCTCGGTCATCGTGCTCCACTACAAGCGCCCCGACCTGCCCCGCACCTTCCGCACCCCGCTGATGCCCATCACCCCCGCCATCGGGGTCATCGCGTCGATCTGGCTCATCACCTACCTCCGTGTGGAGACCTGGCTCCGCTTCGTGATCTGGCTTCTCGTCGGCCTGGCCATCTACTTCGGCTACTCCTACCGCAACTCCAAGATGGCCGGCCGTACGGACCCCGGCCGGTGAGAGGGCGGTGAGCGCGCGGTGAGCCGCCGGTGAGCGCTCCCCCGGAGAGTGACGTCAACGGGCCCCACCGAGGGGCACCGGGCGGACACACGACAGGGGAGCCGAAGACATGGGCGAGCAGCTGACCGGAAAGACCGCACTGGTGACCGGCGGGTCGCGCGGCATCGGACGGGCCGTCGCGCTCCGGCTGGCCGCCGAGGGAGCGCTGGTGGCGGTGCACTACGGCACGAACGGGGCCGCCGCCGAGGAGACCGCGGCACGGATCGAGGAGGCCGGCGGGCGCGCCTTCACCGTCCGCGCCCGGTTCGGCGAGGCGGGAGCCCTGGACCGGCTCTTCGCAGGGCTGGACCGGGGACTGGCCGAGCACGGCGCCAAGGGCCTCGACGTCCTCGTCAACAACGCGGGCATCATCTCCGGCAACTCCATCGGACAGGTCACCGAGGAGGAGTTCGCCACCCTGATGGCCGTCAACGTGAGCACCCCCTTCTTCGTCGTCCAGCGGGCCCTGCCGCTGCTGAACGACGGCGGCCGCGTCATCAACATGGGGTCGACCGCCAGCCGCTTCGCGGTCTCCACCCAGATCGGCTACACCGTCAGCAAGGCGGCCCTGGAAGCCATGGCCCCCTCCCTCGCCAACGAACTCGGCCCCCGCGGCATCACCGTGAACACCGTCGCGCCCGGAGTCGTACGCACCGACCTGACCGCCGGCCACACCGCGGTACCGGAAGCGGTCGCCGCCCTGGAGGCGGTCACCGCACTCGGGCGGATCGGCGAGCCGGAGGACGTCGCCGACGTGGTCGGCTTCCTCGCCGGACCCCAGGGCCGCTGGGTCACCGGCCAGACCATCGACGTGTCGGGCGGCACCTGGCTCGGCCCGCTCGCCCACACCGCCTGAACTCCCCTTCCGTGCCCGGGGGATAATCGCCGGCATGTGGTTCGGCATCCTCGGAGAGACCCAGGCACGGCACGACGACGGGACCGAGGTGCCGCTCGGCGGCCCCGCCCGCCGCGCCCTGCTCGCCCTGCTGCTGATCAGCCCGGGCGGCGTCGTCCCGGCCGAGCGGCTGGCCGAGGAGATCGAACCGGGCGGAGCCGTCTCCGCGCACGCCCTCCAGTCCCAGGTCTCCCGGCTGCGCACCGCCCTGGGACCGGCGGCCCCCATCGAACGGGTCGGCGCCGGCTACCGCATCGCGGTGCCGGAAGGGGCGGTGGACGCGGCCCGGTTCGAGGCACTGGCCGCCGCCGGACGCGCCGCCCTCGCGGCCGGCGACCCCGCCCGGGCCGCCGCCGGACTGCGCCGGGCCCTGGACCTGTGGCGCGGCCCCGCCCTCGCCGGGCTCGACGGGAGCGAGTCGGCCAGGGCCGCGGCGGCACGGCTGGAGGAAGCGCGCCTGTCCGCCCTGGAGGACCGGATCGAAGCGGAGCTGCGGCTCGGCGAACCCCGGGCGGCGGTACCCGAGTTGCGCGAGCTCGTCGACCGCCACCCGCTGCGGGAACGGCCGGCCGGGCTGCTGATGCGCGCCCTGTCGGCCCAGGGGCGCCAGGCCGAGGCCCTCGTGGTGTTCGAGCGGACCAGACGGCACCTGGCCGAGGAACTGGGCGCCGACCCGTCGGCCGGACTCGCCTCCCTGCACGCCGAACTGCTGGACACCGCCCCCGCCCCCGGGCCCGCCGCACCGCCCGCCCAGCTGACCTCCTTCGTGGGCCGCGAGGAGGAGGCGGCCGAGGCCGTCGCCCTGCTGCGGGAGTCCCGCCTCGTCACCCTGACCGGCCCCGGCGGTGTCGGCAAGACCCGCCTGGCCGTGGAGGCCGCGGCCACCGCCGCCACGGCCGGCGTCTGCTTCGTCGAACTGGCGGCGCTGCGCGAAGGCGGCCCGTCGGCACCGCCCGCGAGGGACGCCCGGCCGGGACGGGCCGCCCGCAGCCTGCTGGCCGCACTCGGCCTGCGCGAGAACGGCCTCCAGATGGGGGACGGCCCGCCGCGCACGGCCCTCGACCGCCTGATCGCCGCCCTGACCGACCGGCCGCTCCTGCTCGTCCTGGACAACTGCGAGCACGTCGTCGACGAGGCCGCCGCGCTGGCGGCCCGCCTGCTCGCCGCCTGCCCCCGGCTGCGGGTACTGGCCACCAGCCGCGAACCCCTCGGGGTCATCGGCGAACACGTCCAGCAGGTCAGGCCCCTGGACGAAGCGGCCGCCGTACGCCTGTTCACCGACCGGGCCCGCGCCGTGCGCAGGGGCCCCGCAGGCGAACCCGAACTCGTACGCCGGATCTGCGCCGCCCTCGACGGCCTGCCGCTGGCCATCGAACTCGCGGCGGCCCGCCTGCGCACCCTGGAACCGGAGGACCTCGCCGGACGGCTGGACGACCTCCTCGGCATCACCGCCCGCGGCAGCCGCACCTCCGCCGAACGGCACCGCACGATGCGCTCGGTGGTGGCGTGGAGCTGGGACCTGCTGACGGACGCCGAACAGCGCGCCGCCCGCCGCTTCACCGTCTTCGCGGGCGGAGCCGGCGGCGACGGCGCACGGGAAGTGTGCGGCACGGACGCCGACACCCTGGAGTCGCTGGTCGACAAGTCCCTGCTGGAGACCGCGGGCGCAGGACGCCTCCGGATGCTGGAGACGATCCGCGCGTACGGCGCCGAACGCCTGGAGGAGGCGGGCGAGGGCGCTGCCACCCGCCGCGGCCACGCCCGGCACCTGCTGGAACTGCACCGCCGCGCCGGCCCGCACCTGCTGCGGGCCGGACAACTGCACTGGCTGCCCCGCCTCGCGGCCGAGCACGACAACCTCCTCGCCGCGCTGCGCTGGGCGGTCGGCGCCCACGAGAGGCGCACCGCCCTGGAACTGATCGCCGCCGCCTCGGCGTCGCTGTGGATCCGCGGCGCGTCCGCCGCCGCGGCCCCGTACGCGCTGGACGTGCTCGCCGCCGCCGAGCCCGGCCGCCCTGTGGGGGAGGACCTCGGAGAGGAGTACGCCGCCTGCGTCCTGCTCGCCGCCTCCACGACGGCGGGCCGGCCGCTCTGGCAGCGCCACCGCACGGCGGCCCTGGAAGCACTGGCCGCCGCCTGGCCGGGGGACCGCGCCGGCCGCTACCCGGTGGTCCCCTTCCTCTGGATGATGCGGACCGCCGGCGAGACCGACCGGCGCGACACCCGGCACGCCCGGGACGCGTTCGCGCTCGTCTCCTCCCAGCACGACTGCCCCGACCCGTGGGCGCGCGCGGCCGCCCGGTACGTGTCCGGGTACGCGACCCTCGGCGAGGGCGACGCCGACGGCGCCGAGCGGGCCTTCGACGCGGCCGCCGACCGGTTCCGCGCACTCGGCGACCGCTGGGGCACCGCGCTGGCCCTGGACGCCCTCGCCGGCCTCGCGGCCGCCCGCGCCGACCGGGAACGGGCCGTCGCCCTGACCGACCGCGCCCTCGCCCTCACCGGGGAACTCGGCGCCGTCGAGGACTCCGCCGACCTCCTGGTCAACCGCGGCGACCACCATCTGCCCCACGACCCCGCCGCGGCCCGCGAGGACTACTCCGGGGCCGCCGCCCTGGCCCGCGGCAGCGGCAGCCCCGCAGCCCTCGCCGCCGCCCTGCGCGGCCTCGGCGACATCGCCCTGCTGGAGGGACGGCCGCAGGAGGCGGAGCGGCTCTACGCGGACGCACTCGACCGGATCGACCCGCACTGGGTCAAGAGCCTCGGCAACCGGCTGCGCTGCCTCGCCGGCCTCGGCCGCACGGCCGAGGCCCGCGGCGACCACGCCGCCGCCCGGACCCACTACGACGGCGTGGCCGCGGCCGTGTCCGGCCTGGGCCCCTCCGTACCGGACGCCCTGCGCCTGCTGGGCCTGCCGGAGGAGCTCGCCACGGCGGTCAGCGCAGGCGCCGCCAGAACGGCGGGATCTCGCCCTCCCGCCGGTTGGGGTGCGGGGTGACCTCGCGGGGAGTGAGGGACCAGGCGCTGTCGTAGCTGACGATCAGCAGCCGTGCCCCGCGGGTCAGCGCCACCGTGCTCCGCCCCGGCCACCTGTCACCGCTGTGCAGGGTGCGGCGCGAGGCGCTGCGCCGGAGGGACTCCAGCTGGAACCAGGCGTCGTCCTTGCTGTTGCGGTACCTGACGGCCAGGTCGACGGCGGGCCCCGCGTACGCCAGGACGTCGGAGCCGACGCCCTCGACGCGCTCGGAGGCGTCCCGCAGCACCGACACCGGGCTGACGGTGATCTTCCACTCGCCGCGCGCCTTCACGCGCAGCCGCAGCGGTCCGTTCCCGTCGTGGTCGACGATCCCGCGGCCGCTGAAGTCCTCGGCCCAGCCGCTCAGGGCCGAGGGGCTCCTCTCGCGGTTGCGGTGGTTCAACGCGCTGACCTCGACGTGGCCGTCCCCGAGGCGGACCAGGTCGACGACCGCGAAGCCGGCCGCCGTGGCCGCCTCCACCCGGACGACGTCCTCCCCCCTGCCCTCCTGGGTGAAGACGGGGAAGTCCGGACCGAAATCGGTCGGGAGGCTGTTGATCCGCCTGGTGATGGTGCCGAGCAGCGGGGCGCCCGACTTGGAGACGGGGACGCCGGCGGGTACGGCGGCCGCCGCGGCGGCCCCTCCGGTCCCCGGCTCCGGAGGAACGGCCGCCACCGGAGCCGGAACGGCCTCCGCGGGGGCCGCCGTCGCCGGCAGGGGCGGGGCGGGCGGCGGGGCCTCGGGCAGTGCGGGTGCGGGCGGCGGACCGGCATCCGGCCCCTCGGCCTCCACCTCCGCCCCGGCCTCTGCCTCGTCCTCGACCGAGAACCCGTAGTCCTCGGCCAGCCCCGGGAGCCCGGAGTCGTAGCCCTGCCCGACCGCGCGGAACTTCCAGCCCCCGTCGCGGCGGTAGAACTCGCCCAGCACGTAGGCGGTCTCGGTCGTCGCGTCGTCGTCGTCGACCGAGTAGACCACCATCCTCTCGCCCGTGGCCGTGCTGACCGCCTCCAGGTACAGCCCCGGTATCTCCCCGAAGGTCGCGCCCTCGGAGGAGGCCGCGATGACGATGCGCTCCACCTCCGGCTCGACCCGGCCGGGGTCGATCTCCAGCCAGTCCGCCATCCGGCCGTCCTCGCTGCGGGCGTTGCCCAGGAGTTCCACGGCGCTGCCGGCGTGCGCGCGCTGGTTGTAGAAGACGAGGTCGCTGCGGCCCCTGACCTTTCCGCTGTCGTCGAGCAGCAGTGCCGCCGGGTCGATCTCGGGCACACCCGGCCCGGCCGCCCGACGGACCACGGCGACCCGCATGGGCTCGCCGGACACGGGCAGATTGCCCCCCTTGATGATCTGCGTCATGACGGCATCGTCGCAGGCCAGTCGGGATCAAGTCGAGCTTCTGTGCCCCTGTATGACGATCCGTGAGACGCCTCCTAGCACACTCGGCCCGGCCGGGGACGTAACTCGGCCATGCCCGCCCCCGGCGCGCGCGGCTCTGGCTACCGTGCTCCGGACGGCCGGGCCCGGGTGGCGGCGGCCGGGGGAGGAGCGGGCGGATGGGGACCACGGTGGTGGGGTTCCGGCTCGGCTGGGACAGGAAGGGCCGTCAGGCCACGGTGCTGCTCACCCAGGCGGGCGTCCTGCACCACGGCAGCGGCCTCCTCGGCATGGCGCCGCGCCCCGCCAGACCACAGGCCCCGGCCGCCCCGGATCCGCATCCGGTACCCCGTCAGGCCGCCACCCTGCGCCGCCTGTACGCGGGTCTGGTCCACCAGGGCTACGGCCGGGAGCTGATCCCGCCGGTCTGCGTCCGGCTCGACACCGACGAACGCCCCCTCCACCCCCGCCCGTGGGGCGAGCACGCGCCCCGGGCGCATCCGGAGCTGATCGCCGAGTTCACCGGAGCCGCCCCCTCCGGTCCCGGCACGCTCGACGACGCCCTGACCGCCTTCTACGCCGAGATCGGCCTCACCCCGCGGACGCGCACCGCCGCCCCGCCGCCCGGCCCGGCCGGCGTCCCCCCGGCGGTCCGCCGGGCGCTGGGCGCGCTCGCCGAGGGCCGGACCCTCGCCTCCCGCCCGGGGCGCGGCACCGGCTGGAGCGTCACCGGGGCCGGGGTGCGCCTGCACACCGGCCCGGGCGGCGGCGAGGAACTCACCCACCGTGAAGTGGCCGAACTCCAGGCGGCCCTGACGGCCTGGCTGCGCCACCGGCGGGGCCCGGGCGCGGGGGCCGGCGCGCGCTGACCCGTATCGGACGCCCGGCCGCCCCGTCACCCGGAACGCCCAGCGGTACCGGGCGTTCGCTGCGCGCGGGGGCGGCCGTGTGGTTTCCTGGGCCCGCTCCGCAGTGTGGCGGGGCGGCTACTCGGAGTGAAGGGGATGTTGTCGTGAGCGTTCTGGACATCAAGCTGGACCGGTCGTTCGACGTCTTCGACTCGGACCGCGACGGGCGGCTCGACAAGTCGGACGTCATCGGCCTCTCGGACCGGCTCGCCGAATCGCTCGGCCTCACCCCGGACGACGTGGCCGGGCTGCGGGACTCGCTGGCGGAGCTCTGGGACACCGTCTTCCAGCGGATGGACCGCAATGACGACGGGGGAGTCGACCGGCAGGAGTTCCGGGTGGCGTTCCGGGCGCGGATCGTCACCGACCAGAACCGGATCTGGGAGCGGATCCGCAACATGAGCAACGCCTGGACCGAGCTGGGAGACCGGGACGGCGACGGCATGCTGAGCCGGGACGAGTACACCTCCCTGCTGCACGGCATGTTCCGGCTGCCCCGGCAGACCTTCGACGAGGCCTTCGACCGGCTGGACGTCGACGGCGACGGGCAGCTGAGCCGCGAGGAGATCAGCTCCGCGATGAAGGAGTACTACACGAGCGAGAACCACGCGGCCCGCGGGAACCAGTTCTTCGGCCGCCTCTGAGGACCGCCGCCCGGGGTGGCGGCGGGCGCCCGCGCGCCCGCTGCCGCCCCGCCGCACGCAAGGGCTCCTCCGCGGCCGGTTCGGATCGCCTCCCCGCTCGTTGACCGGAGAGCAAGCCGATCTTTCGATGTTCTGTGGAGGACCCCCTGATGGCCGATGCCGCACTGCCGGTGATCGTTCTGTCCGACCCCGATCCGATCCGCCGGCACGAGACGGCCGAGCTGGTGCAGAGCTGGTACCGGACGTCGTTCCGGGTGCTCCAGGTCGGCGGACCCGCGGAGGTGGTCAGGGCGCTGAACGCGCTGGCCGACCGGAAGGTGCCCGTCGCCGCCGTGCTCGCCGACGAGGCCCCCGAGCCCGGTGCCGCGCACCCCGGCGTGCGCTGGCTGCCCCTGGCCCGCCGCTCCGGCGACGCGCCCGCCGCCGGCGACGCGCCCGCCTCCGGGGCGTCGCCCCTCCCCGGCGAGCACCCGGCCGAGCACCTCCGGGTCGCGCTCGACGACTCCCTGTGCACCTGGAACGCCGACTGCCGGGGCGACCTGCCGACCGCCGAGGTGCGCGGCAGCCGCTTCTCGCCCGCCGCCTACGCCGTACGGGACTTCCTCGGCCGCAGCGGCGTGATCTTCCGCTGGCTGCCCGAGGAGGACGTGCGGGACGCCCCCGTCACCGTCCGGCTCGGCGACGGCACCGAGCTGACGGACCCCTCGATCAGCGAACTGGCCGAACGGCTCGGCCTCATCCGCCCGGCGGCCCAGGATCACTACGACGTCGCCGTGATCGGCGGCGGCCCCGGAGGCCTGTCCGCGGCGGTGTACGCCGCCGCCGAGGGCATGAGCGTGGTCGTGATCGAGGACGACGCCCCCGGCGGGCAGGCGGGATCGACCTCGCGGATCGAGAACTACCTCGGCTTCCCCGTGGGCCTGACCGGCGGCGACCTCGCCCAGCGAGCCCTCCAGCAGGCCCGCCGGGCCCGCGTCGAGTGGCAGCCCACCCGGGTGGCGAGCAGGGTGGCCCCCACGGGCGCGGGCGACCACAGCGTGGAGTTCGTCAAGGCGGGCACCGAGGAGGCGGCCTCGGTGACCGCGGCGGCCGTGGTGGTCGCCACCGGCGTCGACTGGAACCGCCTCACGGCCCCCGGCGTCGACCGGCTCCTCCACTCCGGCGTGTACTACGGGTCCTGCCTCTCCGACGCCCCCTCCACCGCCGGCGAGGACGTGTACATGGTGGGCGCGGGCAACTCCGCCGGACAGGCCGCCCTCTACTTCGCCCGCTACGCCCGCTCCGTCACCCTGCTGGTGCGCGGCACGGACCTCGGCGCCTCCATGTCCAGCTACCTGGTGCAGCGCATCGAGCGGACCCCGGGCCTGCGGGTCCTGCTGGGCACCGAGGTCGCCGAATGCCTCGGCGGGGACACCCTCACCGGGCTCAGGCTGCGCGAGCGCGACGGCGGCGAGCGGACCGTCGGCGCGCACTGCCTGTACGTCCTGATCGGCGGCCGCCCGTCCACCGAGTGGCTCGGCGGCGCGCTGAAGCTCGATGAGCGCGGGTACGTGCTCACCGGCAGCGCCGGGGCGGGCCCCGACGCGCTCCAGATGGAGACCAGCGTGCCCGGCGTGTTCGCGGTGGGCGACGTCCGGTCCGGGTCCGTCAAGCGGGTAGGCGCCGCCGTGGGCGAGGGCGCCGCCGTCGCGCAGTCGCTGGTCGAGTACCGGCGGCGGCACCCCGACCGCTTCCGGGACGCGCGGGCGGCGGTCTGCGGCTTCTGACCGGCACCGGCACCGGCCCCTGCACCGGCCCCTGCACCGGCCCCTGCACCGGGGGCCGGCGGCTGTGGGGAGAGGGGGGGGGGAGGGGGAGGGCGGGGTGGGGGGGGGGGCTTTCTAGGGGGCGGCGAGGGGGGGGGGGCGGG
>NZ_JBWKEZ010000031.1:11799-26148 GCF_056434525.1 Streptomyces sp. NPDC044002
GGGAACCCAGACGGCTTGGGGAGGGGGGGGGGGGTGTTTTGTGTTTTTGAACGGCCACGGGCACGGGCCCTTACGTCGCCCCTTACACGGGCCCCGCCACCGCCCCCTCCCGCCCGGGCGGCGGGGGCCGGAAGGCGGCTGTCAGGGGCCGGCGTTCAGCTCCGCGACGACCGAGGCGGGGGTGTGGCCGCTGCCGTCGGACAGCCGGTGGAAGTCGACGGAGACGAAGTTCGGTGCGCGCCCCCCGGCCGCGGTCCGGCACTGCCCGGCGACGCGGTTCCTGAGCTTGGCGCCGTTGTCCAGGGCCGCGGTGAGGACGGTCGGCACGTTGCGGTGGTGGCTCATCGTGAACAGCCGCCGGAATCCCGGCTCCTGGCGGTCCAGGGGGACGTCGGGCCAGCGGGTGACGCAGGAGAGGTCGTCGCCCATGTCGCCGAGGCTCCAGTAGTTGGCGACCGTCCACGACCGGTCGTACATGACGCCCAGCTGCTCCCGGTCGGAGCGGTCGGAGAAGACCAGCAGGCGCTTGCCGGCGGTGACGAGATCGGCCACCTTCGGCCACCCGTTCTGCCGGACGCCCCACTCGTCGGGCCGGAACAGCAGCTGGTCGAGCCCGCGGACCCGGCCCAGGGACTGCCGCAGCTGGTCGGCGCTGACGTAGTCCTCCAGGAAGACGGTCACGAACTCCTGGGGATGGGCGGCGAGGAAGTCCACCACGGTCTGCATCGTGCCGTGGAAGGACTGCCGGGGCAGTGCGTACGTGGCCCCGGCGAAGGTCTTGCAGTCCCCGTGGCACAGGTACACGTCGCTGGGGTAGCAGTCGCTGCCGAAGCTGATGACGCACAGCCAGGTGCTGTGCTCGTACCAGTGCGTGTCCAGGCTCAGGCCGCGCACCCCGTTGTCGAGCTGGGCGCGCACCGACTCCGACTGGTTCACCGAACTCCAGCGGGAGTCCTCGTAGTTGGTGAAGGAGTTGTGGGTGGTCAGGAAGGCGGCCTCGTCGAGCCGGCGGTCGCCCCAGCGGGCCGCTGCGGCCGTCGACGGGGTGCCGGCGGCGGTGTGCGGGGCCGGGGCGGCCGCGGCGCCGGGTGCGCACAGGAGGGCCGCCAGGAGGAGGCACACGAGGAGGCGGAGGCCGGTTCTTCGCGGTCGTGCGGCGGCCGGGCCGCCCCTCCGGGCCGAATAGAGCGTGTCCATGTCAATCATGGGCCGGAGGGTAGCGCTCCGCCCGGTGATGCGCCCGCACGCGGACGGCTTCGGCCGGTTCCCGTCGGCGAGGGGCGGCTCCGCCGCTCGGGTGAGGAACAAACGATCCGGCGTCGGCAGGGGGTTCTGGAGCCGCCGCGGACAGCGGGAGCATGCCGCTGACCGGCGGGGACGCGCCCGCCACCCACCCCGGAAGGAAGTGGTTCACCGTGGCTCTGACGACCGCGACGATCGCCGCCGAGCTGGAAGCGGCGAGCAAGGTCGGCGATCCGAAGGCGGACGAACTCGTCTCGGACCTGATCGACAACAAGGAGGTCGACGGGGTCAACGCACTGTTCCGCACCATCGGGACGCTCAAGCCCGGGATGGACACGTCCGGCCTGCCCCCCAGGCTGGCCGGGTTCCTTCAGGAGGCGGCGGCCCCGCCGCCGGACTGGTCGGACGCGGACGTCAAGGCGGCGGAGAGCTTCTTCGCGCACCACCACGGCGAGGTGTCCATGCTCCAGGGCACCGTCGGCCTGATCGGTACGTACCTCTCCCCGACCGGGGCGTTCACCCTCCGCTCCACCGGCCGCCTCGGCGGTGTCGAGGGGCCCGGCCGGCGTCTTTCGCAGTCCTCCCGCCTGTTCATCGACATGGGCAACAAGAACGCCCTGCGGGACGGCACCCTGGCTGCCAACGTCACCAAGGTCCGCCTCGTGCACGCCTCGGTCCGCCAGCTGCACAAGAAGAGCGGGGAGTGGGACTACGCCAAGTGGGGCGAGCCGGTCTCGCAGAAGTACACCACCGGCGCCGCCTGCGTCTTCTCCACCCAGATCGTCCAGGCCATGGACCGCCTGGGCATCGACGTCTCCAAGGACGACGCCAAGGGCTTCATGTGTGCCTGGCACTACGTCAACCACTACCTCGGCACCCCCGACAAGTGGCTGCTGCCCAAGGATCCCGGCCTGGTCGAGGCCATCTGGAACCAGGAGCGCGACAAGGAGTGGAAGAAGACCGACGACGGAGTCTTCATGACCAGGCAGGCCGTCGACTTCTACCGGAAGTTCTACCCCGGCCCCACCCACGACGCGTTCATCGCGATGGTCCGCCACGCCCTGTCCGACAAGTACGCCGACATGGCGGGGCTGCCCAAGAGCGTCCTGGGCGCGGCCGCGGGGCCCCTCGCGGCCGGCCACGGCGTGGTCAGCGGCATCGGCGGCGGGCTGCTGGGCGGGGGAGCGAAGAAGGCCACCGGCGTCAACCCGTACAAGGAGATCGTCGGCGTCGCCTCCAAGGGCTTCAACGAGATCCAGAAGTTCGCCCTCACGCGCAACGAGGACGACCAGCCGCAGATGCACCAGGAGCTGCACGACAACCGCTGACCCGCCCACCGGCGCCGCCTGCCGCCCGTCCCGCGCCCGGGCCGGTGGCAGGCGGCGCCGGCCGGCCGCCGCGGGGAATACGGCTGCGGCGCCCTCCGTTCCCAGGTATGGTTGAATCGTAAACAATCTTGGGAAGGGGAGCCATGCAGTTCGGGATCTTCACCGTCGGTGACGTCACGCCCGATCCGACGACCGGGCGCGCGCCCGGCGAGCACGAGCGGATCAAGGCGATGCTCACGATCGCGCAGAAGGCCGAGGAGGTCGGCCTCGACGTCTTCGCCACCGGCGAGCACCACAACCCGCCGTTCGTCCCCTCCTCGCCGACGACGATGCTCGGCTACATCGCCGCGCGCACCGAGAAGCTGATCCTGTCCACGTCGACGACCCTGATCACCACGAACGACCCGGTGAAGATCGCCGAGGACTTCGCGATGCTCCAGCACGTCGCGGACGGCCGCGTCGACCTCATGACCGGCCGCGGCAACACCGGCCCCGTCTACCCCTGGTTCGGCAAGGACATCCGCGACGGCATCGACCTGGCCATCGAGAACTACGCGCTGCTGCGCCGCCTCTGGGACGAGGACGTGGTCACCTGGAAGGGCAAGTTCCGTACGCCGCTCCAGTCCTTCACCTCGACCCCGCGCCCGCTCGACGGCGTCGCGCCCTTCGTGTGGCACGGCTCCATCCGCTCGCCCGAGATCGCCGAGCAGGCCGCGTACTACGGCGACGGCTTCTTCCACAACAACATCTTCTGGCCGGCCTCCCACACCAGGCAGATGGTGAACCTCTACCGCGAGCGCTACGCCCACTACGGGCACGGCACCCCGGAACAGGCCATCGTCGGACTCGGCGGCCAGGTGTTCATGCGCAGGAACTCGCAGGACGCGGTGCGCGAGTTCCGCCCGTACTTCGACAACGCGCCGGTGTACGGCCACGGCCCGTCCCTGGAGGAGTTCACCTCCCAGACGCCCCTGACCGTGGGCTCGCCGCAGCAGGTCATCGAGCGGACCCTCTCCTTCAGGGACTACGCCGGCGACTACCAGCGCCAGCTGTTCCTGCTGGACCACGCGGGCCTGCCGCTGAAGACCGTCCTGGAACAGCTCGACCTGCTGGGCGAGGAGGTCGTTCCGGTACTGCGCAAGGAGTTCGCGAACCTGCGCCCGGCCGGTGTGCCGGACGCGCCGACCCACGGGGCCCGCGTGGCCGCGGCCGCCACGGCCCAGGAGGAGGAGCGGGCATGAAGCTCGTCGTCGTATCGGCCGGCCTGAGCTCGCCCTCCTCCACCCGGCTGCTCGCCGACCGCCTGGCGGCCGCGACGCTGGGCCACGTGGACGCCCGGACGGAGGTGATCGAGCTGCGGGAACTGGCGACGGAGATCGCCCAGCACCTCGTCACCGGGTTCCCGCCCGCCCGGCTGGCGGCCGCCCTCGACGCGGTGGCCGCCGCGGACGGCCTGATCGCCGTGACACCCGTCTTCGCGGCCTCCTACAGCGGCCTGTTCAAGTCGTTCTTCGACCTCATCGACAAGGACGCCCTGACCGGGAAGCCGGTGCTCCTCGGGGCGACCGGCGGCACCGCCCGGCACTCCCTGGTCACCGAGCACGCCATGCGCCCGCTCTTCACCCACCTGCGCGCCCTCGTCCTGCCGACCGCCGTGTACGCGGCCTCGGAGGACTGGGGCGAGGAGGGGCTGGAGCGGCGGATCGCCCGGGCCGGCGCCGAGCTGGCACGCTTCGCGGCGCCCGCCGCCGGAGCAGCCGTCGCGGACGTCGGCACCGCCGCCGCGATCGCGCCCCGCTCGCTGACGGGGGCGATCACGTCGGTGGACCCGGCGGACGGCTTCAAGGCGGTGCCGTTCGAACAGCGGCTGGCCGCGCTCCGGGCCGGCTAGCCGGCCGGGGCCTGCTCGGCGGCGTGGGCGATGTTGCGGGCCATGCCGCCGAACACCGCGGCGTGGAAGGGGCTCACGGCCCACCAGTACAGGTGGCCGAGCAGGCCGCGCGGGTGGAAGAGGGCACGCTGCCGGTAGCGGGAGCGGCCCTCGTGCTCCGGGTCGGGTTCGGCGTACATCTCCAGCCACGCCAGACCCGGCACCCGCATCTCGGCGCGCAGCCGCAGCAGCCGGCCCGGCTCGATCTCCTCGACCCGCCAGAAGTCGAGCGCGTCGCCCACCCGCAGCCGGCCGGCGTCGCGCCGGCCGCGGCGGATGCCCGCGCCGCCCGCCAGCCGGTCCAGCCAGCCCCGGACGGCCCACGCCAGCGGGAAGGAGTACCAGCCGTGCTCGCCGCCGATGCCCTCCACCACCCGCCACAGCGCCGCCGGCGGGGCCGCCACCCCGGTGCTGCGGTGGTCGGTGTAGAGGCTCCCGCCGGCCCAGTCGGGGTCGGTGGGCAGCGGGTCGCTGGGGGCGCCGGGCAGGGAGGCGGAGGACCACCGGGTGGCCACCTGGGCCTCGCGGACCCGCTGCAGGGCGAAGGCCAGCGCCCGGTCGAACGCCAGCGGCGCCCCGGGCGGATCCGGCACCCAGCGGGCGATGTCGTGCTCCGCGCACACCACCTCGTGGCGCAGCGACTCGGCGAGCGGCCGGGCCAGCGCCCGGGGCACCGGGGTGACCAGGCCGATCCAGAGGCTGGAGAGCCCCGGACTGAGCATGGGCACGCGCAGGATGCGCCGGTGCGGAAGCTCGGCGACCGCTGCGTACCGGTGCATCATCTCCTCGTACGTGAGGACGTCCGGGCCGCCGATGTCGAAGGCCCGGCTGACCTCCGGGGGCATGCCCGCGCTGCCGACGAGGTAGCGGAGCACGTCGCGGACGGCGATGGGCTGCACCCGGGTGCCCACCCAGCTCGGCGTGATCATGACGGGCAGCCGTTCCGTCAGGTAGCGCAGCATCTCGAACGAGGCCGAGCCGGAGCCGATGACCACCGCCGCCCGCAGCACGGTGCAGGGCACGCCCGAGGCCAGCAGGATGCGGCCGACCTCGGCACGGGAGCGCAGGTGCGGCGAGAGGCCCTCGGGGGGCAGGCCCGCCGGGGTCAGCCCCCCGAGGTAGACGATGCGCCGCACGCCGGCCGCCCGGGCCCGCTCGGCGAAGAGACGGGCCGCGGCCCGGTCGCGCTCCTCGAAACCGGGACCCGCGCTGAGGCCGTGCACCAGGTAGTAGGCCACGTCCACCCCGCGCAGCGCCGCGTCCAGGGACTCCGCGTCGGTGACGTCCCCGCGCACGACCTCCGCGCGGCCGGCCCAGGGGTGGTCGCGCAGCCGCTCCGGGGAGCGGGCCAGCGCCCGGACCCGGTGCCCGGCGTCGAGGAGCTCGGGCACCAGGCGGCCGCCGATGTAGCCGGTGGCACCGGTGACCAGGCACAGGCCCCCCGCCGCGGCTCGTCCCCGCTCGTCACCCGCCATGGGTTTGCTCCTTCCCTCGGCCCCGCACCCCGCACTTCGCACCCACACCCTCCGAGCCTGGACCGGGTGCGGGGCGCGCGCAAAACGCATCGGTTGCGCGTCGCTTCGCCGCCCCGGTGGGGTCACTCCGGGTCTTCGGGGCGGAGGGCCGTGCGGACGCCGGCGATCACCACGGCGAGCAGGCACAGGGCGATGACGGTCTCGGCCCACAGGAAGGCGAACCAGTCCAGCACGCAGCCGATGGGGGGAGTGCCGGGCGCCGTGTTGCGGAACGCGGCGAGGGCGAACAGGGTGGCGGCCATCCAGGCGAGGGCGGGCCAGACCAGGCCCTCGCCGCGGGTCGTCAGGTACCAGGCCCCGATGAGCACGGACGCCGCCAGCGCCCACATGACGGCCATCATGAAGACCGCGAAGACGAGCAGGCTGCCCGACCGTTCCAGCCCCAGCGCCAGGGCGGCCTCCTGCGGGGAGCCGGCGGGGGCCGCGTCGACCGCGAAGAGGCTGTCGTTGTTGGAGAACAGCATCCGTACCGGCACCTGCCTGCCGTCGAGCAGGGCCCAGAACTCGACGTCGGTCTCGTAGGAGTCGAACGGGTAGTCGCTGATCGACCCGGCCGTGAGCGCGACCTGCACGTCCCTGGTCGTGATCCGCTCGTGCGCCTTGAACGCGAGGTCGCCGAGGGTCGCCGCGGAGGTCTGCAGGCCGAGATCGGCCACCGGTGCGGTCCCGTCCTCCTCCCCGAGCGCCCCGCGCGGGGTGACCCGGACCCGCAGGACCAGCTCCCTGGACGAGGCGTCGACGCGTTGCACGGTGGCCTGCACGTCCACCCGGTCGGCGGCCGCGGAGCCGGCCGTGTGCACCCGGTCGAGCGCCTGCCGTTCCGAGAACTGCAGCCACGACCCCACCCCCACCGCCACCACGATCAGGACCGCGAGGGGGAGCAGGACCGGCAGGAGCGACGCTCCGGAACGGCGGGGGCTGCGTGGGGCCCAGGTGGGGGCCATGGCGACTCCGGCGGGAGGGGGGAGGGGCGGTGACCGCGGTGCGATCCTCGTCCACCGGCCCGCCGGACCACCGCATCCGGCCGGGGCGTGTCGGCGGGCACCGGCGCCGGCCCGCCCCGGCCGGGCCCCTCCGCGGGGGCTCAGGCCCCGGGCGCCCGGGCCGGCAGGCGCAGGCCCACGACCGCTCCGCCGCCGTCGGCCGTACGGGCGAACACGGAGCCCCCGTCGGCCGCGACCAGCTCGTGGACGATGGCCAGGCCCAGCCCGGACCCCGGCGTGCCCTGGGTGCCGGGCCCCCGGTGGAAGCGGTCGAAGACGGCCCGTTCCTGGCCCGCCGGGATGCCCGGCCCCCGGTCGTGGACCTGGACCCGCGGCCCGTCCACCCGGACCAGGACCGGGCTGCCGGGCGGGCTGAACTTCACGGCGTTGCTCAGCAGGTTGTCCAGGCACCGCTGCACCGCGCGCGGCCGGGCGTACACGGTCCCGCCCCGCGCCGCGTCGACCGTGACGGGGCGACCGGTGCGCCGGCGGCAGCGGTGGGCGGCGTCCTCGGCCGCCTCCGCCAGGTCGACCGCCTCGGGCCGCTCCCCGGTGTGGCGGTCGGTGGCCAGCTCGACGACCTCGCGGACCAGGTCGTCCAGGGCGACCGTCTCGCGGACCAGGGTCGCGAGGATCTGCTCCTCGTCCTCGGGCGCGAGCCGCCCCCGGGCCCGCTGGAGCAGTTCGGCGCTGCCGCGCACGGAGGTCAGCGGGGTGCGCAGCTCGTGTCCGGCGTCCTCGACGAGCTGGCGCTGCTGGGCGCGGGAGCGGCGCAGCGCGTCCAGCATGGCCTCGAAGCTGCGGGTGAGCCGGCCGATCTCGTCACGCCCGGCCGGCGGCAGGTCGGCGGCCAGGTCCTGGGTGGTGCTGATCCGGTGCGCGGCGCCGACCAGGCGGTTCACGGGCCGCAGGATCCGGCCCAGGACCCACCAGCTCAGCAGCGCGGCCACCGCGGTGGCGGCGGCCGTGGTCCAGGTGATCCGCCACATGAACCCCCGGTCGAGGGCTTCGGCACCCCGGTAGCTCTGCGCCACCATGACCGCGCCGCCGGCCGGCAGCGGCAGGGTGAGGATCCCGTACTCCGTGCCCTCCACGACCACGTCCTCCCGGCTGCTGCCCGCGCCCGTACGGGCCACCCGTGCGGCCGCCTCCGACACCGGCAGCCGGGAACCGGCGCCGGGGCGGACGCTCCCGTCGGCGAGCAGGACCTGCTCGGTCGTGCCGGGCCGGGCGGGCGGGGTGCGTCCGGCGTCGAGCAGGGCGACCACGGCGCCGGCCCGGTCCTCCAGGCCGCGTTCGAGCTCGTCCCCGACGAGGAGGCCGATGCCCCGGTAGGAGGTGAACGCGGCGAACAGCATCGCGAGGCCCGCGGCCGCGACGACCACCAGTGTGATCTTCGTACGGAGCATCAGGCCGGCCGCACCGTGTACCCGACGTTGCGCACGGTGTGCACGATCCGCGGCGCCCCGCCCTCCTCGGTCTTGCGGCGCAGGTAGCCGATGTAGACGTCGAGGGAGCGCGAGGTGGTGTCGAAGTCGAAGCCCCAGATCCGCTCGTATATCCGACTCCTCGTCAACACGGTGCCCTGGTACGTCAGGAGCAGCTCCAGGACGTCGAACTCCGTCTTCGTCAGGTCCAGGACCCGGCCGCCCCGGACGGCGCTGCGGGCGGCCGGGTCCAGGACCAGGTCCCCGGCGGCGAGCACCCCGGAGCCGGCGCTCTCCGGCTCGGTGCGCCGCAGCAACGCCCGGATGCGGGCGAGGAGTTCCTCCGTGGCGAAGGGCTTGGCGAGGTAGTCGTCCGCGCCCGCGTCCAGGCCGGCCACCCGGTCGCCGACCTGGTCGCGGGCGGTCAGCACCAGGACCGGCAGCCGGTCGCCGCGCCGGCGCAGCGTCCGGCACAGCGACAGCCCGTCCAGCCCGGGCATGACCACGTCCACCAGGGCCAGGTCCGGCTCCTCCCGGTCCAGCGCCGCCAGGCCCTGGATCCCGTCGGCCGCCTGCACCACCCGGTACCCCTCGAAGCGCAGCAGCTGGTCCAGGGTGCTGCGTACGCCCGGGTCGTCCTCGACGACCAGCACCGTGCGGCGGTGCGCCGTGATCGCGTCAGTCATGTGATCATCTTCGCGCGTGGCGGGAGTGGTCACGGCGGCGGCCCGTCAGCGCCGGACCGGGGTCACGGAGATCGGCTCGATGGTCTTCACACAGCCGGTGTCCCCGGTGCGGCCGGTGCGGATGAACCGGGTGGAGAGGTCCACGACGCAGCCGCTGTGCTCCATCTCCGGCACGTGCCCGGTGTTGCGGACCGAGACGAAGCGGCTGTCACGGAACTGCCGGGCGGCCTGCCGTCCGTTGGCGTCGGGGGTGTTGGCGTCGAGGTCGCCGGAGAGCACCAGGACGGGGACGTCCGGCATCCGGGGGTGAGCGGGCTGGGGCCGGGCGGTGTTCTCGCGCGGCCAGCCGATGCAGACGTCACCGCCGTCGGTGGGGCCCTCCAGATAGCCGGCCGGGCTGAACGCGCCGAACGCGCCGGGCCGGTCCGCGGCCGCGGCGAGCGCGTCGCGGTACTGGCGCCACCGCTCGGGCAGCGAGGACTCGGCCTTCCACGGCTTGCGGTAGTCGTTGCACACCACCGCGATGTACGGGGCCTGGTCCTCGGCGGAACCGGTGGAACCCTCCGCGCGCACCAGGTCCAGCAGCGGCCCGCGCTCCCCGGCGGTGAACCGGTCCAGGGCGTGCGGCAGAGCACCGAGCAGGGAGGGCGCGCCCGGATCCGCACCGACCTCCCGGCTCGCCCCCTCGTAGACGAGGTTGGCGAGCTTGCCCTCCGTCAGGCGCATCCGGAACGGCGCCGCGCCCTCCAGCGGGACGTCCACGTCGACCGGCCGCTCGCGCAGGGCGGCGGCGGTGGCCGCCAGGTCCCGGACGGCCTTGTCGCCGTCGCAGGCGGGCCTGCCCTGCGCCCCGGGACGGGCCGCGCTGCGTTCGCAGATCCGGCGCAGGGACAGCGAGACGGCCTGCGCCCCGGGCCGGTTCAGCGGGTCGAAGGCGAGCGGGTACGCCCCGGACAGCACGATGTCCCGGACGTGCCCGGGGTGGCGGGAGGCGTAGACCGGCATCAGGTAGGTGCCGTACGACAGGCCGTAGAGGGTGAGTTCGTCCACGCCGAGCCGCGCGCGGACCGCGTCGAGGTCGTCGGCGGTGGCGGCCGTGGTGTAGCCCGCGGCACGCGGCCCGAGGTTCGCGGCGCAGCGGGTCACGGCGTCGCGCTGCTGCTCACGGGTGCCGAGGCGGTACTCGGCGTCGGTGACTCCGCAGGGCACCCGCTGGGACCTGCCGGTGCCCCGGGGGTCGACGAGCAGCAGGTCGTGGTCGCCGAGCAGGTCCTTCAGCACCTCGCCGAAGACCGGCGCGCGGTCGATCGCCACCTCGCCGGGACCGCCGGGGTTGACGGCGACCGTCCCCTTGGCGGCACCGGGGGAGCGGTGGCGGACGACCGCGTAGGCCACGTCGACCGTGCCGAGTCCGGGGCGGCCGCTGACCAGCGGGCGGGTCATCGAGCCGCAGTCCACCCGGTGCCCCTCGACGGTGGGGCACCACTGCGGGCGGGCCGTGCCGTCCGCCGCCGTGGCCGTCACCGCCGGCAGCGTGGAGAGCAGCAGCGCCGCCGCCCCCGCCACCAGTCCCACCCGTCGCAGCACACCCGTGCCCTTCGTGCCCACATCCACTCCCGCGGTCGTCCGTCGTCCGTCGGCCGGGCGCTGCGCCCTGCCGTGGACCCGACTGTGCCGGGCGCCTTTCAGGGCCGCGGCAGGGCGACGGCAAAGACGTGTAAGAACGGGTAGCCTGACGGAGCCTGGCCGGGGGACCGGGCTGCTTCGGCGTCCCCCGATTGACCACACACGGGGACCTGACACACACATGCCTGCTGCCTCCTTCCGGCGTTCGGCGTGGGCGGCGGCGGCCGTCCTGACGCTCACCACGCTCACCGCCTGCACAGACGACCCCGACTGCCAGATCCCCAAGGGCGTCAAAACCTGCCTGACGGTGGAACAGGTCAAGGACATGGACACCGTGCGCGCCGCCGGCCGCGCCCTGCTGGCCTCACCGGGCCTGGAGTCCGAGGTGCTGCTCACCCCGCCGAAGAACCTCCTCGGCGGCACCCCGAGCCCGATACCCGGCACCGGCCGGTACCGGGGGGACGCGGCCGAGACCGCCGTGGGCGGTTCGCTGCACATGGAGTTCACGGAGGACGGGCACACCGACGCCGCCCGGTACACGGGCGGGCACATGTACGTCCGGTACTGGAAGGCGGTCGACGACCGGACGGGCAAGCCGGCCTGGGTGGCCAGGTCGCAGGGGCAGCTGGCGAAGAAGGGCGACGAGTGGAACGCCGTGGCCGAGCGGACGCGCGCCGCGAACCCGCTGATCACCGGAAGGCTGCTGGCGGACTTCACCCCCGGCCCCCTCGACGAGTTCAGCCGGTCCGCGCCCGGCGGGCGCGAACTGCACCTCTCCGTCAACCCTGAGAGCCTGTCGGAGGCCGGCCGCGCCATGCTGGCCGACGCGTTCCCGGAGCACTACCCGAAAGAACTCGTCGTGGACCTGCGCCTGGACGAACAGAATCGGATCACCTGGTACGAGGAGACCATGGACTTCGTCAACACCAGTGGCAACTGGGTGAAGGTCCGGGTCATGCACACCTTCAAGCCCGCTGCCGCCCCCGTCACCCTGGGTCCCCCGGAGGGCGTGCTCAACCCGCCGGCGCCGTCCCCGACGGGGAGCTGAACCCGCTCCCGGGCCCGATCTCGTGGAATCGCCGCGCTGCCGAGCGTGGTGGCCCGGGTGCGCCGCCCGTGTGGGTGTTTGCTGTGCGCAGGCCCGCCCGCCAAGGGCGCGGCCCCGCACCACGGAGGAGCCGGAACCATGAAGTTCGCGCAGATCATCGACTTCGAGACGGAACGCATCGACGAGGTGCGCGAGCTGCTGCGCTCCTACGAGGAGCAGGCCCGCTCGCAGGGGCGCACGGGCACCCCGGTCGCCCGCACCCTGCTCAAGGACCGCGCCAACCCCAACCGGTACCTCGCGGTCGTGCAGTTCGAGTCCCACGAGGCGGCCATGGCGAACAGCGACGCGCCCGAGACGAACGAGCTGGCCCAGGCGCTCTCCGCGCTGATGACCAGGCCGACCGCCTACACCGACTGCGACATCGTGGACCATCAGAGCATCCGCTGACACCCACGGCTGGACACGCACCCCGCTGTCGTAACAGAATCGGTTACGACAGCGGGGTACGCGCGTCCGGACGGCGGGAGGTTCCATGAGTGCGAGCAGCCGGATGACCGTGGCCACGCACACGCTGACCTGGATGGCACGGGTCTGCCCCAAGCGGCCCGGCGGCATCGTGACGTCCGAGCAGATCGCCGCCAGCGTCAACACCAACCCCGTCGTCATCCGCCGCACCCTCGGGAGCCTGCGTGACGCCGGGCTGGTGGAGTCGCAGCGAGGGCAGGGCGCGGGCTGGCGGCTGGCCCGCGCTCCGGAATCGATCACGCTGAGGGACGTCCACCTCGCCGTCGAGCCGGATCCGCTCATCGCCCTGCACTCCTCGCCGCCCAACCGGGAATGCCCCGTCGCGCGGGGCCTGCCGGCCGTGCTGCGGGAGGTCTACGACCGCGCGGAGGAGGCGATGAAGGCCGAACTGGCGGCCGTCACCGTCGCCGACGTGGCGAGGGCGGCGGTTCCCGGAAGCTGAGCGACCCGTGTACCGCGACGGCCGGTCCCGCCGGGACCGGCCTTCCTTTCGGCCGCTGTCGTAACCATTTCAGTTACATCCACCGAGAACGAGGACCGTACGCAAGTGATCACCACAGAACGCCTCCGACTGCGCCCGCTCACCGAAGCCGACACCGACTGGTGGGTTGACCTCCACGCCGACGAGGAGGTCAACCGCTTCGTCGGTGGCTACACCAGGGAACAGGCCGCGGCCCGCCTGCGCGCGATCCACGACCAGTGGGAGCGGCGCGGCCACGGGCTGTGCGCCGTCGAACTGCGCGCCACCGGCGAGTTGATCGGGCGCAGCGGCCTCAACTGGTGGGAGCAGTTCGACGAGACCGAGATCGGCTGGACCTTCGCCCGAGCCCACTGGGGGCGCGGCTACGCCGGCGAAGCGGCCGGGGCGGTGCTCGCGTGGGGCTTCGGCACGCTGCGGCTCCAGCGGATCACCGCCATGATCCACCACGGCAACACCGCCTCCACCGCGGTGGCCTCGCGCCTCGGCTTCGCGCGCCTGCGCGAGGACACCGTCCTGGACCGCCCCTGCACCGTCTTCGCCCTGGACCGGGAGGACTTCGGGTCCCGCTGACCGCTACTGGTTCGGGTCGAAGGGGATGCCCGCCGGCTTGGCCTTCGCGAGGTGCGAGGCGAAGGAGCCGTCCTTGAGACCGAAGTGCGCACTGCCGAAGTCCGCCTGGCTCAGCTTGTCCCGCAGCGTCGCGGGGTAGCCCGACCAGCCGACGAGCGCCGGGAACTGCCAGGTGCCCCGGTGGTTCTCGGGCGGTTCGTCGTTGCCGTTGGCCGGGCGGAAGCAGTGCGTGCCGACACCGTCCTTGTGGTAGACGATCTTGGGGTGGGTGCCGTCCCAGCGGATCTGGTCACGGGGGTACGTGTTGAAGTCGCCGTGGGCGGAGGTGGAGACGTACTTCGCCTCGCCGCCCTGGATCCACACCACCACGTGCTCCCAGTCGTGGCGGTGTCCGCCGAGGCTGATGCCCGGGATGGCCTGGTCCTTCTCGAAGTAGAGCGCGTACGCCACGGCACACCAGCCGTTGTTGCAGGTGGCACGGGAATAGCCGTTGGTGTTGGCGAGGTCCGAGGCGTCGCGGCAGTTCCCGTTCAGCGCGCCGGTGGGGTTCAGACCGCCGTTCAGGACGCCGGTCGGGCCTATGGCGGGCGTCGGGTAGCAGCCGTCCGTGTCGTAGTCGTACGCGGGCTGGAAGGCCAGCTCGACGGCGTCGGCGTTCACGGGCAGGGCCGGGGGCGGAGCCGCGAACGCCACCTGCGGTACGGCGACGACCAGGGCCAGGGCGGCGCCGACGACGAGCGATGTCCGCCGGACGCCCGGGATGTGATGACTCGTCCGCAATGCAGCCTCCGGCTGGTCGGGTTCGGCGCGGCGCGGAGCCCGGCCGGTCCGGCGGGCGCGCCGGAAGCATCATTCGCGAACCCGGATGGCACGACAAGACTCACGGCACCGCCTCTTCGGCCCGGCCGGGGCGGGGGGGGGGGGGGGGGGGGGGGGGGGGGGGGGGGGGGGGGGGGGGGGGGGGGGGA
>NZ_JBWKEZ010000031.1:26158-94133 GCF_056434525.1 Streptomyces sp. NPDC044002
GATAAAAGGCCCCACGACGTCTGCGTTTTCGGCGAGGGGGCGGCGCCCCCCCCCCCCCCCCCCCCCCCCCACGTCCGCCGCGGCTCAGGTCCGGTAGCGGTAGAGGATGCGGCCGCGGGTCAGGTCATAGGTGCTGACTTCCACGAGCACCCGGTCGAACGGCAGGATCCTGATGTAGTTCTTCCTGATCTTGCCGCTGATGTGCGCGAGCACGTGGTGCCCGTTCTGGAGCTCCACCTTGAAGGTGGCGTTGCGCAGGCACTCGACGACGGTGCCCTCGATCTCCAGGCCCTTCGATGTTCTTGCCAATGTCCCTCGTCTCTCGGATCGGTGTGCGGGTGCGGGTGCGGATGCGGGTGCGGGTGCGGATGGGGGAAATGCGGGTCCGGTGCGGCGTCAGTGGTGCACCAGCTCCACGTTGCCGCCGGTCCGGCGGGCGCCGAGGCCCTCGAACAGCGTGATCGCGGCCGTGTTGGACTCGTCCACCTCGGCCCAGGCCGAGTCGGTCCCGGCGCGGTGCAGCGAGCCCAGCGCGTGCGCCAGCAGCGCCCGTCCGATGCCCCTGCGCTGCTCGCCGGCCCGTACGGCCACCAGCCCGATCCGCGCCCGGCGGGGGACCGGAGCCACCCGCACCAGCCCCACGTAGGCGCCGTCCCGGACCGCCACCGTGAACCTCGAAGGGTCCAGCGGCATCGGCCCGTCCGGGCGGGGCAGGACCTCGGCCGGCATGGTCCGCCATCCGGCGCCGGCCTCGACCTCCTCGCGGACGGCCCGGTGCAGGGCGCGCAGCAGGCCTTCGTCCGCCTCCGTGCCCGCCAGGATCCGCACACCGTCGGGTGCCGGCGACGGGCCGAGCCCGGTCTCGCGCGGGTCGGTGGGCAGGACGTACTCGCGCTCGCGGCGTCCGGCCGCGAAACCGGCCCGCTCCCAGCGGGACTTCAGGCCGGCGTCGGCCTCGCCGACCAGGGTGTGGAGCGGGGCCGGAAGGTCCGCCAGGATGGCGGCGGCGAGCCGGCCGAAGGCCTCGTCCCGCCACACGTCGATGCTGACGAAGAGCCGTCCGTCGGGCCGTTGCGAGACATCGCCGTGGCCGACGATCCGGCCGTCGGCCAGGGCCTGCCACCGGGTCTCGTCCACCCGGTTGATGATCACGGTGTCCATGGTTGTCGCCTTTCGGGAGTGCCTGGTTGCGCAGGCGCTCCCGACGACGACACCTAGGTCAGTCGCACACCGTGACGGAAGTTGGGGAGCACCCACCTCGATACAGCCTTCATGGGTGTCACCTCCTCTGGTCCTGTCACGGCGTTCCGCACCCTAGCAACGGGCGGCTCCGCGTCTCATCCGATTTATTTCCGGACGGGCATGTCCGGCCGGCTCCGGGCGGAACCCGGGTCTAGCCTTCACCCCGGTGCGTCGCGGAGGGAGATGCCGATGAACAGCACGACGGGGTTCGACCTCGGACCGCAGGCGGCCGTCGTCGCCGGCCTGGTCGTCGGTGTCCCCGACGCCCGGCTCTCCGGGCCCACCCCCTGCCCCGCCTATCCGGTCGGTGAACTGCTGGGCCACCTGGCCCAACTGGCCGAAGCGTTCCGCGACGCGGCCCGCAAGGACCTCGGCCCCACGACCGACACGCCCCCGGGCACGACCGCGCCCCGGCTGCCCGCCGACTGGCGCGAGCGGCTGCCGAGGCTGCTCGGCGAACTGGCCGAAGCTTGGCGGGACCCGGCCGCCTGGAGCGGCACGACCCGCGCGGGCGGAGTCGACCTGCCCGGTTCCGTGGCCGCCGCCGTGGCCGCCGACGAACTGGTCGTCCACGGCTGGGACCTGGCCCGGGCCACCGGCCAGGACTACGCACCCGACCGGGCCGCGCTGGGGGTCTCGTACGACTTCCTGCTCGCGGCGGCCCAGGAGGACGACCGCGGCGGGGGCATCTTCGGCCCCGTCGTGCCCGTGCCGGACGACGCCCCGCTGCTGGACCGGACGATCGGGCTGAGCGGCCGCGACCCGGGCTGGGCGCCGCCGGAGCCCTCCTGACGCACCGTGGGCGGCAACGGTTCAGCCGTTGCCGAGCGCGGCCTGCCCCCGGCCTTCCGCCAGGGCCCGTTCGCCGGCTGCGCATCCCTCCCGCAGCGCCGCCAGTTCGGCCGGGGGCAGCCGCAGCGAGGCCCCCCGCCGGCCGGCGTCCAGCCGCGCGGCACCCGCCTCGAGCCACTGGGGGAGGGGCTCGACGCCGATGAAGGCGGCCAGCCTCGCGAGCTCCTCGCGGGGCCGGTCGAGCAGGTCCTCGTAGGCCAGCGTGGTGCGCATCGGCGCGGGAACCCCGCCGAGGTGCGCCACGCCCCGGACGACGATCTCCGACCACAGCGCCGCGAACCCCGCCACCGGCAGCTCCCGGTCCAGCACCAGCGCGGGATCGAAGCGCTCCTCCAGCAGCGGGGACAGCTCGGGCGGCAGGGACCGGACCTGTTCCCCGGTCAGCTCTTCCACGCGCTCGGCGCCCGTCCGGGCCATGATCTCCCGCATCAGGAAGATCAGCCGGTATCCCGTGTGCCTGCTCATGGACAGCGCGCAGTCCGGCCCGTCGCGGAACAGGTGCACGAAGCGCGCCCGGGGGAACGCCCGGCGCAGCAGCGGCACCCGGTCCGACGAATAGCCCGACCGCTCCACCACCGCAGTGGACCCGAACCGTGCGCACAGCAGGCCGAACAGCGCCTCGTAGTGGCCGGCGGCGGTACGGGCCGGCCAGCCGCGCACCTCCTTCTCCAGTTCGTCGAACAGGCCGTCCGGGTCGTCGGTCAGGTGCGGGAGCACCATCAGGGACAGTGCGGGGATGCCGGTGGTGCCGGTGGAGAAGCGCCCCGGACGGCGGGTGTAGACGAACTCCGGCATCGGCGCCCCGCTGCGGATCATCCGCTCGAACAGCGGATTCGGGTCGGCCAGCAGCCGCCAGAACCCCTCGCCGGTGACGGGACCTTCGGGGAAACCCCGGCTCTGCACCGAGGACAGCAGCTCGTTCAGACTGAGCACGTCCGGATGCGCGTTGACGATCCCCGACAGCGCGGTCGACCCGCTGCGGCCCGTACCCACGACAAAGGTCAGCGTGCGCATCCCGTCCCACTCCTCCGACGACGGCCCGTACCGATCGCGACCAGCCTTCCCCCGCCGCCGCCGTCCGATGCCGCCGGCCGGGCTCCTTACCACGCAGGGGCCTGGAAGTAAGGTCTCCGCATATTCGGATTGGCTGGATATGATCGGCATCCCCACCCCGCAGGGCCGTGTCGGCAGTTCCCCCATGCCCTCGTCCAGGCCCCCGTCTCCGCCGCTCCCGAGGACCGATGTCTGCGATGGACCCCGAAGGACCGCCAACCCCGCCGCCCCCCGCCCGGCGCCGCCGCACCGTGCGCCTGCGCACGATGCTGGTCTGCCTGGCCGTCGTCCCGACCGTGGCGATGGGGGCCCAGGTCACCGTCACCGCCCAGCGGTTGCTGGCCCAGTCGGAGCACCTGCGCGCCGACGTGAAGGCCGGCGAACGGATCGGCGTGCCGCTGGTCGGGCTGATGACGGAGCTGCAGGCCGAGCGGGCGGTGACGGCGGCGCGGTGGGCGGGATCCTCCGTGGCCGACCAAGCCCTGCGCGAGCGGCGGGCCGCGACGGACCGCGCCGCGGCGGAGTTCCGCAAGATCGCCGGCAGCGGCAGCCCGGGGCATTCCGGACAGGGCGAGGCGCGCCTCGCCGCCGTGAGCGGGCGGCTCGACCTGCTCGCCTCGTACCGCAAGCGCGTGGACGCGCACAGCGGCAGCGCGGAACAGGCCGTCGGCTACTACACCGGCGTGATCGACGACATCATCCGCGCCTACCAGGATGAATTCAGCCACGCCGAGGACGCCGAACTCGCCCAGGAGAGCAGGCCCGCCGTGGCCCTGTTCTCCGCCGCCGAGATGGTCGCCCGCGAGGACACCGCCCTCACGCTCGCGGGCCCCTCCCGCGAACTGGCGTCCACCGGCTTCTCCCAGTTCCTCGACGCCGTCGGCACCCACCGCTACCTGTACGACACCTGGATCGTGCCGTACCTGCCGCCCGCGGAACTGGCCTCGTACGACAAGCTCACCGGCTCGGACGCCTGGCAGACCAAGCTCCGCGTCGAGAACGCGGTCATCGCCAACCACAAGGACACCCCGACCGGCGTGAAACTGCCCGCCGACGTCGACGACTGGCCCGCCGCGCACCACACCTTCGCGCCCCGGCTGGCCGAACTCACCACGGCCCGGGCCAAGAACGTGCTCGCGCACGCCGACGCGAAGGCCGCCGGACTCCAGACCGAGGTCTACTGGCTGGTGGGAGCCAGCGGCGGCACCCTGCTGCTGGTCACCGCGGTCGTCGTCCTCACCACGCGGTCGGTGCTGCGCCGCCTCAGCCGCCTGCACACCCGTACGGTCGCCATCGCCGAGGAGACCCTCCCCGAGGTCGTGGCCCGGCTCCAGCGCGGCGAGCCCGTCGACACGGAGGCACTGCCGGCCGTGCACGGACGCGAGGACGAGGTCGGGCAGATCGCCGACGCCTTCGCCCGCGTCGTAGCCGTCTCCGTCGACGGGCACCGGCAGCTCGCCGCCGAGCGGCACGGCTTCGGCCTGTTCGCCTCGGGCATCGCCTCGCGCACCGGGAACCTCGTCAGCCGCCAGCTCAGCCTGACCGAGGACCTCCAGGACACCTTCGGCAACGACGAGGCGCTGCTGGCCCAGTTGATGCGGTCCGACCAGCTGACGGTGGGCATGCGGCGCCAGGTCGAGAACCTGCTCATCCTCGCGGGCGGCGAGATCCCGGACCCGCACACCGAACCCATGCGCGTCGCCGACCTGCTGCGCGAGGCCGCCGCGGAGGTCGAGGACTTCCGGCGCATCGAGCGGCAGGCACTGGACGAGGCCAGCGTGCGGCCGCACGTGATCAGCCAGATCAGCCACCTGCTGGCGGAACTGCTGGACAACGCCACCCGGTTCTCGCCGCCCCGGTCGAAGGTCGTCGTCCGCGCCGAACTCGTCGCCGAGGGCCTCTCGGTCGAGATCGAGGACCGCGGACCGCGCGTATCGGCCGCCGGATACGAGGCCATGAACGAGCGCCTGCACTCGGCGCCGCCGTTCTCCGTCCTCGCGGAGAACGCGCACCGGCTCGGCCTCTTCGTCGTGGGCCACCTGGCCGACCAGCTCGCGGCCCGCGTCACGCTGCGCCGCTCGGTGTACGGGGGCACGGCCGCCGTGGTCATCCTGCCGGGCGCGCTGCTGCTGCCCGCCGAGGCGAAGCCCCCGGCGCCGCGACCGGCGCAGCCGAGGCCGCTGCCCGAGCGGCCCCCGCGCCCCACCGCCGTACGCGGCCCCGTACCCGTACCCGAGGACGCGCCCGCGCCCGCCGCCGAGCCCGAGCCCGTGCCCGCGCCCGCACCCGGGCCCGCGCCCGCACCCGGGCCCGCGCCCGCACCCGGGCCCGCACCCGGACCCGGCGCGCGGCCGGCCCTGCCCGAGCGCGTCCCGCAGACCCACCTCACCCGGCAGCTCCGGGGCCCGCGCGCCCCGGAACCGGCGGCCGGCCGGGACCCGGAGACACCCGAAGAGGTGGCCGACGCCTGGGCCGACTACGAAGAGGGGACCAAGAAAGTGGAAGCAGAGCTCGGAGCGGACCAGCCATGACAACGACAGCCAGCGACATGATCTACGGCATCCTGGACAACAACCTGAGCAGGATCGCCGGCATCCAGGGAGCCGTGCTCCTGTCCAACGACGGGATCAAGCTCAGCGCCTATCTGCTGGAGCGGGACCAGGCGGAGCGCATCGCCGCCGCGTCCTCCGGCATAGCCGCCACCATGAAGGCGATATCCCGGGAGATCGACGGCGGCCGGGTCATCCGCCAGCTCGTGGAGATGGACGACCGCTACCTGTGCGTCGTCGGCTGCGGGGAAGGCAGCACGCTCATCGTCGTGACCTCCCGCAAGGCACGGCTCGGAGAACTGGGCGGCGAAGCCGTACGCACCGCCCAGGCGCTCGGCGAATGGCTGGGAACCCCCGAGCGCACCACCCCGCCGACGCCGTAATGCCCGACCAGCCGCCGCGCCGAAGCCCCCGCCGGACACGGCTGTACGCGCTGACCGACGGCCGTACGGCCGCCGCCCCGCAGACCGTCCTCACCATGGACACCACCATCGAGGCGGCGGCCGTCGCCGACGGCGCCCACACCGGTCTGGCCACCGAATGGCGGACCGTCCTCGCCCTGTGCGCCCGGCCGGGCGGGCTGGCGGTCGCCGAGATCGCCGCCCGCATGCACATGCGCCTCACCCCGATGACGCTCCTCCTGGGCGAACTCGCCGACCGCGGACTGATCCACCACCGGCCGCCCCTGGAGGGCGCCGAGACCACCAACGTCCACCTGCTCATGAAAATCAGGGACAACCTTGCCCGGATATGACCCCTCCGACGACTCCACCGCCCGGGCGGCGTCCCCCGTCAAGATCCTCATCGCCGGGGGGTTCGGAGTCGGCAAGACGACCCTGGTCGAGGCGGTCTCCGAGATCGAGCCGCTGCGCACGGAGGAACGCCTCACCAGCGCGGGCGTCGGCGTCGACGACCTCGAAGGCATCGAGTCCAAGACGCTGACCACCGTCGCGATGGACTTCGGCCGGATCACCCTCGCCGACGCCGGGGTCGTCCTCTACCTGTTCGGCACGCCCGGCCAGGAGCGGTTCTGGTTCATGTGGGACGACCTGCTGAACGGGGCCCTGGGCGCGCTCGTGCTCGTCGACACGCGACGTCTGGACCGCGGCTTCCCCGCGATCGACTTCTTCGAGAGCCGGGGCCTGCCGTTCGTCGTCGGCGCGAACTGCTTCCACGGCGAACAGGCCTACACCGCCGAGGAGATCGCCGCCGCCCTGCACCTGCGCGACCCGGCCACCCCCGTCCTGCTGCTGGACGCCCGCTCCCGCACGGACGCCCGCGGCGCCCTGCTGGCCCTGCTCGACGTGGTCATCGCCCGGGCGGGGGCACCCGCCGGCGTCTGACACCGGGCCGTACCGCCTGCCGGACCGGGGGCGGTCCCCGGCCTGCCGGACGGCGGCGCTAGCGTGATCACCATGTACACGATCAATGGCGTGACCGCCACGCCGGGCGGGCGCGTTTCCGTCCAGTTCCATGACAACGGCTACGCCGCCAAGAAAGAGGGGGGCGAGGACTCCCTCGCCGACAAGCTCTTCGGCGAGGGGGCCGGCTGCGTCACCCTGCTGGTGATGCTCGCGTCGATAGGCCTCTACAGCCTGCTGAAGAAGAACGGGGCACCGGAGGCCGCCGTCACGGCCTGCCTGATGGTGGCGATCGTCTCGGTCTGCTACGGGGCGGTCATCGCGCTGCTGCACTGGACCAGCGGGGTGCTCGGGAGCATCTTCCTCTTCCTGTTCGTCGTGGTGAGCTTCCCCATGCTGCTGATTCCGGGCTACCGGCGCGCCCTGCGCCGCCGTTGGGGGAGCGGCAGCCCCGAAGCCGAAGGGAGCTGGGTCCCCGCCACGGCCCTCTCCGGCGTCTGGCACCAGCCCGACCCCCGCGGCGGCAGCGTGATCACCGTCCAGCTCACCGACGGATCCGTGACCACGTACGCGTCGGCCCCGGACACGGCCCACGACCTGTACGCGCGCTTCGACGCCCTGCTGCGCGGCGCCCGGCCGGCCCAGGCGGCGTACCAGCAGCCGGGCCAGTACCAGCAGCAGGCGCAGCACCAGCCGCCGGGCCAGTACCACCAGCCCGGCCAGTACCAGCAGCCGGCGCCGTACCAGCAGCAGCCCGGTCAGTACCAACAGCCCGGTCAGTACCAGCAGCAGCCCGGCCAGTACCCGCAGCCCTGGCAGCAGCAGCCGCGCGGCTGAGGGGCGTTCGTCAGGCGCGCGCCAGCCGTTCGAGCGCGGCGGCGACGGGAGCGACGCCGTCCTCCACGGCCAGCCGGCCGGCGAGGTACCGGGCCCGCTCCCGGTAGGAGGGGTTGCCCACGGCCTCCCGCAGAGCGGAGCCGAGGGCGGCCGGGCCGAGCCGGCGCAGGGGCAGCACACCGGGTGCGGTGCCCAGCTCCACGAGGCGGGCGGCCCAGAAGTGGGCGTCGAACTGCACGGGCACGGGTACGCAGGGAACGCCCGCGCGCAGCGCCGCGCCGGTGGTGCCCGCCCCGGCGTGGTGGACGACGGCCGCCATGCGGGGGAACAGCAGGGAGTGCGGCACCTCGCCGATGGTGATCATGTCGTCCTGGGCGGCGGACAGCCCGGCCCACCCCTGCTGGACGACCCCCCGCAGGCCGGCGGCGCGCAGCGCGGCGACGACGTCGGCGCTGACCCGCCCGGGGTCGGGTGCGGTGGCGCTGCCGAGGCCCACGTAGACCGGGGCGGGGCCGGCCGCGAGGAAGTCCTCCAGCTCCGGCGGTAGCCGGCTGCCGGCGCTGTCGTGGGGCCACCAGTACCCGGAGACCTCCAGCCCCGGGCGCCAGTCGCGGGGGCGGGGGACCACCAGCTCGCTGAAGCCGTGCCAGACGGGCCAGCCCCGTCGCTCGCGGGCACGGCGGGCGGTGGACAGACGGCCGGGGGGCAGGCCGTGCTCGGCGGCCAGGGCCCGCGCGGCCCGGGTGAAGACGTGGTCGACGGCCGTGACGACGGCCTGCCCGCCGAGCCGGTTGCCCAGCGGACCCGCGGAGCGGGTGCCGAGCATCGGCGGCGGGAACTCCCGGGTGCCGTGCAGGGGTTGCAGGAAGAGGCCCATGCTGGGCCGGGAGAGGCCCTCGGCGATGGCGTACGCCAGCGGCGCGACTGCCCCGCCGGCCAGTACGACGTCCGCGTCGCGCGCGGCACGGACCAGCGGCCCCGTCATCTCCGGCGCGATGCGCCGTGCCAGTGCGACGGCGCGCAGCAGCTTCGCCGCCCCGTTCCGGCTCCGGTGCAGCCCGCGCCCGCGCGGCGAGTGCAACTCGGCCCGGGGGTCCCCGGGAAGGGTGGCGAAGCGCACCCCCGACCCGGCCACCAGCGGTGCGAACACCTCGTGGGTGACCAGGGTGACCTCGTGTCCTGCCCGGGCCAGGCCGGCTCCCAGTCCCGTGTAGGGCGCGACGTCCCCGCGCGACCCCGCTGTCATGACGACGATCCTCATGCCCGTCAGTGTGGCGTCCGCGGGGCGGCCGCGCCGTACGTCCGCGCGGGGCGGCACGGAAATCCTCCGGGCACCCGGTTGACGGGCCGGCGGCGCGGACCGTGACAGCATGGGGCGCCCGTACGGTCCACGCCACCGAGACCCGGGGTTGCCCATGGCGGAAGCTGCCGGCGCGGCCCGCAAGCGCTGCGTGCTCGCGGCGACGGGGTGCGCCGGGGGCCTGGTGATGCTCGACCAGACCGTGGTGGTGGTCGCCCTCGGCCCGATGGCGCGGAGCCTGGGGCTGACGACGTTCGTGATGCACGGAGTGGTGCTCGTCTACGTCCTCGCGCTGTGCGCGTTCGCGCCCGTCGGGGGGATGGCGGCCCGGCGCTTCGGGCTGATGAGCACCTTCCGGTCCGGTGTCGTGCTCTTCGCCGCGGCCTCGGCCGCCTGCGGATTCGTCCCGGCGGCGGACGGGGCGGGGGCGCTGCTGCTGGCGAGGGCCCTCCAGGGCGTGGGCGCCGGGCTGATGCTCCCGGTGGCCACGACCGTGATCACCGGTGTGTACGCGGAGCACGAGCGCGGCAGGGCCCTGGCGGCGTACGCGGGTCTGGCGCAGGTCTTCTTCGCCCTCGGCCCCGTGGTGGGCGCGGTGCTGACCCAGTACCTCGGATGGCGTTCGGTCTTCCCCGTCAACCTGCCCGTCGCCGCCCTTGCGTTGTGGCTGGCGGCCCGCGCGCGGGTGGCGGAGGAGCCGGAGGGGACACCGCTCACCGCGGCGCAGCCGCTGGTCGTCGTCCCGTCCGTGGCCCTGTTCGTGCTCGGGCTCTACCAGTGCGGGGTGGGGAGCCCGGCGGACCCGCGGACGTTCGCCGTGCCGGCGGCGGGCGCGCTGGCGCTGGCCCTGGCGGTACGGCTGGTGCTGCGCTCGCCCCGCCCCTTCGTCGACCTGCGGCTGCTGCGCATCGGCCCGTACGCCGTGGCCACGGCCCTCACCTCCCTGGTCCAGGCCCCCCAGCTGATCGTGATGGTGCACGGCACGCTGTACCTGCGCCAGACGATGCACCTGCCGCCCCTGGCCACCGGCCTGGCCCTGCTGCCCCTGGTCGGCTCGCTGACGGCGGGCACCTACCTGTCGGGGCACCTGCTGGACCGCTTCCGGTCGATCCGGGTGCCCGTCCTGCTCGGGCTAGGGGGTGTCCGCAAAGTGGCGCCGTCCGCCCGGAGGGCGGGCCCCGCGGCGTCCGGTGCGGCGAGAGCGCGTGCCGGGCGTCGCGGGGCAGGCGAGACTTTGCGGACACCCCCTAGCGGCCGCCACGGCCGGCGCGGCGCTCTGGACGGCTGCCCTGCCGTCGCGCGCGTACCTCTGGCAGGTCCCCGGGATGGCGCTGGCCGGGCTCGGGATGGGCATGCCCGTGCCGGCGCTGAGCGCCGAACTGATGCGCGCGGTACCCGAGGAGAAGCGGGCCGACGCGTCCGTCCTGCGCCAGACGCTCCGTCAGCTGGGCGGCGCGGTGGGCCTGGCCGTGGCGGGCGCGCTGGTCCTGGCCGCGAACGACGACTCCGCCGACGGTGCGGGCATCGTCACCGCCGCGGCCGCCCCGCTGGCCTTCGTCACCGCGAGCGGCTTCCTGTGCGCCGCGCTGCTGCTCGCGGCCACCGGCCTCCCGTCGCGCGCGGGTGGCCGGTTCCCGGCAGCGGATTCCGGCCATTCCGCGTCCGGATAGGGGCTTTGGTTAGGTGAGGCTTGCCTAACATCTTTATGGTGTGAGCATGACCAAGATCATCCGCATGCTCGCGGTGACCGCCGCAGCCGGACTCCTGCTGGCCGGCGGCCCGGCGACCGCCGCTGCCGCCACCGCCGCGCCCGCCGTGACGGGCGGCCGGGCGGAAACCCCCGCGGGCGCCGCGCGACTCGAACTGCCGCGCCCCACCGGCGCCTTCGCCGTCGGCCGCGACACCCTCCACCTCGTCGACACCACGCGCAAGGACCCCTGGGTCCCGACCGCCGACCGCGAACTGCTGGTGTCCCTCTACTACCCCGCCGTGCGCGGCACCGGGCACCCGGCCCCCTACGCGACCGTCGCCGAAGCGCGCGCCCTGCTCGCGGACCGCGGGGAACTCGGCCGCTACGCCACCGCCGAACAGGTCGCCGCCGTCCGCACCCACGCCCGCGAGGGCGCGCTGCCGCGCGTCGGCGGCGGACGGTACCCGCTCGTCGTGCTCTCGCCCGGATTCACCCTGCCCCGCTCCTCCCTCACCGCGCTCGCGGAGGACCTGACCTCGCGCGGCTACGTGGTCGCCGCACTCGACCACGCCTACGAGTCCGACGGCACCGTCTTCCCCGGCGGCAGGCTCTTCGGCTGCAAGGCCTGCGAGCTGGTCTTCCCCGACCGGTCGCTGCACCGCGTGTCCGAAGCCCGGGCCCGCGACGTGACGTTCCTGCTGGACCGGCTCACCGGGGACCGCCCCGCCTGGCGCCACTCCCGGCTGATCGACGCCCGCCACATCGGCATGGCCGGCCACTCGATCGGCGGCGCATCCGCGGCCGCGGCCATGGCCGCCGACCCGCGCGTGGCCGCCGGCGTGAACATGGACGGCACCTTCTTCGCCCCGCTGCCCGAGTCCGGCCTCGGCGGCCGTCCGTTCCTGCTGCTCGGCGGCGACCCGGCCCTGATCCCGCCGGAGATCGAGGACACCAGCTGGGCCGACGCCTGGCCGCGGATGGACGGCTGGAAGCGCTGGCTGACCGTCACCGGCATGGGCCACCCCGGATTCACCGACTGGCCCGTCCTCGCCGACGCCGCCGGCGCCCCCCATCCGGAGACCCCCCTCTCGGGGGACCGTTCCCAGCGCATCACCCGCGCCTACACCGGTGACTTCTTCGACCGGCACCTCAAGGGCCTGCCCGCACCGCGCCTGGACGGGCCGACGGCGGCCGACCCCGAGGTGGTCTTCCAGCGCAGCTGACGGTCGATGGGATATGTACGGATCATCCCGGGGAGGGTGGGATGTGAATCCGCCCACCCTCCCTTGACCCGGGAGAGAAGGCATACCTAAGTTCTGCCTCATGTCCACGCACCACTCCACGCCCCCCGTCGGCCCCGGCGGCCCCGCCGACCTGGTCGACTTCGCCGTCGACCTGACCGCCCAGGAGATGCTCCGGCGCGCCCAGGTGATGGCCGCGCTCGGCCCCGACTGGGATCCGGTCGAGGTGCTGCGGGGCGAGGAAGAGGCGTACGACCTGCTCTACTCCGGCCTCGATGCCGAACAGCAGCGCATGTACGACGACCTGGTGGCGGCCGGAGTGCTGCCCGTGCGCGGGGGCGGCCGTGCTGCCGCTTGACCCGCAGGCCGAGATCGGCCGCCGGGCCTGGGTGCCGTGCCCGGGCTGCGAGGACACCCGGGACTGCGAGCCGTGCGCGGAGCGCCGTGCCTGCTCCCGCCACTGGCGCTACCTGCTCTCGAACAAGGGCAGCCTCCTGCACCTCCAGTGCCCCGGCTGCACCCACGTCTGGACGCACGAGAGCGGCTTCGGCGCCACCCGCTCCCTGTGGAGCCGCGTGACCAGCGGCCTGCCGCGCCTCTCGTCGTAGGCGCGGCGGGGGCGGTTCGCCTTCGATTCGGGGGCCGGAAGTGACGCGGGACACCCACCGCAGCGGGTCTGGCCGGTTACGTGGGGTGAGATCGGGGGGTCTGGGCGGTGAGGCGGCCCACAGGACCCAGGTCACATCCGGCCGGGGTTAGTAGCCGGGCCGGCCGGTCCCCGCAGGCCCTGCCGCCCGGGTCGTCGGTCCCGGTCTGCGAGGGTGGTTAGTAGGTGGGGGGCGTTGCCAGGGCGGCGGGGGGCTGGCTAACTGGTGTTGTCGCCGAGGCGGCCGGGGCGCACCGCCCCCCGCCGGCTGATCCCCTCTCCACCTGTGTGAGTGGCTCACGCATGTCTTCGGCATGCGGCGACCGTCCTTGTCCCCGTCGGAAGGTTCATCCGTGTCCAACGCCGTCATCCGCCGCATCGCCGCTTCGAAGAAGACCCTCGCCGGTACCGTCCTCGCCCTCGGTGTTGCGGGCTCGATGCTCGCCGCCGTTCCCGCGCAGGCCGCTCCGACGGGCGCGAAGGCGATCGCCCAGCAGATGATCAAGGACCCGGCCCAGTTCGCCGCCTTCGACAAGATCGTCACGCACGAGAGCGGCTGGGACTACACCGCGACGAACTCCTCCTCCGGCGCCTACGGCCTGGTCCAGGCGCTGCCCGCGTCGAAGATGTCGTCGGCGGGCTCCGACTGGAAGACGAACCCGGCCACCCAGATCAAGTGGGGCCTGGACTACATGAACGAGCGCTACGGCAGCCCGGTCGAGGCCTGGAACTTCTGGCAGGCCAACCACTGGTACTAAACCACCAGCGGGCATCACAGCAGACGTACCGGGAACGCCCGGCCGAGACCCTCGGCCGGGCGTTCCCGTGCGTATGGACCGGGTACGGGCGGTCAGCGCCGCAGGTACGCGAGGACGGCCAGGACCCGGCGGTTGTCCTCCGCGGAAGGGGCGATGCCGAGCTTGGTGAAGATGTTCGCCGTGTGCTTGGCGACGGCGCTCTCGCTGAGGTGGAGGGTGCCCGCGATGGCGGCGTTGGAGCGCCCCTCCGCCATCAGCTCCAGGACGTCGCGTTCGCGCGGGGTCAGGGCGGAGATGGTGCCGCGGGCGTCACCGCGGGACAGCAGCCGGCCGATCACCTGCCGGTCCAGTACGGTGCCGCCGCCGGCGACGCGGCGTACGGCGTCGACGAACTGGCCGGTGTCGGTGACCCGGTCCTTGAGCAGGTAGCCCACGCCGCCGTCGTCGCTCGCCAGGAGCTCGTTGGCGTAGAGCTGGTCGACGTACTGGGACAGCACGAGGACCGGGAGACCGGGATGGTGGCGGCGGGCCTCCAGTGCGGCCTGCAGACCCTCGTCGGTGAACCCCGGGGGCAGGCGCACGTCGACGACCGCGACGTCCGGCCGGTGCTCCAGCAGGGCGCGCAGCAGGGAGGGGCCGTTGTCCACCGCGGCGACGACGTCGAAGCCGTGCTCGGTGAGCGTACGGACCAGGCCGTCCCTCAGGAGGAAGAGGTCTTCGGCGAGGACGACGCGCACGGGATCTCCAGGGTGGCAGTGGTCGGACCGCCCGGCGGGCTGTGCAGGGCGAGGTTCCCGTCGAAGGTAGCCAACCGCCTCCGGACGCCGAGCAGTCCGGTCCCCCGGGAGGGGTCCGCCCCGCCGTGCCCGTCGTCGGTGACGGTGACACGCAGCCGCGGACCGCCGGCCGCCGCCCCGTCGTGCACGAGGACGATCTCCACGCGCCCGGCGCCCGAGTGCTTCGCCGCGTTCGCGAGCAGTTCGTTGACCGCGAAGTAGGCGGCCGACTCCACCGCGGCAGGCAGCCGCCCCGGCAGCCGGACCTCGACCGTCACGTCGAGGAAGCTGTCCAGGGCCAGGGAGCGCACCGCGTCGCCGAGGCCCCGGTCGGTGAGGACCGGCGGCTGGATGCCCCGGACCAGGTCGCGCAGGTCCTGCAGGGCTCGGGCGGACAGCTCGCGCGCCTCCGCCATTGCGCTCAGGGCCGCCGCCGGATCGTCCTGGAGCAGGCGCGACGCACTGTCCAGGCGCATCCCCAGGGCGACGAGCCGGGCCTGCGCCCCGTCGTGCAGGTCCCGTTCGATGCGCTGGAGTTCGGCGGCCCGGCCGTCCAGGGCCTCGGCCCGGGTCTCCGTCAACCGCTCGATGCGGCGCCGGAGTTCGGTGCCGCGCGGCGCGGCGAGGAGCTGTCGGCCCCAGCGGGCGTGCAGCCGCAGGACGGGCGGTGCGAGGAGGAGGCCCCCGGCCGTGAAGGCGAGCCCCAGCGCCGCGGCCGCGAGCACCGTGCCGGTGCCGTGCACGGGTACGAACGCGTACCAGTTGCCGTCGCCCAGCAGCCGCCACACGAAGGGCTGGACGAGCACCCCGAACAGCCCGTACACCACGAGGGACGGGGGTACGGCGAGCAGCAGGCCGCCCACCAGGGGCTCCAGCCACGCCCAGGCCAGGTCCCGCCAGAACCCCGCGTCGGCCAGGACCGCGCGGGCCCCCGCCGCGCGCGGCAGCGGATCGGGCAGCGGGATCGGCACCCCCGCCCGGCGGGCCGCCCGCTGCCGCGCGAGGTCGGCGCACCGGCGCAGCGCGCCCGCGGCCGGGGGCAGCAGCCGGTGGCCGACCCCTACGGGCAGCAACAGCAGCGCACCGACGACGGCCGAGCCGACGACGGCGACCCACACGGCCAGCAGGCCGTCGAGGTGGCAGTGGCCGACGGCGGCCGTCCGCCGCGAGAGGGGAGTCGGACTCACGTTCGGACTCATGTTCCGTGCGGGCCGGCCGGCCCGGTCAGAGGCGTCGCAGGTGCCGGGCGAACAGCGCACGGGCCCGGTCGAGGTCGTCGGGGGCGGCCGCACCGCGTTTGGGCAGTACGAAGAAGAACTCCATGCTGCCGGTGAGGACGAACAGTTCGGGCGTCTCGAACCACCAGGGGTAGCTGTTCCAGTCCTCCGTGACGGTCCGGCCGGACGTGCCGGTGGTGGTCAGCCCGTCCTCGTCGATCGTGGTGAGGCACGCGCCGTGCTCCGCGTGGGAGGCGAACTGGTCGCGCGCCCGGTGCCGGCGGCCCCACTGGCGCACGACGATCACGGCGAGCGCGCAGAGCGTGCCCGCGATGACGATCTGGGTGTCGTCGAAGTGCGACTTCCAGGCCCGGACGGCGAACACGATGGCCGCGGCGGCGCCGAGGACCGGCAGGTGCCTGGTGCGTCCCGGCCAGGTGCCGAGGGTGTAGCGCCACAGGGCCTTGTCGTAGTCCGCGGCGGCGGGGGTGTAGTCGAACCGTGCGGCGCGGGCCGGGGCATCGGTTCCGGCCTGCCCGGCTTGATTCATGTCCATGACAGCGGAGGGTACGGTACCGCCACCGGGGGCCGGCGGGTGCCCCTCGTGGATGTTCCGGCACCCCCACCGGGCCGGCCGGCGAGGCCGCTTCACCGCCGAGGCCCGCGCGGCGGTGTCGGGGCTCGGGTTCGACGGTGTGACCGGCCGCGTGGCCTTCGACGAGTACGGCGATCCGCGCAACCGCCGGCTGATGGTGTACACGGTCACCGGCGGCACGTGGACGACCGTGACGAGCGGCCCCGGCAACCGCTGATCCCACACCCCCCGCCCCCGCCCCCCGGCCCGCCCTCACCGCAGGACGGCCGCCAGCAGGTCGGTCCCCAGCGCCGACAGGTCCGACAGGTTGAGGCTGTACCGCACGTACCGCCCCTCCCGGCGGGCCGTCAGCAGCCCCGCCCGCCGCAGCAGGGCCACGTGCCGCGACACCTCCGGGGGCGTCAGGTCCCAGGCGTGGGCCAGTTCGCCGTTGGTGTGCGGGCCGCGGGCCAGGGTGCGCAGCAGGCGCAGCCGGGCCGGGTGGGCGAGGGCCTCCAGCCGCAGGCTGACCGTCTCCAGGGAGACCGGCTCCGACGGGCCGGGCCCGTCCACCGGGTACTGGACCACCGGCTGCCAGCCGGGCGCGTGCACCATCGCCAGGTGCGGCCGGCCGAAGACGCTCGGAATGAAGGTGACGCCGCTGCCGTGGGCGGTCGTCGCCTTGTCCAGCAGCTTGTCCACGAGGATGGCGTCGCCGTCCGGAGCCAGGGTGACCGCGCCGGAGACCGAGGCGAGGGCCGCCCCGGGTCCCTGCCGCCTCAGCAGGTCGTTCTTCAGACGCAGGTCCGTGGCGAGCCTGACGGCGGCGTCGGCCCAGGCCGCGTCGAAGAAGGCCTCGCCACAGGCCTCCAGGGTGCCGCGGACGCGCGCCCGCACCGCCGCCGGGTCGGCGAGCAGCCGTTCCGCGAAGGCCTCCTGGCGCACGCCCCGTGCCTGGGCCAGGTCGAGGGCCAGGTCGCGCGCGGCGGCGTCGGTGAGGGGCGACGGGGAAGCGAAGTGGATCCGGTTCCCGCACGTGGTGACCAGCGCGGCGGACACGTACCGCTCGTCGTCGATCCGGTCGACGTCGTCCAGTTCCTCCCCGAGCGTCGCCCGGGGCCGGGCCGGCAGCATGAAGTCGGCCTGGGACGTGCGCCAGAGGAACTCCGCCTCCCGCAACCGCTCGGCCAGCCCCGGCCGCAGCCCCGCCCACACGTCGGAGGCCCACGCGGCGAACTCCGGATGGTGCCCCGGTTCGGCGAGCACGTGCAGCATCGCGGTCAGCTCGGCCAGCGGGGACGCGGCGAACCGCAGCCCCTCGGACGGCATGCCGGCGATGTCGATCCTCAACGTCATCCGCACATCATCCCCGCCCCGCCGGCCGGCGCCGACGACTGTTGACGATCTCCGTCAACCGACGTGCCCGGCCGGGCCGGTGAACCCACCGTTCACCCCATGACAGCCACGAGCACCCCCGCCCCCGCCGCCACCCGCACACCGAGGGCCCGCGCCGTCCTGCGCGCCTCCGGCGGCCCCCGCTACGCCGTCGCCCTGACCGTCGACGCCCTCGGCACCGGCCTGCTCAGACCCTTCCTCCTCCTGTACGGAGTGACGGTGCTCGGCCTCTCCGCGTCCGCCACCGGCCTCGCCATGACGGCCGGCATCGTCGTCGGCCTGCTGTCGACGCCCGCCGTCGGGCGGTGGCTGGACCGCGGCGCCCGCAGCACCGTCGTCGCCGCGTCGATGCTGGTGCGCGTGCTGGGCGTGGCCGTACTGGTGGCGACCCCCACGGGCCGCGTCTGGCCGTTCGCGGCCGCGGCCCTCCTCCTCGGCATCGGCAACCAGGCCTGGCCGGCCGCCCACGCGGCGCTCGTCGCCACCCTTTCCCACGGCCGTGAACGGGACACCGCCCTCGCGGCCGGACGAGCCCTGCGCAACGCGGGGCTCGGGGTGGGGGCGCTCCTGGCCATGGCCTGCCTGGCGGGCGGGACCTCGGCCCTGCGGGCACTGGCGGCCGTCACGGGACTGGCCTACCTGGCGGCCGCCGGCCTGGCGTGGTCGGTCCGCGTACGCGCGGAACGCGAGCCGGCCCGGCTCGTCGCTCCGGCGGGCCGGCAGGACGCCCCGCCCCGCATGCGCGCCCTGCTGGCCGCCAACGTGGTCTACGTCTTCTGTCTCAACGTCCCCGAGATCGCCCTCCCGCTGGTCCTGCTGACCCAGCTGCACGCCTCACCGGTGTGGGCGGCGGCGATCTTCGTGGCCAACACGGTGCTGGTGGTCACGCTCCAGGTCCCGGTCACAGTCCTGATGTCCCGTTACGCCCGGCGCACCGCCCTGGCCGTCGCCGGCGCCGTCCTCGCCGCGTCCTACGCGGGCTTCCTCGCGGTGACGTCGCTGGGAGCGGGGGAGGGTGGCGGATGGGCCGCCCCCGCCGTCGCCGCCGTCTCCGTCGCCTGCACCCTCGGCGAGATCGTCTACGCCGGCAGCGCCACCGCCCTCGTGACGGCCCTCGCCCCGCCCCGCGTCCTGGGACGCACCCTCGCCCGCTTCGAACTCTCCACCGGCTTCGGCCTCGCCGTGTCCCCGGCCGCGATCACCGCCCTCGCCCCCCACGGCCCGGCCGCCCTGTGGGGCACCCTCGCCGGAGCCACCCTGCTGTCCGCCGCGGCCGTCGCCGCCGAAAGGGACCCGGCGGAGCCGGCTCAGGACGTCCAGTAACGGGCGAGGGACCCTTCCCGATAGGGGAGGGGACTCACGCTGAGGTCACCGGAGAAGGGCCGGTCCAGGACGAAGACCAGCAGCAGGCTGAAGCCGACGAGCCCGGCCACCGAGGCGACGAACAGGATTTGCACCCGCAGCTTCCGCAGACCGTAGAGGAACGTGAGGGGGATCAGGACCAGTGCACCGCCGAAGGCCAACGCCTGGAGCAGGACGGGCAGTTCCCGGCTGGCCATGGTGATGCGGGCGCGGCGCTGGGCGGCCACGTCGTCGAGGTGGCCGACGGCCTGCTCGTAGAAGACCTGCTCCGACTGGCTTTGCGGGGCGTACGTCTGGAGCAACCGGAACGCGTCCTGCAAGTGGGCCTCCGTGGCCCCGTAACTGGGGTTCCCCGCCCGCATCCGGGGCCACTGGTCCTCGACGACGGCGTGCACGTAACCGCTCACGGCCCCGTCGAGCCGGGCCCGCACCGGCTCGGGGAACGCGGCGGCGTCACGGGAGATGAGCGCCGCGCTGGTGGCCTCGGAGGCGACGATGGTCTGGGCCTCCTCCAGCTGCGTCCACAGGGTGACGATCACGAACGCGAGGATGATCCCGTAGATGGCGCCGAACATCCCCAGGGTCACGCCGACCATGTCGTTGTGCTCCCCGCGGGCCAGCGACGGGTGCCGCCGGCGCAGGAGCACGCTGCCGGCGACGGCCAGGAGGACGGTCCCGCCGACGGCGACCACGGCCAGGACGGAGGTGCTGAAATGGTTGAGGAGCCATAGCGACATGTGCGGGGAGTCTAGGCCGCACGCGACGCCCTCCGACCCCGGCTCCAAGGCCCGCTGCGGGCGTACGCGACGACGTTCACCCGACCGGGTGAAGTCGGGTGATGTGTGCGCGCCGCCCGCCCGGTGACTAGCGGTATTCGCAGAGGTAGGCGGTCTCGGCCGTCACCTTGAGCTGGAACTTGCTGTCGCCCGGCACCTTGAAGTGGCTGCCGGAGGAGAAGGTCTCCCACTCGGCGGAGCCGGGGAGCCTGACCGTCAGGGCGCCGCTGACGACGTGCATGACCTCCGGGGCGGCCGTGCCGAACTCGTACTCGCCGGGAGCCATGACGCCGATGGTCGCCGGGCCCTGCTCCTGGTTGAAGGCGATCGACTTGACCGTGCCGTCGAAGTATTCGTTGACCGTGAACATGTGCGTGGTGTCCTCTTCGGGAACGAGCGGAATCGGAACGCCGGCTCGTCGCGCCCCGCTCACCGGCGAGGGGAAGGTTACCGCTCCTGCTGCCGCCCCCGCCGAGGCGGCCCGCGAGGACCCGTGCGGCCGTGATGTCGCGTCGATCAGTTCACCCATGGCCGTGGACGCCAGCCGATCGTGTCGTGTTGGGGGACGGGTTCCCCGGCCGGCGGTGCGTCGGTGTACTGGGCGGCGTACTCCCCGGTCGGCGGGACGACGGTGATGACGTCGACGAGCACTCCGTCGGGGGCGGCCACGATGAAGTGGCGCTGGCCGAACTCCTCCGTGCGCAGGGACAGCACCTCGGGCAGGCCGCCCTCCACCACGAGCCGCCGGTGTTCGCCGTCCACGTCGTCCACCTCGAAGTTCAGCAGCAGACCGCCGCCGAGCGCGACCCGGTGGCCGTCGGGGACGGTCGGGTGGGAGTGGGCGAGGAGGGCCAGCTCGTACTGCGGGGCGTCGGGGCGGCGCAGGCTGACGTACCAGTCCGCTTCGAACGTCACCACGAAGCCGAGGTGGCGGGTGTAGAAGTCGCGCGAGGCCGTGACGTCCCGGGTGGCGAGCACCGGGTAGAAGCCGCCGAGCTTGGCCGGGGGAGGGGTGGTGGCTTCGATCGTCATGGCTGAGGCCCTTCGAGTCGCCGGTCGGTTCATTTCGCATACCCGGGGTATGTGAGTTATGGCGTTAGCATACCCTCGGTACGCGAAATGGGAAGGGGGTGCCCTCGATGGCGCTCAACCGGGCGGAGCAGCGGGAGGCCACGCGGCAGGCACTGCTGGCCGAAGGACGGCGGCGGTTCGCAGAGGCGGGGTACCACCACGTGGTGCTGGCGGAGGTGGCCCGGGCCGCCGGGGTCACCAAGGGGGCGGCCTACCACCACTTCGACAGCAAGGCGGGGCTCTTCCGGGCGGTCGTCGCCCAGGTCCAGCAGGAACTGGGCGAGCACGTCGCGGCCGCGGCGGAGCGGCACGAGGACCTCTGGGAGCAGCTCCGGGCCGGCTGCCGGGCCTTCCTGGCGGCGGGGACCGACCCGGCGGTGCGGCAGATCCTGCTGGTCGACGCACCGACCGTGCTGGGCTGGGACGAATGGCGGGCCATGGACGAGGAGTCCTCGGCCCGCCACCTCGCCGAGGCCCTCACGGCGCTCGCCGCGGCGGGGACCATCGCCGACCAGCCGGTCCAGCCCCTGGCCAGGCTGCTTTCGGGAGCCATGAACGAGGCCGCGCTCTGGATCGCGCGGGGCGGAGACGCGCAGGGCGCGGAGCAGGCGCTGGACCGCCTCCTGGAGGGGCTGCACCAGGCCCCCGGACGCCCCGGCCAGCCGGCTTCGGCGGCCTTGAGGAGCCGCCCGGGCAGGTAGGGGGACCTGACCCGGACGTCCCAGCCGCGCCGGCGGGCGTGGCAGGCCGGCGCCAGGACGTCGAGGCCGACCGCGGCGTCGGGTCCGTCGGCCCGGTCGGCCACCCGGAAGCGGTCCCGGTGGGCTTCGAGGGCATCGGCGAGGGCCAGGTTGAAGCTCTCCTCGTCGCCGTCCACGAGCTGCGACAGCAGGACGGCCGCCGGAGCCAGCGCCTGACGCTCGATCCGCACCGCACCGCTCCCCACGCCCGATTCCGTCCCCACAGCCCAGGCAACGGCTCCGGCAGCGGATCCGGCAGCGGCGCCGGGCGGGCGGGTGCCGCGCCCTACCTGAACAGGCGGTCCCCGGGGGTGGCCATGCGGTGCGTGCCGCCGTGGCGGTTCACCCAGTCACGGACCAGGCCGACGGAGTTGGCGCACTGCCAGCCGTCGTCGTACTCCCGCACCCCGGTGAAGGCCCCGTAGCCGGCGATGATGCCGTCCACGCGCCCGTCGCCCAGCAGCTTGTCCACGTACCAGGGGTCGTTGTACGTCGTGGTCCAGGACAGGGTGGCCGCGAGCCGTCCGGCGTCCCGGTCCCCGGCACCCTTCTTGAGCTCCGCACAGGTGTAGTAGGTGGCTTCGGTGCAGTTGCCGAACCCCTTGGTGATGTCGCTGTCGCCGTAGTCCATCACCCGGCGGCCGGCGGGGAATCCGGAGCCGGACCGGTCGAACGCGCCCCGGACCTGGTCGCGGGTGCCGGTCGTCGTGATGCCCTCCAGCGCGCCGAGCCTGCCTTCCAGGCTCTTCCAGCCCCGGCCCCCGACGTCCGGGTTGCTGCCGCCGTGGTACTCGTAGAACCCGTAGAGCACCTGGATCCCGGCAGCGGTCAGCCGCTGCGCCTTGTCCCGCAGTCCGGCGACGCTGCAGCCGCGGTTCTCCCGCTCCCCGCAGTAGTTGGGGTCCTTGATGTCCAGCCAGACCAGCGACAGGCGACGCCCCGCACCGGCATGGGAGAGGATGCGGTCGATCATGCTGTCGAAGCCGGGGCCCAGCCGGTTGTCACCGGCGGAGGAACAGTCGTGGTAGGCACGCCATTCGTTCGGGTTCCACCAGGCGCAGACGTCGATCTCGATGCCGTTGGCACCGTGCTTGAGAGCGGCGTCCACGCCGTCCAGGGTGTCGACGCGGTGCGCGATGGCGTAGACCGGGCGGCGCTGATCGGCCGCCGCCGCGGATCCCGCGCCGAGCGCGGTGACTCCGACGACCGCGCAGAGGGCTGTCAGCAGCGCCAGTAACGACCGGGGGCCCGTACCGGGCCGGATGTGGGCGGTCAAGAACGTACTCCTTCGAAGTCGGGGTACTCCGGCGAGCGATCTCGCCGCCCACATGCTGGCACGCGGTACGTGCACGATGAATCAGATCCGGTCGGGGGGGCGAAGGCCTAGGCCAGGACCTTCCGGAGGGCGGCGAGCGCGGTGCCGAGTTCCTCCTCCGTGATGGTCAGCGGCGGAGCCAGCCGGATCGTGGAGCCGTGCGTGTCCTTGACCAGGACGCCCTCGGCGAGCAGCCGTTCGCTGATCTGCCGCCCCGTACCGAGCGCCGGGTCGACGTCCACGCCCGCCCACAGGCCCCGCGCCCGGTAGGCGGTGACGGCGCCGCCCGCGCGGCCGATCTCGGCGAGGCCGCGGTCGAGCACGGCCCCCAGCTCGGCGGCGCGCCGCTGGTACTGGCCCGTCTCCAGCAGGTCCAGGACGGCCGAACCGACCGCCGCCGACAGGGGGTTGCCGCCGAAGGTCGACCCGTGCTCGCCCGGCCGCAGGACGCCGAGCACCTCGCGCCGGGCGACGACGGCGGAGACCGGGACGATGCCGCCGCCCAGCGCCTTGCCCAGCAGCAGGACGTCCGGCACGACCGATTCGTGGTCGACGGCCAGGGTGCGGCCCGTGCGCCCCAGGCCCGACTGGATCTCGTCGGCGATGAACAGGCACCCCGTGCGCCGGGTCAGTTCCCGCACCCCGGCGAGGTAGCCGTCGCCGGGGATGAGCACGCCGGCCTCGCCCTGGATCGGCTCGATCAGCACGGCGGCGGTCGTCTCGTCGATCGCCGCTTCCAGGGCGGCCAGGTCGTCGTAGGGCACGACACGGAAGCCGGGGGTGAAGGGGCCGAAGCCGGAGCGGGCCGTCCGGTCCGTCGAGAAGCTCACGATGGTCGTCGTACGGCCGTGGAAGTTGCCGTCCGCCACCACGATCGTCGCCCGGTCCGGCGCGACGCCCTTGACCTCGTACGCCCACTTGCGGGCCACCTTGACGGCGCTCTCCACGGCCTCGGCACCCGTGTTCATCGGCAGCACCATGTCGAGACCGGTCAGCTCGGCGAGGCGCTCGGCGAAGCCGGCCAGCCGGTCGCTGTGGAAGGCGCGCGAGGTGAGCGTGACCCGGTCGAGCTGGCGGTGGGCGGCCTCGACGAGGGCGGGGTGGCGGTGCCCGAAGTTCAGGGCCGAGTAGCCGGCCAGCATGTCGAGGTAGCGGCGGCCCTCGACGTCTTCCACCCAGCTGCCCTCCGCTCGCGCCACGACCACGGGCAGGGGGTGGTAGTTGTGCGCGAGGACCGGTTCCTCGGCGCGGATCAGCTGTGCCGACGAGCGCGCCGCGGTGGCGGCAGGAGCAGGAGCAGGAGCAGGGGCGGGGGCAGCGGCGGTGGACGTCATGAGCGGATCTCCAGGGTGCAGCACTTGATTCCCCCGCCGGCCTTGCGGAATTCCGACAGGTCGACGGGGACGGGAACGTATCCACGGTCGGCGAGCCCGTCGACGAGGCCGTGGGCCTGCGGGGCGACGAAGACGTTGCGGCCGTCCGACACGGAGTTGAGGCCGAAGGCCAGGGCGTCCTCCTCGGTGGCGATCACCGCATGCGGATAGAGCCACCGGAGCACCTCCCGGCTGCCGGGGGAGAACGCCGCCGGGTAGTACGCGACGTTCCCCCCGCCGGCCGCGCCGCCCGCGACGCCCTCCTCCTCACCGAGGAAGAACAGAGCGGTGTCCAGGTGGTAGAAGCGCGGGTCGACCAGTTCGAGCCCGATCACCGGCCGCCCGAGGAACTCCTGCACCTCGCGGTGCGCGGCCCGCTGGGTACGGAAGCCCGTGCCGGCCAGTACGAACCGGCCGGCGGGAACGAGGTCGCCCTCGCCCTCGCAGACCGCCTCCGAGCGGTGGACCTCGTATCCGGCGGCCTTGAACCAGGCCTCGTACTCGGCGGACTCCGGCCGGCGCTCGGCGGCGTGGAAGGAGGACCCGAAGACCCGGCCGCCCGACACGAGGGCCGCGTTCGCCGCGAACACCATGTCGGGCAGGCCCGCCACGGGGGCGACCGTCTCGACCGTGTGGCCGTGGGCGCGGTACGCCTCGACCAGGGCCCGCCACTGCGCACGGGCCAGGGGAACGTCGACCGGGGTGCGGACGTCCATCCACGGGTTGATGGCGTAGCGCACGTCGAAATAGCGAGGCTCACACATCACATAGCGCCTTGGCCGCCCTGCTGGGGCTACGGGTCCTACGGGGCCTGCGGGTCCTACGGGCACAGAGCTTCCTCCGCTTCCTGCGGTGACGACTGGGGGAGTGGCCCCACCGTAGGAAGCGGCAGGTCAGCGCGACAAGAACGAAGTGCTGCGTACCGGAGCAGGAATCCTGCGCGTACGTTCCCCTCAGAGCAGGATTGCTGCGCCCTCGGCCGCCCGCGCGGCGGCTTCGGCCGGCGCCGAGGCACTGGCCCCGGCCTCGGGGCTCTCCGGCAGCAGGTGCGACAGGACCATGTAGCTGATCGTCTTGCGGATGAACGGCTCGCTGCGGATCCGCTCCAGCACCTCCTCGAAGTGCTCCACGTCGGTCGCCCTGACGTGCAGCAGCGCATCGGCCGCGCCCGTCACCGTCATCGCCGCCGCGATCTCCGGGTACTTGCGCGCGACCTCCGCGAGGCGCCGGGGCGGCGCCGCGCTGTCGCAGTACACCTCGATGTACGCCTCGGTACGCCAGCCCAGCGCGGCCGGCCGGACCGTGGCCCGGAACCCGGTGATCACATCGGCCTTGCGCAGCCGGTCCACCCGCCGCTTGACGGCGGTCGCCGACAGGCCGACGGCCGCCCCGATCTCCGCGAAACTCGCCCGGGCGTTGTCCATCAGGGTCGCGACGATCTGCCGGTCGAGTTCGTCGAAGGGCGTGGACCTGGTGCTCATGGCAGGTGATCTTCTCCTCGTGCGGCCCCGGACGGGGGACTTCCGCGCCCACTCTGCCGCAACGGCGACCGCAACCGTCACCGCAACCGCGACGGCCCCGGCGCCCCGCGGGTGTTCAATGCCCGGCGAAGGCCTTCACCAGGGCGACGGCCAGGCCGATCGCGGCGTCCAGGGCCCCGGCCAGGAGGGCGGCGAGGATGCCGCCGCCCATGCGCACCCCGCCGTAGCAGCCCCAGACGAACAGGCCGGTGACGCTGACGACCGCCGCCGCGAGCAGTGCCGTGTCGACGCGCATCACGCCCAGCGCGGCGGAGGCGACGAGCACCAGCGGGCCCACGGCGGACAGCAGCAGCGGGCTGCTGACGGACAGGATCCCGCGCAGCTCGTGGCCGGTGGCGAGCCGGCCGTGCACCACCCGGTGGGCCTGCTGGTCGGCTACGACCGCCGCCAGCCACAGCCCGACGGCGGTGGTGAGGAGCGTGGCGGCCGCACCTGCCGCGTCCACGTGCGCGGAGGCCCGCAGCCCGATGACCACCGAGATGATCGTGATCGTCGCGTAGATGCGCTCCTTGAGGCGGGCGGCCGCGAACCGCGGGTCCCCCGCCGGTCCGGCGGCACTCTCGTGATCCATGGGGGCACCCTAGATCAGGAGGGTTTCATCCGGGATGTCCTGCGGGAACGCGGCGCGGTGGCGGCCCGAACCGCACCGGGACCCCTGGGGACCAGAGCACGCTGGCGGGCGGCCCGGCCGGGGCGGGCAGGCCCGCGGCGGCCACCAGGGTCTCGTCGCAGTGGAGGAGCCCGGCACGGTGCAGCGGCCAGCGCGGGTGGCTGTTCGGGAGGTACAGCGACCGGCCGCGGAACGCGGTGTGCATGCCCCAGCGGGCGGTCAGGAAGTGCTCCAGCGCGGTCGGCTCGGTGACCCGTTCGCCGATCCGCACGGTGATCCGGCTGTACGCGCCGGCCGCCCCGGGCCGGCGCCGGCGGCTGCTGTACGTGACGGTGCCGCCGCTGCCGTGGCGGACCGTCATGCGCGACCAGACGTACGGGAGGCGGAACGCGACCCGCCCGACGGCCACCGGGACCAGCCGGGAGGCGTCCAGCGAGCGGAACACCACGCCCCGCCGGCCGTGCGAGTCGACCGAGTAGAGGCGGACGTTGGTCTCCGGGAAGGACCCGAGGTAGGGGACGCCGGGGAGGCGGAACCATCCGACCTCGTGCATCCGGAACGCCACCAGGCCGACGTACGTGACCCCGTCGAGGGTGTCCGGCACGGTACCGGCCGGCAGCAGCGGGGCGGCGTCGGCGGGGTCGACGGCCCAGTGCAGGAAGGCCAGGTCCAGCCACGACTGCGTGATGAGGGGGCGCTCGGCGGTGTGCGGAGGCTCGGCCGTGATCGGCTCCGGGACGGCTTCGGGCGGCGGCTGCGGCGGCTGCGACATCGCGCCAGTGTCCCGCGGACCGCTCGCGCCGGGAAGCGGCCTCCGGCCGGGAGCCCCGCCGCCGACTCGGGTAGCCTCGGGTTCTTCCCCGGCCCCCTCCGAACGGCAGTTCACCTGTGAGCACACCCACCAGCACCGAGGACCCGACACAGCGGGCACAGCGGGCACAGCGGTCCGGGGAGGCCGTACGGCAGCCGGGCAGCGCGTGCCCCGGCCGCCGCATACGCCCCCGGGGGGTCGTCGACCTCCGGGGCGGGGCCGACGGCGACATCAGGCTGTCCTACCCGCCCAACGCGGCCGTCGTCGTCGCCGGACTTCCCGGCAGCGGCAAGAGCACCCTGCTGCGCGCGTGGTCCCCCGCCGCCGAGGTCGTCGATCCCCGCGCCACCCGCACGGCCTTCGAGTCGCGGATGCCCGCCTGGCTCCCCTACGCGGTGTACCGGCCCTGGGCACGGCTGAGCCACATGCGGTGGACGCGTTCCCGGATGCGCCTGGGCCACCCCCTCCTCATACACGACTGCGGCACCAGGCCGTGGATGCGCCGATGGCTCGCCTACACGGCCCACCGGGGCCGGCGCCCCCTGCACATGGTCGTGCTCGACGTCGGCCCCCGGGAAGCGCTGTCCGGCCAGCACGCCCGGCGGCGGCTGGCCTCACCCCGCGTCTTCGGAATCCACCGGCGGGGGCTCGCGCGGCTCCTCGCGCGCATCGCACGGGACGGCCTGCCCGCCGGCCGGGGCATCGGCTCCATGGTCCTGATCGACCGCCGCCAACGCGACCGCGGCGCCGCCTCGGTGGACTTCGACGACCGCCCCGGACCCGCGGAGCCGGCCCCGCCGTCCGGCAGGACCTCCCCGTGAAGTCCACCGGGATCCTCCCGGAGCTGGAAGCGCGGATGGCGGAACTGCGGACACCGGCGCGGGTGTACGTGGCGGCCGGGCGGTTCACCGAGCCGGAGCCCGACCTGCCCGAGCTGGCGGACCGGATCCGCGCACTGCTGGCCGGGGCGGCGGCCGACGGGGCCTGGCGGCGCTACTTCCCCGGATACGCCCCTCCGCCCCTCCCGCGGCTGTGCGCCGCCCTGGAGCCGCTGGAGCCGCACGAGGCCGCCGGGTTCCTGGCCCGGCTCGCCGCCGTCGACCTGCTGTGGCCGTCCCACCGGCACCTGCCGGCGGACACCGCGGAGCGCGCGGCGGACCGGGTGGTGTCCCTGCTCGGACCGGAGGGCAGCTGGTGGACCAACCACGACGCCGCGGGCGGCGCCGTGAACGGCCTGACCCCGGTGTTCGACAGCCTGCTCGCGGGGACGGACGGCGAGCACTACGCCCTGGCCCTGCAGCTCGCCGACGACTGAGGTCCTCGCGGCGGAAACGTTCCTGGGGTGAACGGCGGCGGCCGGACGGGTGAGCGTCCACGGCAGGGGCACGGGAAGGGCCGGGGAGGACCGCTACAAACGGGCCGTGAACACGCCTCTGCTCCGCTCCCTCCCCGCCGTCCTGACGGTGATGGCCGTCTGTGCCGTTCCGGCCGCGGCCGTCCCGGCGGCCCCTGCCGAGACGCCCGATCCGGTGGTCTTCGTACACGGCTGGAACAGCGACGGTACGGCCTGGAACACCATGGCCGCCCGGTTCGGGGCGGACGGCTGGCCGGCCGGCCGCCTGTACCGGTGGACCTACCCGACGTCGCAGTCCAACGCCACCACCGCCGCGCAGCTCGCCACCGAGATCGACCGCGTCCTGGCCGCGAGCGGGGCCTCCCGGGTGGACCTGGTCACGCATTCCATGGGCTCCCTGTCGTCCCGCCACTACCTCAAGAACCTCGGCGGCGACGCGAAGGTGGACGCCTGGGTGTCCCTCGCCGGCCCCAACCACGGCACGGAAACCGCCCGTTGGTGCGGCGGCACCTCGTGCGCCGAGATGCGTCCGGGCTCCGCGTTCCTCAACGCGCTGAACGCGGGCGACGAGACCCCGGGGCCCGTCCGCTACGCCACCTGGTGGTCCTCCTGCGACATGATCAACCAGCCTGGTGGCACCGTGGCCCTCACCGGCGCGGTGAACACGCGGACCCCGTGCCTGCAGCACACGGCCTTCACCGACGACGCCGGGGTCTACCGGCAGGTGCGGGACCACATCGGCGGCACGGCGGCACGGCCGCGCTCCTGAAACGGCGACGGGCCGCCGCTCATCCCGTCCCGGTGCGGGCCCGCTTGCGGTATCCGTCCAGCACGTCCTGGCGGAGCAGGAAGGCGAAGCCGGCGGCCTCCAGACGCAGTCCCAACTGGGCGGTGTCGATCCCGAGACCGGCCGCCGTGGCCGGCAGGTGCCAGTCGTGGGCGGCGAGCCTGTCGAGCAGGTGGCCGCGGCGGACCTGGCTCTCCGACAGCCGGAACGTCTTGAGGTAGGCGATCCGGCCGCTGTCGTCGGTGATGGCCTCGCCGATGTGGTTCTCCTCCTTGGGACGGAACGGCGGCCGGAAGCGCGCGAGCGTGAAGCGCCCCATCCGGTAGACGGACTGCCAGGTGTACGCGTGCCCCAGCAGTCCGGCGGCCATGGTCGTGTCGTGGAACCGCGCCCAGGCCTCCTCCTGCTCGGCGGCCGCCCTGCGCAGGTCGTCCAGGGATCCGATGCGCGTGTCGGCGATCCGGGCGCGGAAGTCCGCGACCGGGAGCACCAGCGTGCCGTAGTGGTGGATCAGTTCGCCGTACAGGTCCTGCAGGAGCGTCGGGTGCAGGGCGCGGTAGTCGTCGGGATGCGGGACCGCGAACGCGGCAGCGAGTGCGTCGGCGACGTACACCATCACGCCGCACTGGCCGGGGTGGATCTCGAAGAGGCGCAGCGCGTCGTCGAGTCCCCGTACCTCGTCTCCCGCGTAGGCCTCCTCGGCCCGTGGGGAGAGGCCCTGGCCGATCGCACGCTGCGACCACTCCTCCCAGGCGATCGTGGGACCGCCGGAGTGCAGTGCCAGGTAGCCCTCCAGGGACAGGTGCATGGGGAGGAACCGCAGCCGGTCCTTGGCCTGGCGGCGGGCCGTCCGGCGGTGGAAGCGCAGGCCCATCGTGGCGGCGGGGCCCTGGTCGTGGTCGGCGGTGAGCTGTGTGCCGTAGGCGGCCGCCGGCGTGCCGTCACCGGTCCACGTGGCGACGAACCCGTGCGGAACGTACGACAGGTAGGCGTGACGCGGGCCGGTCTCGACCAGGCCGGCCGCCTCGCCGTAGAGCTCGGCGTGCAGACGGAGGTCGCCGATGGGCTCGTCGCGGACGAGCGGGACCAGGCGGACGGCACCCCAGACCTGGGCGGGGCGGGCGGTGAGACCGGTCAGGTCCAGTGTGGTGGTCATCGTGCCCGTTCCCGGTCGTGTCCGGCCGTCATGAGGGCCGCACGGGTGTCCATGTACGCGGTGAGCTCGGCCAGGCCGGTGCGGCCTTCCGCGAACTGGGCGAGTTCCACGAGGGCAGGAAGGTCCTCGGCGTCCCGGATGCCCGCGGTGGGCACGGTCGCGGCGAGCCGGCGCACGTCGAAACCGGCCGCGTCGTAGACCGGGTTGAGGTGCACGACGCCGGTGCGGCGCCCGGGGTCGAGGCGGGTGCGCCAGACGCGCAGCACTTCGCCCGCCAGGCCGGGAGGCGCGTTGTCCCATCCGTCGGAGACGATCACCAGCCGGTCCGGGGCGGTCTCCAGCGCGTCGAGGATCCGCCGGCCCACCGGCGTCGGCCCGTACGGGTACGCCAGCAGCGCGTCGGTCCGCCCGGACGTCCACAGCGCGGTGTACTCGCCGGCGAGGGCCGCGAGCAGATGGTGGCAGGCCAGTGCCACGGCCAGCGGCCGCCGGCGCTTGTGGACCGACCCGAAGGAGGAGAAGCTGTCGTCCAGGACGGCGGTGACCTTCCCCCAGGTTCCCCGGTGGGCGCCGGCCACCCGGCCGGCGGCGGACTCCAGGGCGCGGGTCAGCTCGGCACGCCGGCGCAGGCGGTCCTCCAGCGGCAGCGACAGCACGTAGGCCGCCAGGCGGGTCAGCGGCATCCCGGCCAGGTCGGTCTGCACCGCCGTGGCCCCGAGCGCCCGCGCGGACTGCTGCAGCCGGAGGGTCTCAAGGCGGGTCAGCCGCGGGGCCATGCGCTCCAGGAAGACGTCCCGGGGTATGCCGTGCCGGGCGGCGAACCCCTCGGCGGCCGTGTAGGGCAGCTCGTACAGCGCCGCCTTCTCGTAGTGGGCCCGGCGCCACGTCTCCAGCAGGGGTGTTGCGTAACGCGGGCGGGCACGCGGCGCGAACAGGAACGTGCCGAGTTCTTCCGGGGCGTTGGCGGGGGTGAGGTGCGTGTGGCGCAGGACGCGCTTGAGGCCGCTGCGGTACTTGACGGCGTCGAACGCCAGGTCCTTGCGGGAGGCCAGCCAGTCGCGCACGATCGCCCGGGTGCGACGGTTGTTCACCCCGGCCCGGCGCAGGGCGTCGAAGAGCCCGTACACGCGCTGCGGCGGCAGCGCAGCCAGCCGCGACGCGATCAGACGGCCCTCGCGGCGGCGCTGATCGGCACTGGCCTCCCCGGCGGTTTCCAGGAGCCGCCGGATGATGAGCACCGCGTTGTGGTCGTTGATGTCGAGGGCGAGGACCCCGGCGTACAGCTCGCGGTAGTTCCCCAGCATGTACGCGTGGAGGAAGTCGAGGGACATGCGCTGCTCGTCCGCGTCGTCGCGGAACTCCCGCTGGCCTGTGGAGGTGATCGCCGCATTGACGAACAGCAGTACGTCTTCGGCTGCGACCAGGTCCCCGTACGAATCCATTTCCGCTCTTCCCCCGAGATGGACGCCGGCCGGGGAATGGGGGCACGAGCTGCGAATCATTGCTTCAGAGGCAGGTTCCGGAAGTCGCACCGGAGTCCCGCGGCCGGCAACAGGACCGTAACAGAGCGGGCGGCGGGCGCTCCACCGACTTCCGGGGCGGCCCCGGCCGGGGCGTACGCGAGCGCGCGATTCCGCTCCCGCACGCCCGGCGCATACCACCGCCAAGGCCTGTGCGGGCCGCTTCCCTCCCGTCGTTACAGGCCGGTCCGTTTAAGCGTGATTGTCACTCTATTCCTGCTAAGGGATGGCTGGCGTAGGTTGGTTGAAGTTCGCATGCTTATGCTTCACCCGCTATGACGGACAGCCAGACACCCCGCGCTTTACGCGCCTCAGCCGACGTGATCGTCCTCGGTGCAGGACCCGCCGGGCTCGTCCTCGGAAACCTCCTGCTCGCCGCCGGGATCGACTGCGTCATCCTGGAACGCGCCTCCTCCTCCCGCGTCCGGACCCGCGCCCGCGCCGGGTTCCTCGCCCCGAACACCGTCCGGATCCTGGACGGCCACGGCCTGGCCGACGGCCTGCACCAGCACGGACGCCCGCACGGCACCTGCGAGTTCCGCACCCCCGAGGGGCGGTTCCGCCTCGACTACGGCGCCCTCGGCCGGGGCGGCCGGCACCACGTCTACCCGCAGCAGCACCTCGTCACGGACCTCCTGCGGCACTACCTCGCCCGCGGCGGGCGCATCCATTTCGGCACCGAGGCGCTCGCCGTCCACGACACCGACGGCACCCGCCCCTGCCTCACGGCGCGCGACCCCGACGGCCGGGACGTCCGGTGGACGGCCCGCTACGTCGCGGGGTGCGACGGCCGCCACGGCGCGGCCCGCCGCTCCCTGCCGGCGGGCTCCGTCCACCACCACGACCACGGCGTCACCTGGCTCGGCCTGCTCGCCCAGGCCCCGCCGAGCCTCGACGCCGTCGGCTACGCGATCCACGACCGCGGCTTCGCCGGACACATGGCCCGCACCCCGGAAGTGACCCGCTACTACCTCCAGTGGCAGCGCGGCGTCGCCGCCGACGCCTGGCCCGCGCAACGGATCTGGGACGAGCTCGACACCCGGATGCGCGCCCCGGAATACGGCCCGCTGAGCCGCGGCACCCTCCTGGAGCGCGGACTCTTCGACCTGGCCTGCGACGTGGTCGAACCGCTGCGCCACGGCTCGCTGTTCCTGGCCGGCGACGCGGCGAGCGTGCCGGCCCCGGCCGCCGCGAAGGGCGCCAACCTGGCCGTCCTGGAGGCCGAGATCCTCGCCGGGGCGCTCGTCGACGCCCTCACCCGCGGTGACACCCGGGGGCTCGACGCGTACTCGGACCGGTGCCTGGCGTACATCTGGAGGGCGCAGGAGTTCACCGGCTGGATGACCCGGCTGCTGCACGCGCCGCCCGAGGGCGACCCGGATGCCGGATCGTTCTTCCAGGCCGCCCGGCGGCGCTCCCGGATCGCTTCGCTGCGCACCTCGCGCATCCACCAGGACTGGTTCGCCGAGAACTACGTCGGCGTCTGACCCCGCCGAGCCCCGGCCCCCGCCCCTGCCTCCACCCCGCTTCCCCCTGCACGGCTCCGCCCTGCACGGCTCCGCCCTGCCCAGCTCCGCCCCGACCAGTACCGGCCCGAGGACATTCCCACGATGACGACGACGCTCGCCGGCGAAACGATGCTGCCCGGCGAAACGATGCTCCCCGACGAAACGATGCTTCCGGACGACACGGCCCGCCTGCGTGCGGCCGCCGCGTTCGTCCGCGAGCACGACAGCACCACCCTGCTGCCGCTCCTCCTGCCCGGCCTCGACGGCCCGGACCTGCGGACGCTGGCCGAGCGCTGCCGCTTCGCCCACGCGGGGATGCTGCTCTTCCCGCCCGACGCGCGGAGCCTGCGGGCCCAGCTCGACGCGTGCGGGCTGGCGGCGGACACCCCCTCCCACCCCAGCGTGGTCGTCCGCGACCGCCTCGCCCGGCGCCACCGGCGCGACCCGGCCGAACTCGACGTCCGGATCCTGCGCCCCCAGGTGCCGGGCGCCGCCGGAGAACACCGCGCGGTCGAGGTGTTCGCCCTGATCGTGCCCCCGCACTCCGCCCTGGAGCCCATCGCCGCCTACGAACGGACCCGCCGGCACGAGGCACACCTCGCCTTCGAGATCGAACGCCCCGACCCGCTGGTCCTGCGCGGCCTGTGCGCGACCCTCGCCCGTCACGGAGCGCGCCCCGATGGCGGCGGCCACAACCCGCACGAGAACGGGACCGTCCTGTACTTCACCACCCCCGCCGACTCGGCCTGCGGCTACCGGCGCCTGGAGCTCTACGCCCACGGCGACCACCGCGGCGCCCTCGCCGACCACCTCGCCCACCAGGGCGAACGGCAGCCCGCCGAAACGCTCCTCCACCTCCTCACGGGCGCGTGGACCACACAGGCCCTCGCAGCCTTCGCCCGGCTGCGCCTGCCCGACGCCATGGACACGCGCACCGCGTGCCGCACCGAGGACCTGGCCCGGCTGACCGGCACCCACCCCCGCGGCCTCGACTCCCTGCTGCGCTACCTCGCAATGCTGGGCGCCGTCACCCACGACACGGGTCCGGGCCAGCAGGAAGGATTCCGCCTCACCGGGCTCGGAGCCCTGCTCCGCACGGACGAGCCCGCGTCGATGCGCCCCCTGGCCCTGATGTACGGGGGCCCGTTCTACCGCTCCTTCGGCGGCCTCGACCACGCCGTACGGACCGGACTGCCCGCCTTCGACCACCTTTTCGGCGAGAACCACTTCGACCACTTCGCCCGCGACCCCGAACTCGCCGGCCTTTTTGACCGGTCCATGGCCGCCAGCGCGCGCATGTTCCGGCCGCTCCCCGCCCACCCGGCCGTCACCGCCGCGGCTCGGGCGTCCGCGTCCGCGCCCGCCACCGTCGTCGACGTCGCCGGCGGCAACGGAGAGCTGCTCGGCCAGATCCTCACCGCCCACCCGGACCTGCGCGGCGTCCTGCTCGAACGCCCGCACGCCGTCGAGGCGGCCCGCCGCCTCCTCGACACCGCGGGCTGCGGCGAGCGCTGCGTCTACCGGGTGGGCGACTTCGCCGACGTGCCGTCCGGCGGGGACGTCTACCTCCTCTCCCGCGTCCTGCACGACTGGGACGACGACCGCTGCCGCGAGATCCTGCGCCACTGCGCCCGCGCGATGCCCGCCCACGCCGACCTGCTCATCGTCGAGCGCCTCCTGCCCGCGGACGGCTCCCCCTCGCTGGCCACCGCCTGGGACCTGCACATGCTCTGCAACGTGGGCGGCCGCGAACGCACCGCCGCCCACTACGCCCGGCTCCTGGCGGACGCCGGCCTCGACCTCCGGGGCCACACCCCCCTGCCCCTGGACGCGCACGTCCTGCACGCCCGCAAGACCCCGCCGCACCCCTGATCCGGAAGGCGCCGCCTAGGGGGTGTCCGCAAAGTCTCGCCTGCCCCGCGACGCCCGGCACGCGCTCTCGCCGCACCGGGCGAAAGACCGAGTACGTCCAGTACGAGGCCTTCCGCCCGGCACGCCGAGAGCACGCACCGGACCCCGCGGGGCCCGCCCTCCGGGCGGACGGCGCCACTTTGCGGACACCCCCTAGCCCGCGCCCACGACCCTGCCCGCGTACGCCGCGAGCTGGGCCCGCAGCCGCTCGCGCGGTACGCCGTCGCGGCCGGCCAGCCGCTCGACGAGGTCGGCCCGGGTCGCGGCGAGCAGGGCGTGCGCGGTGAAGCCGGGGTCGGCCAGGCCGGGGACCTGCTCCAGTACGGACCGGAGCAGGCCGTGCCACCCCTCGTACTGCCCGGCCTGGTACGGGCCGCTGCTCCCGGCCTCCTCCAGGGCGAGGGCCAGGGGGCGGTTGTCGAGCTTGAAGCACAGGAGGGCGTCGAGCAGGGCGGGCACCCGTTCCCGCGGGGGAGTGCCGGGCCCGAGGGGCGGCGGGCCCGCCGCCACGGACTCGCGGACCGGCTCCAGGCGCGCCTCGTAGAGCGCGTGCAGCAGCCCGGCCCGGTCGCCGAAGGCCCGGAAGAGGGTGCCCTTGCCGACGCCTGCCGCCGCCGCGATGTCGGCCATCGTGAGCTCCTCGGGGCTCTCGGAGCGGGCGAAGAGGGCGTCGGCGGCCTCCAGTACGGCCTGCCGGTTGCGGGCCGCGTCCTTGCGGGTCCGGCGTTCGGGCTCGGGCGGCGGGGTCACCGGATACCTCCGATTGAAAAGCGGACCCGGGGTCCGTATTGTTGAAGCGGACCGATGGTCCGTATTTTCTGACTGGAGGATACCCATGTCCCTGGCCGCACCGCACGCACCGGCCGCCCTGTACCGACACGGCCTCGGGCTCCTGCTCGACAAGGACATCGACGGCTGGGTCGGCCTGTGGGCCGAAGGGGGCGTGATGGAGTTCCCGTTCGCGCCCCCGGGCCTGCCCCGCCGGCTGGACGGCCGCGAGGCGATCGCCGGCTACATGCGCCCCTACCCCGACCGGATCGACCTGCACGACTTCCCCGAGGCCGACCTGCGGATCCACGGGACCACCGATCCGCGGACCGTCGTGGCCGAGATGCGGGGCGTCGGCAGGTGGGTGGCGGACGGCCGGCCCTTCGACATGACGTACATAGCCGTCGTCACCGTCGAGGACGGCAGGTTCACCTCCTACCGCGACTACTGGAACCCGCTCGCCGTCCTCGAAGCGGGCGCCGAATCCGCCGGGAGCGCCCGATGACCACCAATGACGCCGCCCCCACGACCGGCACCACCCTCGTCCTCGGCGCCACCGGGACCACCGGCAGCCGCACCTGCGCGCAACTGGCCGCCGCCGGCCACGCGGTCAGGGCGGCCGGCCGCAAGGCCACGCCGGTGCCGGGCGCCGAGGCGGTCGCCTTCGACTGGTACGACCCCGCCACCCATGCCGCCGCCCTCGCCGGCGCCGACCGGGTCTACGTGGTCCCGCCCGTGGGCGATCCCGACCCGGCCGCCACCGTCCTGCCCTTCCTGCGCCGGGCCCGCGCCGCCGGAGTCCGGCGCGCGGTGCTGCTGAGCGCCTCCTCCGTCGCGGAGGGGGGCCCGGCGGTGGGCCGGGTGCACGCGGAGCTGCCGGAAGTCTTCGACGAGTGGGCGGTGCTGCGGCCGTCCTGGTTCATGCAGAACTTCACCGGCGGCCACCTCCACGCGCGGAGCATCCGCGGCGAAGGCGTCGTCCGCACCGCCACCGGGACCGGAAGGGTCGGCTTCGTCGACGCCGAGGACATCGCGGCCGTGGCCGCCCGCGCCCTGACCGGCGTACGCGCCCCCAACACCGACCTCGTCCTCACCGGGCCCGAGACCCTCGGCTACGACGACATCGCGGCGATCCTCACGGAGGTCACCGGGAAGCCCGTGGCCCACCGGTCGCTGTCCCACGCGGAGCTGCGCGACCGGCTCGCCGCGCTGATGCCCGCGGAGTTCGCCGCGATGCTCGCCGACATGGACCTGGCCATCGCGGCGGGCGCCGAAGACCGCGTCACCGACTCCGTCCCACGCCTCACCGGCCGCCCCGCGACGGGCTTCCGCGACGTCGTGGCGCGGGAGCTGGCGCACGGTACGGGGGCGGGCGCCTGAGCGGGGGAGGGCGCCTGAGCGGGCAGGGCGTCTAAGCGGGCAGGGCGTCGGCCAGGCCCGAGCCGAGGAGCCGGAAGGCCCGGTCGGCGGCGGCCACGGCCTCCGGGTAGACCTCGTCGGCCGGGCGGCCCGCCTGGACCTGCTCGCTGTTGCGGGCGGCCAGGGTGCGCAGGACGGTGACGATCTGCACCGCGGCGAGCCGGGCGGTGAGCTCGTCGGCGCCGGCCTCCTCCAGGGCCTCGGCGAGGGCCGCGATGCTGTGGCCCGCGTAGCGCAGCAGCCGCTCGCTCAGGCTCGCCGTCGTGCTCAGCAGCCGGGCGAAGGCCACGGCTTCGGGGTCGGAGGTGAGTCCGGTGTTGGGGTCCTGCCGGGCCAGGGCGTCGAGTTCGTGCGCGTGCAGGGCCGCGAGGGGGCTCGTACCGGCGGGGCGGGCGCGGACCACGCGGGCCGATTCGTCCTCGTGGTCCGCGAACACGTGCAGGACCAGGTCCTCCTTGGTCGGGAAGTACGAGAACAGCGTGCGCTTGGAGACCTCGGCCGCCTCGGCGATCTCCGCGATCGAGACCTCGTCGAAGCCGCGGCTCAGGAACAGCCGCAGCGCTTCTTCGAAGATCGTCTGCCGGGTGCGCTGCTTCTTGCGTTCCCGGAGTCCCAGTTCCTCAGCCATGCGTCCACGATAACAAAGGGGTACCGAGGGGAAAGTTGCACCTGGTATAGTTATCGACCAAGTGAAGGAATCTTCCGAGGAGGCTCCATGAACGCGCAGGTCACCGGTGTCATCGTCGTGGGGGCCGGCGGCGCCGGGCTCACGCTCGCCACCGAACTCGCCCTCGCCGGCGTACCGGCGGTCGTGCTGGACCGGCTGCCCGGCCGCAACCTCCAGTCCCGGGCCGGGGCGATCCAGCCCAGGACCGCGGAGATGCTCGCCCTGCGCGGCCTGCTGGACGACACCCTCGGCCGGTCGATCGACTACCGGCTCGTCGGCGGCCACTTCGCGGGCCTGCCCGTCCCGCTGGACTACGCGGCGTGGGACACCCGCTACCCGCACCCCGTCCTGCTCCCGCAGGACCAGCTGGAGGCCGTGCTGGAGGACCGCCTCGCCTCGCTCGGCGGCCAGGTGCTGAGGGAGCACCGGCTGACGGGCCTGCGCCAGGACGCCGAGGGCGTCACGGTCACCGTGACGGCACCGGACGGCGAGCGGACCCTGCGGGGCCGCTACCTGGTCGCCTGCGACGGCGCGCACAGCAGTGTGCGCAAGGCCGTCGGAGCCGCGTTCCCCGGCGAGGCGGCCACCGTCCGCATGGCCACCGCCGACCTGGTGCTCACCGGCGACGTCGACGCCGGCACCGCCGGGCACATCAGCTCACGGATCCACACCTCGCCCCAGGGGCATTTCGCGATGATCACGCCCCTGGCGGACGGGCTCCACAAGCTCATCCTCAGCGGCCCGCGGACCATGACGGCCGAGCGGGACGCCCCCGTCACGGTGGAGGAGGTGCGCGAGGTCCTCCAGGCCACCCACGGCGGCAAGGTCGACGTGGCCGAGATCCGCTACGCCTCCCGGTTCAGCAACGCCAGCCGGCAGCTGGAGCAGTACCGCCACGGCCGCGTCCTCTTCGCCGGCGACTCCGCCCACATCCACTCCCCGGCCGGAGGCCAGGGGCTCAACCTGGGTGTCCAGGACGCGTTCAACCTCGGCTGGAAGCTCGCCGCCGTCCTGCGCGGCGAGGTGGGCGAGGAACTGCTGGACACCTACCAGACCGAGCGGCACCCCGTCGCCGCGCGGGTGCTCGCCCTCACCCGGGCCCAGGGGGTGGTCATGGGGCCGCAGCGGGACGGCGGGCTGGCCGAGCTGCGCGAGGTCCTCACCGACCTGCTCCGCCTGCCCGACGCCAACCGGTACATGGCCGGTGTGATGGCCGGGCTGGACCTCTGCCTCCCGTCCCCCGACGCCGCCCCCCATCCGCTGCTGGGCCTGCGCATGCCCGACGTCGAACTGGACCTCGGCGAGGGCGGGCGGGTCCGGTTCAGCGATCTGACGCGGACCGGACGGGGCGTCCTCCTCGACCTCGCCGACGCCCCGCTCGCCGCCGCGGCCCCCTGGGCCGACCGGATCACACAGGTGCGGGCCCGGGTGATATCCGGCCGGGCCGACGCCGAGGCCGTACTCGTCCGCCCGGACGGTTACGTCTGCTGGGCCGGCGGCGCCGGTCTCACCGAGACGCTCACCCGCTGGTTCGGCCCGGCCGGCCTCGCGGGCGACGGGACGTCCGGGTGAGCGTCCCAGGGGGTGTCCGCAAAGCTCACGATTCCTCGGCCGCGGTGCCACCAGTGGACAGGGCCGCCCGCCTCCGGCGGTACACCACCACCCCGCACACCGCGGCGACGAGGACGGCGACGGCGGACACTCCGAGGGCTGTCTGCTGTGCGAAGAGCCTTCCCAGCACTTCGAGGACGCCGAGCCCCGCGGTCGCGTAGATCAGAGCCCAGGCCGCTCCGCCCACGAACAGGGCGGGGAGGTAGCGCGGCAGCGGCATGCGCATGCTGCCCGCGAGGAAGTTGGCGGCGGTCTGGAAGCCGACGGTCAGGAAGGAGACGGCCACCACGGGCGCGCCCCACCGCTGGATCGCGAGTTCGGCGCGCCGGAACTTCGCCGAGGAGATCCGCCCGGCGAACCTGCTGCGGCGGGCACCGGCGCCGGCGAGCCACCCGACGGCGAACGTCCCTCCGGCGCGCAGCAGGACGATGGCGTACAGGGCCCCGGCCGTGACCAGGATCTTATCCACGACGCCCACGCCCCTTCCCGCGCCCGGGGCCGGAACGACGTGCATGAACCCGGTCCCCGTATCCCACCTGCACCCTGCCTCTGCCCGTTCCGTTCCATGCGTCTTCACCTGCACGCTCGCATGCCAGGCAAGGCAAGCCTAACCGGACGCGCGTGCGGGGCATAGGGGCGATCAGGAGGTCGGGTCGGGCCCGGGTGACCTGTCCGGCGTGGAGTGAATCGTCATTTATGCTTCAAGGCGGCCGCGGGGCGGTGGCTCTTCTGTGCGGCAAACCACACAACTCTCGACCGGGGCTCAGAGCCCTGTGGCGTTGATCATGAAGTTCGTGGGGGCATCGGGTGACCGCCTGCGTGCGTCTCAGGGGTATGGGGTGCCGACCGCTCCTCCCACCCGCGAACAGAAGACCCCCAGGGAGAAGTGAGGTATGTCGGTGATCTGCGTCGGAGGCATGATCGGAATCGGCAAGACGAGTGTGGCCGAACTGATCGCCAAGGAGCTGGGCAGCGAGGTCTTCTACGAGAGCGTCGAGGACAACCCGATCCTGCCGCTCTTCTACACGGCGAGCCCGGAGGAGATCCAGGCGAAGCGCTACCCCTTCCTCCTCCAGCTCTACTTCCTGCAGACGCGGTTCGCCGCCATCAAGGCGGCCTACAAGCAGGGCGACAACGTCCTCGACCGGTCCATCTACGAGGACTGGTACTTCGCCAAGGTCAACCACGACCTGGGACGGATCAGCTCCCTCGAGATGCAGGTGTACGAGGGGCTGCTCGACGAGATGATGCGCGAGATCGACGGCCTGCCCTACCGCAAGGCACCCGATCTCATGGTCTACCTCAAGGCGGACTTCGAGACGGTGCTGCACCGGATCGGGCTGCGGGGCCGCGACTTCGAGCAGGACGACAGCCTCGTCGAGTACTACCGGACGCTCTGGTCCGGCTACGACGACTGGGTGTACAAGCACTACTCGGCCAGCGAGGTGCTCGTCATCGACATGAGCCGGACGGACGTGGTGAACAACCCCGACGACGCGGCCCGCGTGGCGCGGACGGTCCGGGAAGCCGTGGCCGCGGCCCGGTCCAGGGTCTGAGGCAGGACCGGCCCGGCCGTCGCGGAAGGGGACCGGCGCCCCTTCCGCGACGACGTCGTCAGCGACAGTCGCGGGCCGGGTCGTCGTGCGTCATCGCGCACGCCATGCGCTCTCCGCGCACCGTCCCGTAGCGCGCGGTGAGCGAGCCGCGGAAGCCGTCCCACTGGGCACGGGTGTCCGCGATGGCCGTCTGGACGGCGGCGTTGAAGTTGCCGGCGACCTGACCCCTGGCGGTCGTGGGGGAGGTGGTCCTCCCCGTGGCGGGGTCGATGGTCCCGTTGTCCTTGTTCAGGACGCCGTGGGTGATCCGCTTGCCGCAGCCCCACGGGTTGAGGCTGAAGCAGCCCGTCGTGAGGTCGCCGGGGATGTCGGAGGCCGAGGGCGCCGGGGCGGCCAGCCGGAGGAAGGGCGCGGGACCGGTACGGCCCAGGCCCGGCGGGTTGGCGATGCCGATGGCGGACCTGCTGTCCGCCTGGTCCGCCCAGTTGCTGTGCGAGTAGAAGTCCTCGGTGCCGTGCAGCGCCCGTCCGAAGCCCTCGATGGCGTTGCACTTGCCGCGGCCGGCGACGCCCAGCACGAAGGTGCAGTCGGAGGAGAGGTCGGTGTCGGAGACGCTGACGGAGCCCGCGGCGTTCACGAGCACGTCCGCCTTCTCCACCCCGCGGTCGAACTCACCCTTGAGGTGCGCGATGCAGGACAGCAGCACCGAGGTGGCCTGCGCCCTGGTCCGCGGGTAGCCGGGCGCGTTCAGGTAGTCGGCGCCGTCGCAGTGCGCGGCCTCGGTGAACGTCTGGTCCGCGTCCGGCGCCCCGATGGCCCCCATCGTTCCGTTCGCCCCCGCCAGCTGGCGGATCGAAGCCGGCTGGAAGCAGGCACCGGCCGCGCCGGGGGCGGTGCCGGGTGCGCAGGCGAGCGCCGCGCGCGTGATCCGTTCGTGCTCGGAGTTCTGTCCGAAGCCGTCTATGGTGCCGAAGTTCTGGATCGGCGGTACCGGGGTGGCGTCGGCCGGTCCGGCGAGCCCCAGGAGGAGCGCGGTGGCCGCGATCCCGGCCGAGAGCGCCGAGAGCACTGGCCTGCTCCGACGGTACGTCATCGTCATGATGGGTCCCCCTTGTCGAGGCCCGTGCGCCCCTCTCGGGCGAACGGGCCGGTCAGGACATGACTACCACCGGGTAGTTAGAGGGACGGACGAGAATCAGATGGAGAACGGCGCCTGGGAGGCGAAATCCTGGCTGCGCTTGCCCGTCTGCAGCATGTTGGGCGTCTGGTAGAACGGCATGCTCTCGACGACCTGGCGGTGGAGGGTCGAGTAGCTTCCCCGGAACGCCCCGTTCTTCCACGTCTTGAGCAGTACTTCGGTGAACAGGCCGTTGGGCCCCACGCCGTCGCTGGAGGTCTGGTTGTCCTGGCAGCCGGAGATCAGCAGGACGTCGGCCCGGATGTCCTGGAGGTCCAGGGCGGGCACGGAACGCTGGATCTCGTCGTACAGCTCCTGATCACGCTGGTAATTGCGGAACTGGGCGTCCTGCGGCAGCGCGCGGATGCGGGCGCGGACCTCGGACGGCTCAGTGGTGTCGAAGGCGCGCACCAGCTCCGCGTCGTCGAGGAGGTGCGAGACGTCGCGCGAGACCGTACCGCTGTGGCAGCTGTCGGAGAGGAGGAGGACGCGTACGTCCTCGGCGAAGGTGGCGAGGAGGGCGTACAGCTCGTCGTCGATGAACTGCCGGTCGTAGAGCACCCACGTCTCGTCGCGGCGGTCGGGTTCGTCACCGTTCTTGTCGGGGACCTGGGAGCCGTGGCCGGCGTAGGTGAGCAGCAGGAGGTCGCCGCCGGTGAGCCGTGCGGCGGCCGTCTTCAGGGCGGAGACGACCTTCTCGCTGGTGGCGTCCTTGGTGAGCAGGGTCGCCACGGTCTCGAACCCGTTGGCCTTGGCGAGGTCCCGCATGGTCAGGGCGTCGTTTTCGGGGTTCTTCAGTTCCCCCTTGGTCCCGTAGCGGGTCTCGTCGATCTCGTTGATGCCGATGTGGATGGACAGTCCTGTGGGCATGGCCGTTCCTTGGTCGTCGAGTCCGTGGGGGCGAAACCCGAGCCCCGGTCGACGTTAGGGAAAGTGACAGACCGTTACCACGGTGACGCGCGGGTGCCACACGAAGGGGCGACCCCTCCGTCCTCGGCTGACGCGGGCGCCGCCCGTCAGGGGCGGTGTCCGGACACCGACCGGCGTGCGACGGGGAAGTCGAAATAGGTGTCCGGGAACAGCTCGGGCTTGTGGGTGAAGTGCCACCACTCCTCGGGCAGGTTGACGAACCCCTCCGCCGCCAGCGCCGTCTTCAGTACCTGGCGGTGTGCGCGCTGTTCCCCCTGCACGCGGGGGTCGTCGGTGTGCGACAGCGTGTCGAAGCAGTCGAAGCCGGTGCCCATGTCCGCGGAGTTGTCCGGGTACCGCTCCGCTTGCGGCGCGTAGCAGGGAACGGATTCCTGCCCCGGCCGCGGCGGGGGCGCGGGGACCGCCGGAAGGGGGACGATCGTGAGGTCCGTGGTGCTGCCCCGGCTGTGCCCGGACTTCTCGGCGATGTAGCCGTCCTCGAACAGGCGCGACTTGTCGACCCGCGGGTAGAACTCGGCCTTCCGCCGCTCGTCGGACAGGTCCTTGGCCCACCGTACGAAGTGGTCGACGGCCCGCTGCGGCCGGTAGCAGTCGTACACCTTGAGTGAGTACCCCTGGCGCACGAGGCGCCTCTGGGCCCGGTGCAGGGCCTCGGCCGCGGGCCGGGTCAGGATGCAGACGGGCTGCCGGTAGCCGTCGATCCGCTCGCCGATGAAGTTGTGGGCCGACAGGTAGCGCATCTCCTGGATGATCGTGGGGTCGACGGAGCTCAGCGACACGAACTCCACGGGAGCCTTGGGCTCCGGAGTTTGGGCGGCGGCACTGAGGGTCGAGGCCGCGGTGAGCAGGGTCGTCACACCCACCGTCACGGCGATGCGCGCCGTCGTCGACATGGTCATCGGGTTCTCCCTGTACCTGAGCGGGTTCCGCTGCGGATGGTCCGGTCCCTCCGTGTACTGGCCCGCTCCCACGCCAGGTATGCCCCGGCCCTCCGGTCTGTCCAGCGGAACACCCCGGAATGGCGGATACCGTCCACGGTCCGGAGTCGACCGCTGCGGGCTCGCCCCCCCTGCGGGCCCCGGCCGCACCGGCGGACGAGAACCTGCGGACCGACGGGCATGCCCGGCCCCGCGACGGGTACGAACCCTGCGGTACGGGAGCGCCGCGGAAGCGGCAGAGTTGAGAGGGTGTCGGAAGTGATCCGGAAGCTGCAGGCGGTCGCACTGGACTGCGCCGATCCCGTACGGCTGGCGGAGTTCTACGCCGCCTTCCTCGGCGGCCGCGTCGTCGCGGATCCCGACGACCCGGACTGGGTCGAGGTGCACGGCTTCGAGGGGACACCGCTGGCCTGCCAGCGCGTGGACGGCTACCGGCCGCCCCAGTGGCCCAGCCCGCAGCACCCGCAGCAGCTCCACCTGGACTTCGACGTGGACGACCTCGAAGGCGAGGAGGAACGGGCGCTGGCCCTGGGGGCGACCGTACTGGAGCGGACGGACCAGCTCCGCCCGGACGCCAACTGGCGCGTCTACGCGGACCCGGCCGGCCACCCCTTCTGCCTCTGCCTCCACTGAGCCCGCCGCCCCCGCCGCCCGGTGGCGGGCCCGCTCAGGAACCGCCCGCCAGCTGGAGCACCGCGATCCCCACCAGGACGGTGGCGCTGGCGGTGATCCGCCGGCGGCCCAGGCGTTCACGGAAGACCACGGCGCCGATCAGGGCCCCGAAGACGATGCTGGTCTCCCGCAGCGCCGCGATGGTGGAGAGGTCGCCCCGGGACTGCGCCCACACGACGAGCCCGTACGCCAGGAGCGAGAGCAGTCCGCCCGCCAGGCCGCGCCCCCACAGCGGGCGCAGTGCGGTGAACAGGGCGCGGCCCCGGCGGGCCCCGGCGATCAGCGGCAGGACCAGCCCCTGGCAGAGGAACAGCCAGGCGACGTAGCCGAGGACGCTCCCGGAGACCCGGACGCCGCTGCCGTCGACGAGGGTGTAGGAGGCGATCATCACCCCGGTTCCGACGGCGGCGGCCAGTGCCGGCAGCTGCTCGCGGCCGGGGATCCCGTCGGCGAGGGCCAGGCCGGCCAGTCCGCAGGCGATCACCGCGATGCCGAGGGCCTGCCCGGCGGCCAGGGAGTGGCCGAGGAGGAGGGTGGACACCACGGCCACCACTACGGGCGAGGTGCCGCGCGCGGTGGGGTACATCTGACCGAAGTCCCCGAGCTGATAGGCGCGCAGCAGCAGGAGCTGGTAGGTGACCTGCAGCGCGGCCGAGGCGGCGATGTACGGCCAGGCCGCCGGGGCGGGCAGCGGGGCGAGGCAGACGAGGACCGCTCCGCAGCCCGCGGAGGCGAGGCTGATCAGGGTGAAGCCGGCGAGCTTGTCCCGCAGGCCGTGGGTGAGGCCGTTCCAGACGGCGTGCAGCACCGCCGAGGCGAGGACGACGGCGGGCACGGCGGCGCCCGTCATGGACGGCAGGTTTGCGGGCACGGGGCGCTCCCCACGACGGGCGGTGGAATGAAATTCCCTGCTAGCGTAAACCCATGGAATCTGCTTCCACACCCTCGGGCGGGCTCGCCGCCCACATCCGGGCCCACCTGTCCGAGCTGCGCGACACCGAGGCGCGGGTGGCGCAGGTCGTCCTCGACAAGGGCGCCGGCCTGGTGCGGCTCAGCGTCAGTGACGTCGCGGCGCTGGCCGGCACCGCGCCGTCCTCCGTCGTACGGGCCTGCCAGCGGCTGGGGTTCCGCGGATACCAGGAGCTGAAGATCGCCGCCGCCCGGCAGGCACCCGCCCCGGAGCCCTCCCGCGACCGCGACCCCGCGGCCCGGGCCCTGGCCGACACCATCCGCGCCGGCCGGGAGGCCCTGGACGCAGTCGCGGCGACGGTGACCCCGGGGGACCTGCGGGCGGCGGCCGAGCTGATCGACGCGGCTCCCCGGATCCTCGTCGCCGGCGCGGGACTGTCCGGCGCGGTCGCCCTGGACACCGCATACCGGCTGCGCGCACTGGGCTGCGCCGTCGACGCGCCCGCCGACCCGCTGACCGCGCAACTGGCCGCCTCACAGCTGCCCCCCGACGGAGTCTGCCTGGCCGTCAGCCACACGGGCGCCACGCGCAGCACGGTGGACGCCGCCCGGCGCGCCCGGCAGGCCGGGGCCCGGGTCCTCGCCCTCACCAGCTACGCCCGCTCGCCGCTCAGCGAGACCGCCGACCGCACGCTGGTCGCGGGCGGCCAGGACCTGGTGTTCGGCCTCGAAACCGTCGCCAGCCGGCTGGCCCACCTCACCGTGATCGACGCCCTCGCCCTCACCCTGCTGGAGCTCCGCGGGGAACCGGCCCGAGCGGCGCTGCGCCTGTCGGCCGACGTCACGGTCGACCATTCGTACTGACGCCGGGTACGCACGCCCGGCGCGGCCCGCCCACAGGGGGAACCGCATGCTCGAAGAACGCCCGTACGCCGCCCTGTCCGCCGTGGAGATCGCCGGCCTGGTCAACCACGGCCGGGTGACCGCCCGTGACGTCGTCGACACCGCCCTGGCGTTGACGGCCGAACGCGACGGCGCCCTGCGCGCCTTCACCGCCCTCTGGGCGGACGCCGCCCGCGCCTCGGCGGCCGAGGTCGACGCGGCGGTCGCCCGCGGGGTCCGGCTGCCGCTGGCCGGGGTGCCGATCGGGGTCAAGGCGAGCGAAGGCCCGGACTCGTTCCAGAACCGGCGGCTGGCCGCCGCCGGGTGCGTCCCGATCGGGGCGACCTCCGTCCCCCGCGCCGGCACCGGCTGGCAGACCTACGGCTCCACCGACCGCGGACCCACCCTCAACCCCCTCGGTCCGGTCTGGTCGCCGGGCGGGTCGTCAGCCGGTTCCGCCGCCGCGGTCGCCGCCGGTCTCGTACCGCTCGCCACCGGGTCCGACGGCGCCGGCTCGGTCCGCATCCCCGCCGCCTGGTGCGGCGTCATCGGCCTCAAGCCGACCAACGGGCTCCTGCCCTCCCGGGACCGATCCGGACTGAACACCCCCGGGGTGCTGGCCCGCACCCCGCAGGACGCCGCCGCCTACCTCCGTGCCGTCGCCCCCACTGCCGCCCCACTCCCGCTTCCCCGGACACCGAGAGTGGCCTGGACCCCCACCCTGGGTTTCGCCGCGACCGACCCGGACGTCGCCGACACGGCCCGGCGCGCCCTGTACCGGCTCTCCCGCACCGTCCCGTCGGACGTCGTCGACCACCCGGTCACGCTCCACGATCCCGCCCCCGCGTGGACCGCTCTGCGCGCGGGTGCCCCGGGCCCGGGCACCGAACGCCTGGTCTCGGCGAACGACGAGCACCTGCGAGCGGTCTTCGACGAGTTCGACCTCATCGCCACCCCCACCACCCCCCATCCCCCGCACGGCCACGACGGCCCCGGACCCCGCATGAGCGTGGCCCTCACCTGGGCGTTCAACATATCCGGCCATCCGGCGCTCACCCTGCCCGCCGGAACGACCCCCGCGGGCGAACCCGTCGGCCTCCAACTGGTCGCCCGCCACGGCTCCGACACCCTGCTCCTCGACGTGGCGGTCAGGGCCGGCGGAACCACGGCCGGCAGTGTTGCACCGCCTTCGGAATCCTGAGCTCCGGGGCCGGTGTCCCAGCATCGCCGTATCCGTCCCCGACCTCGGGCACGAGGGGATCCCCTCGATCGGACACCTCCAATGGCCCGGAGGCGGCCGCATGGCCGTACCCGCCGGTACCGGCGGACGCGTGCACGGCGTACTCGAAGCTGCTGGCCGCAGCCCCTGCCGCCGCAGCCCCCGCAGCCCGACGCGGCGGCGCCCGAGGGGCTCCTGCCCGACGTGTCGGAACTCATCGACCTTGCCGAGGGATCGAAGCCGCCACCGGAATGGAGGGACGCACCCCGAAGCCCGGCGCGGGCGTCTGCTGAGGGGGAGGAGACGCTCACGACCGGGCCCGGCGGCCGGAAGGCCGCTCACCTGGCCGGCCGCTCTTCCAGCGTAGCCGCGCCGGCCGCTCCCGCACCCGTGCCCGGCCTTTCCGCAGGTCCGCGCCCCGCGGTGCGGCGAGGGCCCGCAAGGCCGCGGCGGCCGGTGCCGCCGTTACGGGGCGACCCGGCAGGCGCTGACCGCGGTCCCGTTGGTGACGCCGCCCGCGGTCAGGCCGGACACGCACCGGTCGTGGTCGCCGCCGAGGCCGGAGGAGCACGCCGTGCGGACGTACTCGGGGGCCTCGCCGCCGCGGAGTTCGCGCTCGACCTGGTTGATGCAGGCCCTGACGTCCGCGTGCGCGGCGGGGGCGGCGAGGGACGCGCCTGCGACGGCGAGGGCCAGTCCGGTGAGGACACCTGCGATACGGGCCGGAATACGGGTTGACGTGCGCAAGGGGGATACACCTGCTCTCGGCATGCGGTCATCGCCACCGGACCTGGGGCACCCGTACGGCTCGCCGGCCGCGCGTGCCCGCGCCGGTCCCCCCTCACCACCGTACGACCGGGACCCGCGGCCCACGAGCGGGCGCCGGGGGACCGGCGCAAAGCGGGGTGGAACCACCGTATCCGCTCCTTGCGTCATGATCGTCAAGGTTCCCGGAAGAAGACCCGGAAGAAGACGAGGTCCCCATGCCCATGCCCACGCCCCCTGCCCGCCGGACCGTGCTGGCCGCCCTCGGCGCCGGCGCCGGCTCCTTACTCACCACGGGCTTCGCCCCCGCCGCGGCGGCCTCGCCCGGCCCCCGGGTCGCCCGAGCCCTGGCCGAGCTCGAACGCGAGCACGGCGCACGGCTCGGGGTGTACGCCCTGGAGACGGACACCGGACGCACCGTCACCCACCGGCCGGACGAACTCTTCCCCATGTGCTCGGTGTTCAAGACCCTCGCAGCCGCGGCGGTCCTGCGCGACCTCGACCACGACGGCTCGGTCCTCGCCCGCCGCATCCACTACACCCAGGCGGACATCGAGAGGTCCGGCTACTCCGAGTGGACCAAGCGGCCGGCCCACCTCGCGAACGGCCTGACGATCGGCGAGCTGTGCGAGGTGAGCATCACCTACAGCGACAACACCGCGGCCAACCTGCTGCTGCGCGAACTCGGCGGCCCCGCCGCCGTCACCCGCTTCGCCCGCTCCCTCGGCGACCGGGTGACGCGCCTGGACCGGTGGGAGCCCGAGCTGAACACCGCCGAACCGGACCGCACCACCGACGTCACCACCCCGCGGGCCATCGCCCGCACGTACGCCCGGCTGGTCCTGGGCGACGCGCTCGGCCGGGCAGACCGCGGCCTGCTGACCGGATGGCTGTGCGCGAACACGACGAGCAGCGCGCGCTTCCGGGCGGGGCTGCCCGCCGAGTGGCGGCTGGGCGACAAGACGGGCGGCGGCTCCTACGGCACGAACAACGACGTCGGCATCGTGTGGCGGCCGCACGGGGCACCGCTGGTCCTGGCGGTCCTGACGACCAAACCGGCGCAGGACGCGAAGGCGGACGACGCGCTGGTGTCCCGGACGGCCAGGACCCTGGCCGAGGCGTTCGCCGACCCGGGACGCTGACGGGGGCCGGCGCCGCCCGCCCCCGGAACCGGACGCCCCGTCAGCACCGCCCGCCGACGGCCGCGTCGGCGCCCGCGTCGGCGCTCGCGTCCGGGGCGAGGGCCAGGAAGTCGTCGTGGGTGCGGACCCGGACCCCGGGCCGGTCCTCGGCCAGCGCGGCGATCATGGCTGCGGCCAGACGGCCCGCCTGCACCGGCCGGTAGGGGCGGGCGGGCCCGGCCAGCAGGGGGGCCAGTACGGCCGCGGCGGAGCCGCCGAGCCCCTCGCTCCGGCGCTGAGCGGCACGGCGGCCGAGGATGAAGCAGGGCCGGAAGAACTCGGTCTGCGGGTAGCCCAGGGCCGCCACCTCCGCCTCCATGTCCCCCTTGACCCGGAGGTAGAAGGCCCGGCTGCCCGATCCGGCGCCGACCGAGGAGACGACGGCGATCCGCTCGGCGCCCGCCTCCCGGGCCAGTGCGGCCACCCGCACGGTGTGGTGCTGGTCCACCTCGCGGAAGGCCTCCTGAGAGCCGGCCTGCCGGATGGTGGTGCCCAGCGCGCAGTACACGTCGCTCCCGCCCGGCCCGGACGGCAGGTCGTCGGCCCCCAGCTTGGCGAAGTCCACCACCCGGGCGTCCAGCCGCGGGTGTTCGAGGCCGAGCGGGCGGCGGGCCAGCACGGTGACACGGTCGTAGCGCGGGTCGCGCAGCAGCCGCACCAGCAGTTGTCCGCCGACCAGTCCGGTGGCTCCGACCAGGAGCGCGCTGCGGGTCATGGGAGTCCTCTCCGCCGCCGGCGGCCGGTCCGCCGGAGTCCCCGCAGCATGTCACAGGGGACCGCTCGTGCCGGGGGCCCCTTCAGGGCCAGGCGCCCGCGAAGTCGATCTGCTCCGCCCACTCCGGGTGGTCTATCAGCGGATTCCGGTTGCCCTGCATCTCGGCTATGGCCGCGTTGCGGTGCTGCTCGTAGAGGTCCGCGGGATGGTCGCGGTGCCAGTCCAGCAGCATCCGCAGGCCGTCCCGCTGGAGTTCGCGCGCCTCGTCGCCGATCCTGCCCGGGTAGCGCAGCAGGAAGTAGAGCGTCGCCCTGGCGACCGGCCCCTTGCCCGCCGAGGGCTCGAACCTGCCCGCCTCCCGGCGCCCGCAGCTGTGCCGGACGGCCTCGTCGAAGTCGGGGAAGTCGAAGTAGGGGATGTTCCCGCGGAAGCTGTTGCACGTCGACTCACAGGCGAAGAGGTGGTGCAGGTCCCCGCGCATCGGCTCCTTCTTGGCGAACCACGACTGGGGCACCACGTGTTCGCAGTTGAAGGGCAAGGACGCCTCCAGGAGGTCGAGTTCGGCCTCGATGGCGTCCGGGCCGGGTGCGCCCTCCAGGAGCATGAACTCCTGCCAGCGTCCGCTGCGTGCCGCCTCCACGGCCGCGTCGGCAGCGATCAGCTCCTCGGGCGCGAAGGCGTTGTCCGAGTAGATGCCGTGGAGCTTCTCGTCGGGGTGCAGGTCCACCCACGGGTAGAGCAGGCGCATCGGCTTGTACGCCGGACGGCGGTCGTGCGTCGCCTCCAGACGCTGCGTCAGCGCGAGGCGCAGCGCGGTGGGGTCGCCGGCGCCGATGCCCGCGTAGTAGGCCTCGCGTGCCGCCAGGTCGGCGGCCTGGTCGTAGTAGGGACGGGTCCGGGAGGCCGCCAGGTTGGCCAGGGCGGCGGCCAGGTCCCGCTCGGCGGGCGACCGGCCGTCGGCGTACCCGGTTCCGGCGGGCGCCCCGACGTGGGACGAGGCGGCCGCGGGAGGTGCCGCTGCCGGGTCCGGTACCGCCGTCCCCTGCCGCAGGGCCTCGGCGTCGAGGCTGACGCTGATGTGGAGGGGGACGGTCCAGCGGACGGACCCTGGAGCGGCGTGCTGCTCACCGTCGTGGTCCGCCGGCGTGACATGGGGCGCGGAGCCGTTCGTCCGGCCGGCCAGGACGGCCGACGGCGGGACTTCCACGGTGTGCGGGGACGAGCCGGCCGCGATCAGTTCCGCCCGGAGGGCCGCGGCGGCGCCGGACAGGGGGAACTGCTGGATCATGCCGAGGATGCGGCTGACGCGTACGCCCTCGTTGGCCTTCCAGTCCACCCGGTGCTCTCCCATGGCCGGATGCCAGATGCCGCCGTCCACGGCCAGCACGTTGCCGTCGCGGTCCCTGCGGGGCACGCCCGAGTGGTGCAGCGCCACGACCTCCCACTGGTCGTTGAACACCGGGGCGCCCGAGGAGCCGTGCGCCGTGTCGGCCGCGTAGTGCAGGTAGTCGTCCAGCACGTCCACGATCCGGTTGTCGCGGAGGGCGAGCTGCTTCGGTTCGCCGTTGGGGTGCTGGATGATGTTGACGAGCTCCCCGATGACGGCCTTGCCCTGGGCTTCCTTGAGGGGGAGCCTCCCGAAGGACGCCAGCGGCTGTCCGTCCCGGGCGCGTGCGGACACCGCGACCACGGTGAAGTCCAGCTCGCGGTGGGTGAGGAAGAAGCGCTGCGGTTCGAGCGGGAACACGACCGGGACCAGCGGCCGCCCGTCGGCGCCCGCCTGGAAGTCGAACTCGACTACTCCGGCGGCCGCTTCCTCGGCGGAGGCCAGCACGTGGTTGTTCGTCATCAGCAGGGAGGGGGAGACCAGGAAGCCGGTTCCGTGGAGGGTCGACCCCGGACCGCGGACGGTGATCCGGCCGACCGGGCGTGCGGCGAGGAATCCGCCCTCCAGGTAGTCGATGCCGATGAGGTCGTTGCGGCCCATGAACCGTTCGAGCGTCAGCAGGTCGGTGCTGACGAACTCGCGGTCCAGATCCAGGCTGGTACCGGTGGTGGCGGTCCCCGGGGTCCGTTCGACGGCCGTGGCCATGGCCCAGTCGACGCCCAGGCGGCTGAGGCGGCTGCTCACCCGCTCCCGGGTGTCGGCATGGAGGATGCCGTGCCGCTCCAGCGCTTCCCTGTGGCCGTCACGTTCGGCGGCACGGGCCGTGTAGCGCCGGCTGGCCTTCTCCATCTGCTCGATGAAGCCCGTGCCGGTTTGTGACAACTGTTCCACTGACATCTCGGCTCGCCTCCTCGGCCGCACCTTCCGCGCGTGGACGTCCCGTTTCCTCCCCTCGTTCCAGTATGGGCACAGGGCCCGGGGCCCGCCCGGCCGAACAGGGGGACGCCCCTGGGTGGTTGTGGCGTCAATCTTTGAGCCTTCTCCGATCCCGGGGACGGCGAACATCCGGGCCGGCCGGCCCGGATGCGTGATTGAACGTGTTCAAACGCGACGCCCGTGCGCCCGTTCCGCCGCGCCCCGGAGGCCCGCCGGCCCCGTCATTCCGCCGTCCGGCCGGGCGGCGGCCACCCCTCCACGAGCCCGGAGCGCACGGGCGCCGAGAGTGCTTGAGTGGAGGTCCAGCCCCGTACCCACCCGGAGGAGACCCCATGGCCACCGAGAAGAGCCGGACCGGCGAGCAGGCCCGGCGCATGCGTGAACAGGCCGAGGCGCTCGAACTGGCGGCCAACAAGTCCGCCGACGCCGCCGAACGCCAGGGACTGATGGACAAGGCCCTGCGCATCCGGAAGGACCTCGAAGAGCGCCACGGCCCGGAGAGCGCCACGATGGACCCCATGTAGCCCGCTTGCAGTCCGCCTGTAGCCCGCCGGGGCGGATCCCTCGATCGCGCGTCGAGGGCGGCGTGTGATGATGTGCGTCCACTCCGGGGAGGCGATGGTGCTGAGCAGGGGCGCGCGGTGGGCCGCGGGCGCGCTGACCGCGGTCTGCATGGTGCTGCTCCTGGGCCCCGGCGCACCGAGCCGCGGCCTTCCCCTCGCCAGGCCGCTGCCGATCGGAGCCGCCGAGGAGGTCGTACCGGACCGGGTCGGCACGTGGAACCTCTGCAATCCGTGCGGGAGCGGGCTCAACTTCGGCCGGGCGACGGAGATCGCCACGTACGCACCCCAGGTCATCGGCCTGCAGGAGGCGTGCGTACGTGACGTCGAGGAGATACGCGGGTACCTGGAGGAGGTCTACGGACTGGTCTACCGGGTCGCGTACGGCCCGGTCCTGCGGAACTGGAACCGCTGCGGGGGGCTGCCGTGGCGGCCGGGCGGCTTCGGCCAGGCGATCCTGTCGGCGGCGCCGATGACGGACCGGGTGAGCGTCGAATACCCCGACGGCGGTTCCGAGGACCGCGGTTACCTGGCCGTCACCACGCTGGTCGGCGGCCGGCCCGTCCGCGTCTTCAACACCCACCTCGCCCAGCGCCGGCAGGAGGGGGTGCGGGCGGACCAGGTGCGGGTGCTCGCCGCGGAAGTCGCCCGCCACGACCGGGCGATCGTCCTCGGCGACTTCAACGCCGTGCCGTACGCGCCCGAACTCGGCCCGATCTGGGCCCTGGCCACGGACACGGACCCCGGCTGCCGCCCCTCGGCCGCCGGAGCCGGCGCCTGCGCGGCCACCACCGACTGGAACCTCAAGTTCGACTACGTGTTCCTGCGCGGCACCGCCCCGCGCACCCACGGCGTCCACCCCAGCCCGTACTCGGACCACCACCTCCTGCACACCGACCTGGACCCGTCCTAGGAAGCCCAGCGGCTGCAGCCTCCCGACCGGGGTGTCGACCGGCTCGGCGCTCGGATCCCTGGCGAAGGCCCTCTCCGGTCTGGCCGGATCCCGCTCGGAGGTACCGTGCGAAGCAGGGGCGTGGGGCCGTTGTCGGTGCGGTGCGCTTTCCTGACCCGTATGGAAATCACCCACGCGCTGCTCAACGACCTGCTGGCCCGGCTCACCGGACCGAGCGGGCTTCTGTACCTGTCGCAGGACATCGACCCCGAGGCACTCGTCGAACGGCTGGCCGACCGGCACGGGGCACCCCTCACCCTGGTCCTGGACGGCTCCACGGACCCGGGCGTGGACGAGGCCCGCGGGGCCGGTCCTCTCCTCCCCCTCCTCGAAGGCCGGGGCGAGACCGTCATGGCCTGGGCATACGGCGACCAGTGGATCGGTGCGGGGACCGCACAGGACGCGCACGGGGACGTCTTCCCGGTGCTGGCGACCGCGCCGCGGCGAGTGGGGGTGCCCGCGGGGGTGCCCGGCCGGGACGAGGACTGGGTCGACCTGCTCATCGCCATCACCGGCTGGAACATGCCCCCGCGGCGGCCCGGCCTTGACTGGGGACCGGCCGAGGCGCGCGTGGGTGCGCGTCTTCCCGGCGACTACAAGCGCATGGTGGAGACGTTCGGGAAAGGCGCCTTCGACGGGTACCTCGGCCTGAACCAGGAGCCCTGGACGGACCTCAGGGAAGACGGACTGCTCATCTGGGCGGGCACCGAGCACGAGAACCTGTACTGCTGGCGGATCGACGACGGGGATCCCGACCGTTGGCCCGTCACCGTCCAGACGTTCGACGGCGAGATCGTCCCCTTCGACTGTTCCACCGCGGAGTTCGTCTGCCGCATCCTCCTGGACCCGGACCACCCGTTCACGATGGCCCACTACTTCGACACCCACTGGTTCATGAACTACAGCGGTCGATAGGCACCCGCCGCCCCCGTCGCGGCCGGTCTCAGCGGTACAGGGCCTCGCCCCGGGCCGTTCTGGCGTAGAGGACGACGCGTCCGATCCGGTGGGGTGCGACGAGGCCGGCCCGGGTGAGCTTGTGCAGGTGTGCGGACACCCCGCCCGGGGCCAGGCCGGTCCGGCCGGCGAGTTCCAGGGTGCCGGCGGGGGTTTCCAGGAGGCCGAGGAGCGTGGCGCGGGTGGCGCCGAGCGCCGCCGCCAGGTCCGCGGTGCCGGCGGCGCTGCTGGGGGACTCCCAGAGGGTTCCGATGCCTCGGACGGGATACCGGATCACCGGGACCCACGGCTGCGACGTCTTGGAGTAGAGCCGGGGCCAGGCGAAGGCCGACGGTACGAGGACCAGGCCGCGTCCCTCCAGCGAGCGGTGCGGATCGGGCGGTACCGACCGCAGGCCGGCGATCCGCAGGGTCGCGGTGGCCTCGTCGAAGGCCAGGTCGGGGTGGATGCCGGCGAACATCGCCGCGGGGCCGCGCTCGGTCAGCGCGCGCGCCCGGTAGTGGATGTCGGACTCGAGCAGGGCCCGGATCCTCGGCCAGGCCGGGGCCAGCGCGCGCTGCCAGTAGTGACGCAGGTCGGTGACGACCGCTTCCAGTCCGCGCCGGGGGGTGCGGAGCAGCGCTGCCAGCCCGGAGGGCGGGTCTTCGCCGAACACGGCGGCCACGTCACGGCGCACGACGTCCGGGGGCGTCCGGAGCACCTCGTCGAGTTCGTCGTCGAGCGCGGTGAGGGGCGACAGCGGCGTGGGGGCGAGGAACCCGGGCAGGTGGCTCGCGGGGCCGGCGGTGAGGTCGCGTGCCGCGGACGGCCCGGGCCCGGTGAGCAGCGGGTCGTGACGGTGGGCGGACAGCCAGGGCATGTGGATCGCATGGCCGGCCGGCCGGGCCAGTGTTCTGACGGACGCCAGCAACTCCCAGGCCGGCGAGACCGCCCAGCGCAGTCGGCCCAGGTCGGCCGTACTCAAGGACAGGGTCAGTGCGGGCACGAGGATTCACCCTAGCGTGAATCCATGGGGCCGGGCCGTGCGTTCCCGGAGGCTGCCCGGCATGACAGAGACGGCACAGACGGCACAGACGGCACAGACAGCTCGGACAGCTCAGGAAGCAGCCACGGCGGGACCCGCGGTCCTGCCACGGGACCGCGGCCGGTATCTCACCGCGTCGGCGGTCGCGTTGTGGGGCGCACAGATCGGCCAGGTGGCCGTTCCGCTGACGGCGGTCACCGTTCTGCACGCGGGAGCGGAGGGGACGTCCTTGTTGCGGACCGCGCTGACGCTGCCCTTCGTCGTCCTGGGACTGCCGGTCGGCGCCTGGCTGGACCGGGTACGGCGCCGGCCGGTCATGATCGGCGCGGACCTGGTGCGGGCCGGCGCGCTGATCACGGTGCCCGTCGCCGCCTGGCTCGGGTGCCTGACGATGGGCCACCTGCTGGTGGCCGTGCTGGTCCAGGGCGTGGCGACGGTCTTCTTCGACCTGGGCGCCCAGAGCCTCGTCAAGGACCTGGCCCCCGGAACCCTGCTGGCCCGAACCAACGCCCGCCTGGCCACGATCACCCAGGCGGCGGTCATCGCGGGGCCGCCCCTGGCGGGCTGGGCGGCCGGACTGCTGAGCGCGCCCGTGGTGCTGCTGGTGATGGCCGGCGGATACCTGTGGTCCGCGGCATGGCTCTGCACGCTCACGGCGCACGAGCGCCCGGCCGGTGACGCCCCGCGGCGGCGCCTCGTGCGGGAGATCGGCGAGGGCGTCTCGTTCGTCGTGCGGCAGCCCGTCCTGCGTACCGTGGTCCTCGCCGGTTCCATGGTCAACATCGGCGTCGCGGGCGTGATGACCCTGCTCCCCGTCCTGGTGCTGTCCGAGCTCGGATGGAGCGGGGGGACGCTCGGGATGTTCCTCGGCGCGGGAGGAGTCGGCGGCCTGATCGGCGCCCTGAGCGCCGTCCGGCTGGCCGGCGGGCTCGGTGCGGGCCGGGCCGTCCTCCTCGTCGGGGTCGCCGCCGCTCCCCTGGCCGCCGCGATCCCCCTGCTCGGCCGGCCCGTCCCCGCCCCTCTCGCGGCTGCGGGGTGGGCGCTGGTCCTGCTCAAGGTCGGCTTCGACTCCGTCCTGATGATGACGTTCCGACAGCAGGTCACCCCCGCCGCCCTCATGGCCCGGGTCAACGGCACCATGCGGGTCCTGTTCACCGGCGCCGTGGCGCTCGGCTCCGCGTCCGCCGGCGCGCTGGCCGCGACCGTCGGCGTACGGTGGGCCCTGGGCGTGTCCGCCGCCTGCCTGGCCTGCGTGTGGATCCCGATCGCGCTGTCGCCGGTCCGGCGGATGACCACCCTCGACGCCGGTGCGTGACGGCGTGCACCGCCCGCACCGTGTCCGGGCCCGCCCGTACGCCGCCGCGGCGGGGTTGCGAGGATGCGCGGATGGATCTCGACACGTTCCGGGCCCTGCTGACCGACGAGGGCCAGGCGGTGCTGGCCGCCGTACGCGACCCCGACCCGGCCACCTGGCCCGCCACGCTCACCGCGCTGCGCCGGGACCACCCCGCGGAGCTGGTGGCGGCGGCGGTCGAGCAGGTCCGGCTGCGGCGGGACGCGGAGGCCAAGTTCGGGGCGGACGCGCAGCGGATGTACTTCACCCGGGACGGCCTGGACCACGCCTCCCACCGGGAGGTGGCGGAGTACAAGCTGGGCCGGGTGCTGGACGAGATGGGCGTGGTGTTCCTGGACGTGTTCCCCCTGGGCGTGGGGGCCGACGCCCTCGTGCTGGGGTGGTCGCACGCCGTCACGGCCGTCGACGGCGATCCGTTGAACGTCGCCGTCACGGCGGCCAACGCCGCGGCCCTGGACGCGCAGGCCACGATCTGGATCGAGCAGAAGGACCTCACGGTCCACGAGCCGTGGGGCGAGGCCGTCTTCGTCGACCTCGCGGGGCCGGGCCCGCAGGACCCGGTGCCGTCGCTGACGTGGGCGCTGGAGACCGTCCGCGGGGTCGGGGCGGGGGCGGTCCGGCTGGGTCCGGACGTCCCGTACGGGAGCGTGCCGGAGGGCTGCGGGGCCGACGAGGCCGAGTGGATCTCCTGGGAGGGGGAGGTGCAGGAAGCCGTCCTGTGGTGGTACGGGGAGCCCGGCACGGCCGCACGCGTCCCGCGCCGCGCCACATTGCTGCCCGGCGGGGCCACGCTGACCGGACGCGGGCTGCCGGCCCCGGCCGTGCGGCCGCCCGGCCGCTACCTGTACGAGGCGGACGCGGCCGTCGTCGGGGCCGGCCTGGTCGCCGAGCTGGCCGAGGAGGTCGGCGGAGGCCTGCTGGACGCGGCCGTCCCCGCCTGCGTCACCTCGGACGAGGCGCACGCCACCCCGTTCGCGACGGCCTACGAGATCACCGGGGTCCTGCCGTACGACCCCGCCGCCCCCGGCGCGGGCGGGCTGACCGTACGCCAGTACGGCTGCGCCGCCGAGGCCGCGGAGCTCGGGCGGGACGCCACCCCCCGCGGAGACGGCGCGGTGACGGTGTTCCTGACCCGGGTGGCGGGGGAGCCGGCCCTGCTGCTCGTCCGCCCCGCGGGCTGACCGCGGGACCCGTCGGGGCGTCAGCGGGGCCGTCCGGACCCGGCGTCCATCAGGAGGGAGCGGCGCTCATCCGGCGTGAGACCGCCCCGGACACCGTGCGGGACCCGTCCGGCCAGGGCGTGCCGGCGGCAGGGGACGCGGACCGGGCAGCCCCGGCAGACCGCCTTGGCCGCCTCCTCGCGCTCCCGGGCGGCTGCGGCGTGCTCGTGGGCACGCCGGGTGAAGACGTCCCGCGCGGCCGTGCGGCACGGCCCGTCGAGCGGCCCGGGGTGTCGCGGCGGCAAGGGTTCGTCCGTTCGGGAGATGTCGCTCACGGGCTGGGCGTCCTTCCGGCAGGGGCGGCCGGTCGTGGCCGCGCTGTGCCACGCGTATGACCGGCATACGCGCTTTCATGCACCCGTGCGGCGCCGAGGCCGGGGGACGAGGCGGGCCATCAGGTGTGGAGACGGCCGTTGGTGCCGTCGTGGCCGTCGGCGGCCTCGTCGTCGAACCAGTAGTCGCCGGCCGCGAGGTAGCGGAAGGAGTGCGCGCTGTGGGCGGGGAGGGCCACGGTGGCGGCGCGGGTGCCGTCGCCCCGTGTGGTGAGGGGGTGGGCGGCGGGGTTCCAGTGGTTGAAGTCGCCCACGACGCTGACCGGCCCGTCCGGGACGTCGTCCGGCAGGATGAAGGTGATCTTGGTGCGGCCCTTGAGCTGCTTGCGTTCGAGCATCGAGACCTCCGGGGGAGAAGACGGGGACGCCGCATCCTCGTCCCCCGGCGGCCCTCCGGCCCGCAGGCGCCTTGGGAGCCCGCGGAGGTCACCCGCCCGGGGACGGGCCGGAGGGCCAAGTGGAGGCCCAAAGGCCGCGGGCCCCTCCATGACGGACATCCTCGCAGCACCCGGTGCCGCCCGGGAGGCCGTCGGCGGGTGTGGACCGTCCGGTGGTCAGCGACGTCCGCGGCACAGGGCCGCGTCCACCGCGCCCTGGAGGTGGCGCAGGCTCTCGCCCTCGCCCGCCCAGGTCGTGGTGTACACGGTCACGGTCCCGCGGCCCGCCGTGGCGCGGCCCCCGCCCACCGAGTTGCCGGGCAGGTCCCCGCCGTGGCCCCAGTAGACGCCGCCGCAGCTGAGCGGGATCGAAGCGATGCCGTAGCCGTACCGGCTGCCCGCCGGGTAGACGTCGCGGCCGCCGATGTCGGTGGTGTCCTGCGTCATCTGGCGCAGCGCCCAGGCGGGCAGGAGGCGGCCGCCGAACAGCCCGTCCCAGAAGGCGTTGAGGTCCTTGGGCGTGGAGACGAGCCCGCCCGATGCGCCGAACTCGTAACCGGGCAGCTCGGTCACGTCCACCCGGCCGGCCTGCGGGGCGGCGGGGTGGACGCCGTAGTTGCGGGCGTGCGGTCCGCGCAGCGCCAGCTCGCCGGGCGCGGGCCAGTAGGTGTCGTCCAGGTGGAGCGGGCGCAGGATCGTGCGTTCGACGTACGTCCGGAAGCCGACCCCCGACGCCTTGTCGATCACCATGCCGAGTGCCAGGTAGTTGGTGTTGGAGTACCCCCAGTCGGTGCCGGGCTCGAAGACCGGCTTCTCCTTGAGCGCGAGGGCCAGGTACTCCTCGGGCGTGGCGGGCCGGGTCCAGTCGGCCAGCACGGCGTACTCCGGCAGTCCGCTGGTCTGCTTGAGCAACTGCCGGATCGTGATGGGGCGTTCGGCGAGCTGCGGCACCCAGCGGCCGGCACGGTCGTCGAGTCCGACGCGCCCGTCCGCCACCAGGCGCATCACCGCTGCCGCGGTGAACGCCTTGGTGTTGCTGGCCAGCCGGATCCGCCCCCGCTCGTCGGCCATGGGCCGGCCCGACTCCGTGTCCGCGACGCCGGCGGTACGCGTCGTCCTGCCGTCGTACGCCAGCGCGCCCGGGACCCCGTCGCTGTTGACGAGCAGGTCCAGCTGTCCCTGCACCGGGTCGGCCGGCCGGGCCGCCGCCTCGGGGACGGTCGCCCCGATGACCGCTGCGGCGAGCAGGACTGCGGTGGCGATCGGCTTGCGGTACATCGGCCTGCGGTACATGAGCTTCCCCCGGGTCGTGGGCCCTTGCGGGCGTGTCAGTCGCTTGACGACGACTCTGCCAGCGCGCCGACGCAAGATCATTGAGCTTGCCCCCCGAACAGCAGGGCAGCCACCCCCCTTGACACATGGCGGATCGTCAGGTTGCGCCCCGCCCCGGATTCCCCGGACCCCCCGGACCCTGGGCGCGGTGGGCGCCGACGGCTGCGGCGGGGCCGGCGGGCAGGGTTCGTTAGGCTCACCGGAATGGAAGCCCGCACCCCGCCCGTCCTCCTCCTGTCCGCACCCCGCACCTCGACCGCCGAACTCATCGCGAGGGCGGCGGCGTGGCGCGGCTACGACGTGGCCGACCGGGCGGCGCTCGCCGCGGGGCGCCGGGCGTACTGGTACGGCGGCCCGCTCGCGGCAGCGCGCCTCGCGGGCCCCCTGGGCCTCGGGCTGCTCGAACCGGCCGACGACTGGCTCACGCACCTCCCGCACACCCTCCTGCGGCGCCCCGTACGGCTCACCACCCTCGCCGAGGCCCGGACGCTGCGGGAGCGGGTTTTCGTCAAGCCGCCCTCGGCCAAGATCGACCTGCTGCCCGCAGCCGTGCACGCGGACGGGACGACCCTGCCGGGCGGGCTCGACGGCTCCACGCCGGTCCTGGTGAGCGGGGTGGTGGAGTTCACCGCCGAGTACCGGTTGTTCGTCCTCGACGGGGAAGCCGTCACCGGAAGCCGCTACGCCGTCCACGGACGGCTCGACCCGGCGCCGCTGGACGCCGGCAGCCGCGCCTTCGCCCGCACCGTCCTCGATGCCACGGCCGCCGGTCTGCCCAGCGCGGTGTGCCTGGACATCGGCCGGCTCGCCGACGGGGGCTGGGCGGTCGTCGAGGCCAACATGGCCTGGTTCGCTCACTGCTACGCCGCCGAACCGGACCGCGTCCTCGACGTGGTGCTCCGTGCCGCCGGCCCGGTCGGCGCGGTCTCCGCGCGGGACCGGCCGCACCTGAGCGGATCGTCCGTCGCGGATCGGGCGGTCCCGTAGCGGAAGGACGGCGCGCCCGACGCGGCGCGGACGGGCCCCCGATGGTGATCGGGGGCCCGTCCGGTCCCTACTCCTGCCGGCCGGTCACGCCCGGCGCAGTGCGGAGCGGCCCGCGTACCGCGCCGCGTCGCCCAGCTCCTCCTCGATGCGGATCAGCTGGTTGTACTTCGCGGTGCGGTCGGAGCGCGAGAGCGAACCGGTCTTGATCTGGCCGCATCCGGTCGCCACCGCCAGATCCGCGATCGTGGTGTCCTCCGTCTCGCCCGAGCGGTGCGACATGACGGCCGTCCACCCCGCCGCGTGGGCCGTGGCCACCGTGGCCAGCGCCTCGGTCAGGGTGCCGATCTGGTTGACCTTGATGAGGACCGAGTTGCCGGCCCCGGTGCGGATGCCCTCGCGCAGCAGCGTCTCATTGGTGCAGAACAGGTCGTCGCCGGTGAGCTGGCAACGGTCGCCGACACGGGCGGTCAGCTCGCGCCAGCCGTCCCAGTCGTTCTCCGCCATCGGGTCCTCGATGGAGACGACCGGGTAGGCGTCGATCAGCTTGGCCAGGTAGTCGGCGTTCTCGGAGGGGGTACGGCGCACCCCTTCGCCCTGGTAGTCGTACACCCCGTCACGGAAGAACTCCGACGACGCCGGGTCCATGATCAGGGCGATGTCCGTGCCGGGGCGGTAGCCGGTGCGCTCGATGGCGTTCACCACGAAGTCGAGCGCCTCCTCCGCGGTGCGCAGCGCGGGCGCGAAACCGCCCTCGTCGCCGACGCCCGTGGAGTGCCCGGCGGCCAGCAGGTCGCGGCGCAGGGTGTGGAAGACCTCGCTGCCCATGCGGACGGCTTCGGCGAAGCTCTCCGCACCCACGGGCGCGATCATGAACTCCTGGAAGTCCAGCGGGTTGTCGGCGTGCGCACCGCCGTTGACGATGTTCATCATCGGCAGCGGCAGCAGGCTGGCGTCGGCGCCGCCGAGGAAGCGGTAGAGGGGCTGGCGGTGGGCGGCCGCGGCCGCCTTGGCGGCGGCGAGGGAGACGCCGAGGACCGCGTTGGCACCGAGCCGGGACTTGGTGGGCGTGCCGTCGAGTTCGACCAGTACGGCGTCGAGGCCGGCCTGGTCGGCGGCGTCCCGGCCGCGCACGGAGGCTGCGATCTCCCCGTTGACGTGTGCCACCGCGCGGTCGACGCCCTTGCCGTGCCAGCGTGCGGAGTCCCCGTCCCGCAGTTCCACGGCCTCACGGGCGCCGGTGGAGGCGCCGGAGGGGACGGCGGCGCGGCCGAGGGAGCCGTCCGTCAGGACGACGTCGACCTCGACGGTGGGGTTGCCGCGGCTGTCGATGATGCGGCGGGCTGTGACGGTCTCGACGGTGGCGTCGACGGTCCCGGCTGCCTTCGCGGACATGGTGTTTCCTCCCCGTGGTCAGGTGTCCGGCCCCGGCTGCGACAGCGCTGGCGCTGGGCCCGACAGGAGGAGACTCTACAGCAAAGCTGTTTAGTTCTGCTGTTCAGTTTGGCTGTACAGCATCGCTGTACAGGTCGGGTGCACAGTTCGTCGGCCACCGGGGTAAAGTGCCGTATGCACACCTCGGAAGCCGCCGCCATCGCCGCCGAACTGCGTACCGCGATGGGCAAACTCACGCGGCGCGTCAAGCACGAGGACCGCATCCCGCTGGGCCAGGCCGCCGTACTGGGTGCCCTCGACCGCAACGGCCCCATGACCACCAGCGACCTCGCCGCCGATCAGCGCGTACGCCCGCAGTCGATGGCGCGGGCGGTCGGGCTGCTCATGGAACAGGACCTGATCACGCGCCGGCCGCACCCCACGGACGGCCGCAAGTCCCTGGTCGAGCTGTCCGACACCGGCCGGACCGCACTCGAAGCCGAGCGCGGCCGCAGGGCCGGCTGGCTCGCGCAGGCCATCGAGGCCGAACTCACGGACGAGGAACGCACACTGCTCGCGCGCAGCGCCGCCCTGCTGGAACGGCTCGCCGGCCGCTAGGCCCGTCCCCCGACCGCCCGGCGTGCCTGCCGGGCCGGCACCACCAGCCATCCGGCACCGGCGCGCGTCGGAACTCTGATCACGCGGAAGGGGAGAGCTGCTCGCGCACCCATGCCGGATCGGGGTTGGTGTGGGGCCGGCCGGCCACCACGACGGTCGGCACGGTCTCGTTGCCGTCGTTGGCCGCCCTCACCGCCTCCGCTCCTGCCGGGTCGCGCCAGATGTCGACCCAGTGCAACTCGCGGGCGCTGCGGCCCAGCCGTATGCGCAGTCGTATGCAGTACTTGCAGCCCGGCCGCCAGTACACGACCGGCCGGCCGTCGGCCGCGCTGCCGCGCTGCGCCTCCCGCGCACCGGTCGACCTCGGGAAGATCAGGGGCGAGTTGACGCCGGCGAGCGCCAGGAACGCCGCCAGGAACACCGCGGCCGTACCGGGGTTCCCTGCGAGGACCTGACCGGTCGCCACGGCCGAGCCGCCGAGCACGAGCAGCAGCGGCAGGATCCACACACGCATCATGGAGAGGCATGCTATCGACGCGGCGGACGGGAAAACACCTTGGTGGCCCGCCGCGCAGCTGCGACGATGCCCCCTTGTTTCCTTTCGCGGAGGGCATTTGTTCGTTTTCGTTTGTGCCGGCTGCGGCGCCGGCCTGACCGTCCCGTTGTCCCAGGTCGAGTTGCCGGCCCACGCCCATCAGAAGTACGGGAACGGGATCCAGCTGCCGGTGCTCATGGAGCCGGGCACGTTCGCCGTGGAGCCCGAGCCCTGGGGGCCGCCTTGGCGGCGGTGGGAGGAGGTCGACGCGGACGAGGCGGCGGCCCGCGGGATCCACGCTCCCGTGCACGCCGTGTCCGACGGGGCACCCGGCGCCGTCGTCATCGCTCCCGGTGACGCCCGCGGCACGGTGCTAATCCCCGAGGCGGGTGGCGGCTACTGCTGCGGACTCGACTGGGGCGACGGCCCCAACATGGCCTGCGAGGCGTGCGGCCTGCCCGTGGCGAGCCGGATCGACGACTGCTCGCTCTGGCAGGCGGTCTGGCTCGCGCCGGACGCCGTGCACCGCCTCCCCGTCGCCACCGGGGACGACGCCGGGACGGCGGTGTCCTCATGGGCGGAGCTGCTGGAGGAGGGGAGGGCCACGCCCCCGGTCGAGCCGATCAGCAGGTGGGGCGCGGTGTCCGGGCTGGACCACTGGTGGTCATGGAGCCCGCGGTGGGAGGCGGCGGCCGGCCGGGCCCTGGCCCACCTGCTGGCGGCGGCGGACGGCCGGCCGGTGACCGTCCCCGACGGCCTGCCCGCGGAGGTGTTCCAACGTGCCCTCGACGCCCTGCTGCCCGCGGACCGGCCCGCGCGGCACGCCGTCCTGGCCGGACCGGGTCTGCCCGCCCCCGACGGGGACGCCGACATGCTGCTCGTACCGACCCACCCGCAGACGGGGGAGCCCTGGAGCCCGGCCGGCCCGGCCGCATCGGCACACCCGGTACCGCTGCCGTTCGGGATCTGGAAGTCGATGGCCTTCCCCGAACCGCACCTCCGGCTCCCCGCGTCGGGAACCATGCCCCACGGCGTCCTCCGCGACGACCCGCCCGCACCGCGCCCCACGCGCCTGTTCCGGGCCGACGCGGGAACCTTCCGCCACACGCTGGTCCGCCTGCCGGCCGCCCGCAGCCCCCGGCTGCGCGAGGTCCTCGAAAACCTGGTGCACCACATGCGCGCAGGCCTCTTCTAGCCGGCGGACCAGGGTGCCGGGGCAGCCGCCCCGCCCGCCCTCAGAGGCGTTGCCAGAGCGCGGGGACGTTCGGCGGCTCCCATCCGGCGACCGCGGTGTGCGCCTGCAGGCAGCGGTACGCGAGGCCCGCGTACGTGGCCCCGTCGCCGGCCCGGTACGCCCGGCCCGGCGTCCAGGTGCCCGTGGGCGGCGGTGTCGTCGGTGGCGGAGTGGTGGGCGGGGTGGTCGGGTCCTGGGGCACGTCCAGGACGAAGTCGAAGGTGCCCTCCTGACCGGGTCCGGCCTGGCGCAGGTTCATCAGCAGGCGGCTGTCGAAGAGGGTGTCCGTGCTGTTGCGGGGCTCGCCGGGGAAGTACAGCTGGGTGGTGACCACCCGGTGCCCGGGCGCCTGGAGTTTGACGTGGAGGTGGCGGGTGCGCCCGGGGTAGAGCCCGGGAACGATGGTGGTCAGGCTGAACGAGCCCTGGGCCGTGCTGAACTGGTGCCCGCGGAACCGGTAGCCGCTGTTGTCGTACGCCCCGTTGTGGTCCGCCTGCCAGAAGTCGAGCAGCACTCCGGGGACCGGGCGGCAGGCCCGGCCGAAGACGTACCCGGTGACGGTGAGCCGGGTGCCGGGCGTGCCGCTCGTGATCAGGGAGTTGCGCAGCGGGGAGTTGGGCTTGAAGTACGGCCCTTCCATCTGTTCCACCGTCGGCTCGTCGCCGTCGTGGCAGTCCGGGGTCGGGGCGAGGGCTGCGCCGCCCGATGCGGGCTGGTCGCGGGCGAGTGCGACCCGCCCCCCGATCAGCAGCGGGGCGGTGCCGAGCGCGGCGGCGGCGCGCAGGACGGTCTTGCGGCTGACCCGGCGTCCGCTTCCGCTTCCTGCGGGTCCGGGTGTTGCGGTGGGCTCCTCCGGTACGGGCATCGAGGTCTCCTCGCCTGGACGGGGTGGGGGGTGTGGGCGCGCGAAGGGGGAGGGACGCACCCTGGCGGGGGTCCGTCCGTCCCGGGCGGGTCTCGGGGCCCGCTCGCGGCCGACAGCCAACCTACGGGCCGTCAGGGTGCGCGGCGATGGACTCGATCCGGGGATCGTGGTGATTTCGACCGGCCCAGTTCCGGAACTCGCCCGGCGACATCCCCGTCTCCCTCCGGAAGAACCGGCAGAAGTACGCCGGATCCGAGAAGCCGGCCAGGTTCGATATCTGGCGTACCGCCATGTTCGTGCCGGACAGGAGCCGCTTCGCCTCCAGCGTCTGCTGCTGCCGGATCAGGCTGCCGGGGGAGCGTCCGGTGGCCCGCCGCACGAGCGTCTGGAAGTGCCCTGCGGACACGCCGAGTTCCCGTGCGTACCAGCTGACCGACCGCCCCGCCCCGCCGGCTTCGCAGAGCAGCCGGCTGAAGGCCGAGGCCAGTTCCGCGGCCCGGTCCCGCGCCGGAGCCGGTGCGTCCGGCGGGGCGGCGGTACCGGTCCGTGAGGCCCGGGCGATCAGGATGTGCAGGCAGGCGCGCAGCACGTTCCGGTACCCGGGCCGCAGGTCCCGGTACTCGCCGCCCATGTCGGCCAGGAGCGCGGCGATCGGCTCGGCCTGGTCGCCGGCCGGGTGCCCGGGCCGGCCGGCCAGCGCCCGCAGGGTGGCCGCGTCGTCCGTGTGGGGCAGGAGGAAGTCCTCGTTGAAGAGCACCACGTGCCCGGTGAGCCCGTCCGCCCCGTCCCAGTGGTGGACCTGGCCGGGGGTGATCACGCACAGCTGCGGGGGCTCCACCGGCCGGCGTACCAGGTCCAGCACGTGCGCGCCGCTCCCGCCGGTCACGTGGACGATCTCGTAGAAGGTGTGCCGGTGGGGGAAGGCGGCGCGCGACAGCGGGCCGATGGTGTCGAAGGTCCCGATCGCGAAGGGCATCAGGTGGGGGAGGGGGACATCGAGGCGGTGCAGCGGGAGATCGGCCGGGCGGGTGTTCCGAGGCAGGTCCATCCCCGCAGTCTCCGGCCCGCCCTTCGACAGGTACAGACCATTCACGGACGTGCGGCGGCGGGCGGACCGGGGGTGGGGGGGGGGGGGGGGGGGGGGGGAGGGGGGGGGGGGGGGGGGTGGGGGGGGGGGGGGGGGGGGGGGGGGGGGGGGGGAG
>NZ_JBWKEZ010000032.1:0-16237 GCF_056434525.1 Streptomyces sp. NPDC044002
CCGGCGGGGCTATGAATAGCCCCGCCGGCGTTTGAGGCGCGGGGGTCTGGGGGCGGAGCCCCCAGGAGGGGTCCGGGGCGCAGCCCCGGGGAACGGGCGAAGGGCGGGTAGGGGACCAGCCCCGCAGGGCCGACCCCCCGCACGGCCCGGGCCACCCCGCACCCCGCCCGGCCAGGGCAACGGCAACACCCACCCCGAACAGGAGCACCCACCCATGGACGAGATCCTGCACCGCACCGACGCCGGCGTCAGCTGGATCACCCTCAACCGCCCCGACGCCATGAACGCCCTCACCTGGGAGCAGCGCGAGCGCGTCATCGCGCTGCTCGACGCCGCCTCCGGCGACCCCGGCGTCCGCGCCGTCGTCGTCACCGCCACCGGCAAGGGGTTCTGCGCCGGCGCCGACCTCCGTGGAGGGAACACCACCGGCGAGCGCGTCGCCGGCGACGTGGCCCGCATGATCCGGCTCGGCGCGCAGCGCCTGATCACCGCGGTACTCGACTGCGAGAAGCCCGTCATCGCCGCCGTCAACGGCACCGCCGCCGGCATCGGCGCCCACCTCGCCCTCGCCTGCGACCTCGTCATCGCCGCCGACACCGCCCGTTTCATCGAGGTGTTCGTCCGCCGCGGCCTCGTCCCCGACGGCGCCGGCGCCTACCTCCTGCCCCGCCTGATCGGCCCTCAGAAGGCCAAGGAGCTGATGTTCTTCGGCGACGCCGTCCCCGCCGCGGAGGCGGCCCGGCTCGGGCTGGTCAACAAGGTGGTCCCCGCCGACGGGCTGGAGGTGGCAGCCCGCGAGTGGGCCGAGCGGCTCGCGCAGGGCCCCACCCGCGCCCTCGCGCTCACGAAGCAGCTGGTCAACGCCTCCCTCGACAGCGACCGGTCCACCGCGCTGGCCGCCGAGGCCACCGCCCAGGAGCTCAACATGACCACCGCCGACGCGAACGAGGGCGTGGCGAGCTTCGTGGAGCGCCGCACCCCGAAGTACCTGGGCCGCTGAGGCCTGCCCGGGACCTGCCCCCGAACGACTGAAATCGATCACCCATGAGGCAGCAGTGATCAACTGACCGAACGCCCGACACCCCGTTCATGTGAATAGCTGACCGCATGGTCCCTACCTGGCGAACCTGGCGAGTCAACCTGTGCGCTGCCGCGGCCTCCGCGTTCCTGTGCTGCGGCGCGGCGCCCGCCGCGGCCTCGGACGCGCCCGCCGATCTGGCCGTCAGCGCCGCCGTCCGCCCGCAGCAGGGCACGCGGGCCACCGAGACGTATGACTACCTCGTGACGGTGACCAACCACGGCCCCTCCGCCGCCCGGCAGGTCACCGTCACCGACCGCCTCCCCGCCGCCCTGGAGTTCCTGGCCTCCCGCGACGGCTGCCGGAGCACGGGCACGGCGACCGGCCGAACCGTGGTCTGCGGCCCCCTGCCCACCCTCGGCGTCGGCGCCTCGCACACCTGGGTGATCACGGTGCGGCTGGCGCCCGGCTACCGGGGCGAGGGCGGGGACATCGTCAACGAGGCCTTCGCCGACGCCGCCACCAAGGACCCCCGCCCCGCGAACAACGCGACCTCGCTGACCGGCCTCGTCCTCCCGCCCAGCGCCCTCCTGGCGGACCTCTCCCTCACCAAGACGGCCGTCCTCGCCAAGGGCCGCGAGGACGTACGGCCGGGCGAGAAGTTCACGTACCTGATCTCGGTGCACAACGCGGGCCCCGCGACCGCCCGCCAGGTCGCGGTCACCGACCGGCTCCCGGACTCCCTGGCCCTGCTGTACTCCCCCGACGACTGCGCGTCCGCCCCCGGCGAGGAGCCCCTCGTACGGTGTCCCGTGCTCGACCGGCTCCCGGCCGGGGCCACGGCGGAGTTCCGCCTCACCGTGCGCGCCCTGACCGGGGAGGAGGACCGGGCCAATCCCCCCGGCCGCCGCTGCACCCCGATCGAGAACACCGCCCGCGTCACCTCCGCCGTACGCGACCCGGACCCGTCCGACAACGCCAACGCCCCGGGCACGACCGGCCCGGACGGCGGCCGCCTCTGCCTGGTGCACGATCCCCGGCCCGCCCACGACAGCCACCACGACCACGACCACCCCCACAAGCCGGACCCCGGCAGCACGGCCGAAGGGCCCGGCCACGGCCGCCCCGACCACCAGACGCACGCCGAACGCCCCGACCACTCCGACCAGCCCGCCCCCGGCAGCCCCAGCGGCCCCGACGAGCTCGCCGACTGCGGCACCCGCCTGCCCCGGTGGCTCGCCTGGACCTCCGCCGCCCTCCTCATCAGCGGCGCAGCCCTCCGCGGCGCAGCCCTGCGCACCGCCGCGCGGCGCCGATGAGGACCGCGGCCCGGTGGCTCAGGGCCGCCCTCCCCCTGCTGTGCGCGGCCGCGCTCCTGACGCCCGCCGCCCCGGCCGAAGCCGCGCAGCGCCCCCGCGCGGCCCTCGCCTTCCCCGTGAGCGAGCCCTTCGACAGCTCCACCAACCTCGGCACGACCAGCGGCAACGCCTCCTACCCCGCGGGCGGCGGCTGGCTGCGGCTGACGTCCGCGAGCGGCAGCCAGGCCGGCACCTGGAAGATGAAGGACACCTTCTCCACCACCCTCGGGATCGTCGCCGAGTTCCGCTACGCCACCTACGGCGGCACCGCGTTCGACGGCAAGCGCGGCGACGGCCTGTCCTTCTACCTCACCGACGGCTCCGCCTCCGACGGCATCGGCCCCTCGGGCGGCAGCCTCGGCTACGCCTGCTCGGGCGCGGCCTCCCGCTGCGTGACCTCGGGCGTGCCGGGCGCCTACCTCGGCATCGGCATCGACGAGTTCGGCAACTTCTCCTCGAACTCCGTGGGCAACGGCGGCCCCGGCACCCAGGCCAACAAGATCGTGGTGCGCGGCGGCGGCAGCGGTACCACCGGCTACCGCTACGCCACCGCCGCCGACGGGCCCGGCTCGACGGTGGAGACCGGCAGCCGCGACAAGGAGCGCAAGGTGCGGATCTCGCTGCTGCCCAGCGGCAGCAAACTGCTGCTGTCGGTGTGGTCGGACAGCGGCCCCGGCACCGCCCTCACCCAGCTGATCACCGACTACGACGTCACCACGATCGCCAACCAGCCCGCCCTGCCCGCCACCCTCAAGGTGGGCTTCTCCGCCGGTACGGGCGGCGCGACGAACATCCACGAGATCGACGACCTGGCGATCAACGTGCCCGCCGACCTGAAGGTCGTGAAGTCGGCCGACCGGTCGACGGTGCCGGCCGGGGACCCGGTGACGTACACGGTGACCGTCTCCAACAGCCAGGCCAACGACGTGACGGGCGCCGTCGTACGCGACACCGTGCCCGGCCTCACCGACGTCACCTGGACCTGCCGGGCCGGCACCGGCGGCACCTGTGCCACCGCCTCCGGCAGCGGCAGCGCCCTCGACACGAAGGCCGATCTGAGGCGCGGCGGCTCCGTCACCTACACGGTCACCGGCAACGCCCCCGCCCAGCCCGTCACCCTCTCCAACACGGCGACGGTGACGGCGCCGGCGGACCGGACGGACACCGACCCGGCCGACAACAGCTCCACCGCCTCCGACGTCACCGTCACGGCCCGCGCCGACCTGGCCGCCGAGAAGGAGGGCATCGGGGCGGGTCCGGTGGCCCCGGGCGAGGAGTTCGAGTACCGGATCACCGCCCGGAACCTGGGGCCCTCGCACACGCAGACGGTGCTGATGTCCGACACCCTGCCGGACCCGCTGCGGTTCGTGTCCTCGGTCAGCAACTGCACGGCGACCGGGCAGCGGCTGTCCTGCCCGTCCCGGGGGCCCGTGAACGCCGGTACGAGCACCTCCTGGACGGTACGCGTCCGGCTGGACCCGGCGTACACGGGCAACGGCGGCGACCTCGGCAACGTGGCGTCCGTCCGGCACGGGCTCCCCGACCCCCGGCCGGAGAACAACACCAGCGCGGCGGCCGGCCCGCCCGGCGGGCTCGCCCCGCCGCGGGCCGACCTGTCGCTCGCCAAGGCGACGCAGAACCGTACGCCGGTCGCGCCCGGGGAGACCTTCACGTACACGGTGACCGTGCGCAACGCGGGCCCGTCGGTGGCCCGGAGGGTACGGGTCACCGACCCGCTGCCGACGGGCCTGGTGTTCGTCTCCGGGGGCGAGGGCTGCACCGCCTCCGGGCAGGACGTGACCTGCGGGACGGAAGCGGCCGTGGACCCGGGCGGCAGCCGCGCGTGGACGTTCACGGTGCGGATCGACCCGGCGTTCGCGGGCGACGGCACGGCCCTGCGCAACACCGCGACCGCCGTGTCGGACACCGCCGACCCGAACCCCGCCGACAACAAAGGCTCGGCCGGCACGCCGGGCGGCCGGGTCGGCCCGCCGACCGCCGACATCGAACTGTCCAAGGCGGTCCGCGCGGGCTGACCCCCGCACCACCCCGAATCTCCCGTACAGCGCTCTGTACGGTCTCTCACGCACGAAACGGAACGATGCGCGATGACGACGACCCCAGGCCGGCGGTCGGTGGCGCGGGCCCTGGCCCCGCTGCTCTGCGCGGCCGCACTGTGGGCCGCGCCGGCCCCCGCGACCGCACAGACCGGGACCGCACGGCCCGCGACCGCACGGCTCGCCCCGGCCGAGGTGACCACCCACCTGGCGGTCATCAAGGCGGCCAAGGCCCCCGGTGACCTGATCACCTACACCCTCACCGCCAGGAACAAGGGCCCGTCGGTCGCCCGGAACGTGAGGGCGACCGACCGGCTGCCCGACGGGATCACCTTCGTCGACTCCTCCGACGGCTGCACGGCCGCCGGCCAGACCGTCACCTGCGGGCCCGAACCGCAGCTGGCGGCCGGGCAGAGCCGCAGCTGGCGCTTCCACGCCCGGCTGAGCGCCTCGTACCAGGGCACCGGCTCCGACCTCGGCAACAGCGCCTCCGGCACGTCGGACGCCACCGACCCGGACCCGGGCAACAACAAGCCCGACCCGGTGCTGCCGCCCGGGCCGTTCGACCCGGTCTCGGACCTGGCGACCGTCAAGACCCCGCTGGGGGCGGGGCCGACGGTGCCGGGCCAGGAGTTCGAGTACGAGGTCCGCACCGCCAACAAGGGCCCCTCGGACGCGCGCAACGTGACGGTGACGGACTCCCTGCCCGACGGGCTGACCTTCGTCTCCTCCGCCGACCCGTGCTCGGCGTCCGGCCGGACGGTCACCTGCGGCCCGCTGGCCCGGATGATCCCCGGCGGGGACGTGGTGTGGACGTTCAAGGTGAAGCTGGACGCCGCCTACTCCGGCGACGGCGAGAACCTGCGCAACACGGCCACCTCCACCTCCGAGTCGAAGGACCCCGAGCCCGCCGACAACACCTCGCAGCCGGTGCTGCCGCCGGGCGGGGTGACCGAGCCGCAGGCCGACGTGTGGACGACGAAGCGCACCGCGAACGACACGGTGATCGCCCCCGGGCAGACCTTCGAGTACGTGGTGACGGCGACCAACGACGGCCCGTCGCGCGCGGTGGACACGACGGTCACCGACAGGCTGCCGGCCCAGCTGGCCTTCGTGTCCTCGCCGCCGTCCGACGGCTGCCGAGCCACGGACGGCACGGTCACCTGCGGCCCGCAGGCCGTGCTGGAGCCCGGGGCGTCCCGGACGTGGCGGTTCACGGTCCGCCTGGACAGCAACTACACCGGTGACGGCTCCGACATCCGCAACACGGCGACCGCCACCGCGCGGACCAAGGACCCCAAGCCGGAGAACAACACGAGCAGCCCCGCCGGCCTGCCGGGCAGCCGCGTCAACAAGCCGACCGCGGACCTCGGGGTGCGCAAGGAGGCCGTCGGCACCACGCCGCCGGTCCCGGGCCAGACCTTCGACTACCGGATCCGGGTCAGCAACTACGGCCCGTCGGCGGACGCGTTCAACGTGAAGCTCACCGACAACCTGCCCGAGGGCCTGTCGTACGTGTCCTCCACGCCGTCCGGCTGCACCGCCGCCGGCCACCTCGTCTCGTGCAGGCGGACCGCTCCGCTGAAGGTCGGCGAGACGGTCGAGTACCTGCTGACCGTGAAGATCGACCCCGCCTACAAGGGCACGGGCTCCGACCTGAAGAACACCGCCGAGGTCACGGCCGACAACATCGACCCGGCGTCGGAGAACGACAAGGGCACCGCGACCGTCCCCGGCGGGCACGTGGCGGAGCCCTCGGCCGACCTGGCCATCGTGAAGCGGGCGGTGCAGACCGCCGCCATCGCCCCAGGCGAGAGCTTCGACTACGCCCTGACGGTCACCAACAACGGCCCCTCGCAGGCGGACCAGGTCACCGTCACCGACAGCCTGCCGACGGCGCTGAGCTTCGTCTCGGGTGACGCGACCTGCGTCTCGGGGCGGACCGTCACCTGCGGCCCGCTGGCCCATCTGGCCCCGGGCGCCTCGGTGACCTGGGTCGTCAAGGTGAAGCTGGACCCGGAGTACACCGGCAACGGCTCGGACATCCGCAACACGGCCACGGTGGACTCCCTGACCACCGACCCGCGTCCGGCCAACAACACCAGCGCGGCGGCCGGCCCGCCCGCGGGTACGGTCAAGGAGCCGACGGCCGACCTGGAGGTGGGCAAGACGACCCCGTGAACCGGCCCGGCCGGCGGGGCGCACGCCCGCCGGCCGGACACCCCCTACGCGCGGGGGCTCGGCTTCAGCAGCGCGAACACCGCTCCGGCCGGGTCGGAGGCCCAGGCGATCCGGCCGACGTCGGGGACGTCGGCGGCCGGCATCAGCACCGCGCCGCCGTTGCCCTCGACGGCGGTGACGGTGGCGTCGACGTCCGCCACGTGGAAGTACGGCACCCAGCGCGGCACCATCGCCGAGGCGCCGCCCGCGCCCTCGCCCTGCGGGGCCACCCCGCCGAAGGAGCCCTCCTCCTGGTCCCCCTCGCCGATGCTGAGCACCCGGTACGTCATCCCGGGCGCCTCCATCTCGATGTACCGCCAGCCGAACACCCCGGCGTAGAAGCGGATCGCGGCGACCGGGTCGGGGACGTGGAGCTCCGCCCACACCAGGGTGTTCACCTCGGAGGCGGCCTCCAGCCCGCCGGTCTTGCCGGGCTGCCAGGACGCGAACTGGGCGCCCTGCGGGTCGGTGAACTGCGCCAGCCAGCCCTCGCCCATGACGTCCATGGGCTCCATCCGCACGGTCCCGCCCCCGGCCCGCACCGCCTCGGCCGTGGCCTGCATGTCGGCGCTCTGGAAGTGCACCATCCACGCCGAGGTGGCGCCCTCCTCGGTGAGCGGGCCGAGCGCGGCCACGGTCTTCCCGCCGAGCCGGAAGAACCCGTACCCGCCCGCGTCGGGCCCGGCGGAGACGAGCTCCCAGCCGAAGACGGACCCGTAGAAGGCGGCGGCCGCGGCGGTGTCGGGGCTACCGAGGTCGAGCCAGTTGGGCGATCCGGTACGGAAGGCGGTGCCGAGCATGGGGTCCTCCAGCGGGTGGGCGACACGGTCGCTGGCCACCATGCCCACCCCCCGCGCACGTGACGGCGTACGTCCCCCCGGGGCCGGGCGGATTCACCCGTTCGGGGGTGCCCGGCCGGTGCTCAGCCCGCGATGACGAGCCCGGCGCCGAAGAGCAGCAGCACCAGCAGGAGGCCCACGGTCACGGCGGCACCGTGCGCGAGCGACCGCGCCGGGCCCGTGTCCCGCGCCCGCGCGTACAGCGCCCCGGCGACCGGCAGCACCGCGAGCCCGGCGACCCACGCCCAGGTCCCCCCGAAGGGCAGCCCGTGCCGCCGTCCCTCGGCCGCGTAGAGGGCGGCGAGGGCCGCGCCCAGCAGGACGGCCAGGACCGGGGCGGGCAAGCGGGTGCGCCGGCCGAGGGCCCGGGCGGCGGCGGTGACGGGCAGCGCGAACAGCGCGGTGTGGAGCAGCCCCAGCAGCGGGAACAGCAGGGGGGCCACGCAGAGCAGGAGCACGACGCCGAAGGTCCCGCCGTCGGCGTAGTCCGGATGCCGGACCGCCCTGAGCACGGAGAGCACCAGCAGCAGCAACGGCTGCCCGGCCGCCAGGGCCAGGGCCCCGGGCAGCTCCCGGTTCCACACGCTCGCCGGCTCCGGCGGCTGCGGCCCACGGCCGCGCACCCGTATCGCGTACGCCATCACGCCCCACCCACCCCGCACTTGAACGCGTTCAATACGCCCGCACCCTACACCCGCAACCGGCTCCGCCCTCGCACCCCTTCACATCTGACGAACCGTCAGCTTCAATCGGGAGTGTGATGGGACACGCAGGGATGGCGGCCACCGTCGTCCGATACCTCAGGTCAGCCGGCTCCCCCACCTCCGCCGGACACGTCGACACTCCCCCAGACTTCGTCCGGGGGTACCCCCAGCCCCGCCCCGACCTCCGGGCCGTCGGCGAGGACGAGCGCGCGCCCGTCAGCCCCGCCGAGTTCCGGGCCGTACTGGGCAACTTCGCGAGCGGGGTCACCGTCATCACCGCCCCGCCCGCCGAAGGCGAGGAGGGCCCGGCCGGCTTCGCCTGCCAGTCCTTCGCCTCGCTCTCCCTGGACCCGCCCCTGGTCACCTTCATGGTGGCCCGCACCTCGACCACCTGGCCGCGGATCGCCCGCGCCGGGGTGTTCTGCGTCAACATCCTCGGGGCCGAACAGGACCGGCTGTGCCGGGCCTTCGCAGTCAGCGGCGCCGACAAGTTCGCCGGGGTCTCCCACCGGCCCGCCCCCGCGACCGGATCCCCACAGCTGGACGACGTACCGGCCTGGATCGACTGCCGGATCCACGCCGTCCACACCGGCGGGGACCACCTCATCGTGGTCGGCCGCGTCGAGGCCATGGGCGCCTCCGGCGAGGGCGGCCCCCTCCTCTTCCACAAGGGCCGCTTCGCCCGCCTGGCCGACTGACTCCCCCGCCCCGACCGGCCGTTATCCTCCTCCGGTCGACGTCAAGGCGGGGGGCCATGGGGAACACGTACGAGCCGGGGCGCACCCGGTGGACCGGCACCGCCGGGTGGCTGATGGTGGGAAGCGCAGCGGCAGCGGTCCTGTGCGCCCTCGCCGGGGTGAGCCCGTACCCGCCGCTGGCGCTGGAGGCCTGCCTGGCCGGCGCCTCCGCCCTCTTCGCCGCGTGCTGGGTGGCGGCCTCCCTGCACGCCCGCCGCGTCCCGCCCGAGGTAGACCTGCGCAAGGCCGACGCGCGCAAGGCCGACCCGCGCAGGCGCCCGCCGGTACGGCAGCGCGGCCGCCTGCTGCGCATCGTGCTCGCCTTCGGGATCCCCATCGCCACCTTCGCCGCCCTCGTCGTGTGCTTCACCGGGTCCGGCGAGGAGGGCAGGCGCAGCGAGCGGCTGGAGCGGGCCGGGTACGACCGGCACGAGGCCCGGATCGTCCGGCTGACCGGCCAGCCGGTCCACCGCCCGGCCACGGACGACAACGACGAGTCCTACACCACCGACGTGGTCCTCAGCGTCCCGTACGAGGGCGGCCCCCGGGACGTGGCCGTCGAGGGCGTGACCACCGGGAAGTACCCGGAGCCGGGCACCACGGCCAAGGTCTACTTCGCCCCCGCCCACCCCGAGGTCGGCGTGGGGATCTGGCCCGACCGCCAGTACCGCAACGGGTGGATCACCCTGTTCCTCGCGGTCGTCCTCTGCCCGTGGCCCTTCGTCGCGGGCGCCGCGATCAAGTCGTACATCGAACCGCGGGCCCTGGAGCGGATGCGCCGCTTCGACCCCGGCACGCACCTGCCCGCCCTCGGCCTGCTGCTCCTCGGCGTCCTCGCCCTGCTGCCGCTGGCCCTGGAGGTGCCGGTGGCCGGCTTCACCCGCCTCTGGGCCCCCCTCGCCCTGCCCGCGCCGGCGCTGGCGCTGATGTGGATGGCCCGCCGCGCCTAGTGCGGCGGGCCACCCCTGCCACCCGGCTCAGAACGTGAGCACTCCGCGCGCGACCCGCCCGTGGTGGGCGTCGTCCACGGCCTTGGCGAAGTCCTCCACCGGGTAGACCTCGGTCACCAGCTCGTCCAGCAGCAGCTTCCCCTGCCGGTACAGCTCGGCGTAGAGGGCGATGTCGCGCTGTGGGCGGGAGGACCCGTACCGGCAGCCCATGATCGTCTTGTCCAGGTACATGGAGGACACCAGGAAGGACGCCTCCTCCTTGAAGCCCGGCACGCCGAGCAGCACCGCCTGCCCGTGCCGGTCGAGGAGGTCGACGGCCTGCCGGATCAGCTTCACGTTGCCGACGCACTCGAAGGCGTGGTCCGCGCCGGTCGGCAGGACCTCCCGGACCGCCGCCGAGGTGTCGGCCACGGCGGAGGCGTCCACGAAGTGGGTGGCGCCGAACTGCCGGGCCACCGCCTCCTTCGCCGGGTTCGCGTCCACCGCGACGATGACCGAGGCGCCCGCGATCCGGGCGCCCTGGATGACGTTGAGCCCGATCCCACCGGTGCCGATGACCACGACGGTCTCCCCGAGACCCACCTTGGCCCGGTTCAGCACCGCGCCCACACCGGTGAGCACCCCGCAGCCGATCAGTGCGGCCGAGGTCATCGGGACCTCGTCCGGGATCTTCACCGCCTGCACGGCCTTGACGAGGGTCCGCTCCGCGAACGCCGAGTTCGAGGCGAACTGGAAGAGCGGCTGCCCGGCCCGCGAGAAGGGCCGGTCCGGCATCCCGATCGCCTTGCGGCACATCGTCGGCCGGCCCCGGTCGCAGTCCGCGCAGGCCCCGCAGTTGGCGAGGGTCGACAGGGAGACGTGGTCACCGGGCGCCACGTGCGTCACTCCCGCACCCACCGCCTCGACCACCCCGGCGCCCTCGTGCCCGAGCACCACGGGCGGCGGGAAGGGGATCGTCCCGTCGATCACCGACAGGTCGCTGTGGCACAGCCCGGCCGCCGCTATCGCGACCAGCACCTCCCCCGGCCCCGGGTCCCGGATCTCCAGGTCCCCGACCACCTGGGCCTGCTTGCCGTCGAACACGACGCCTCTCACCTGGGCTCCTTAGGCAGGCCGAGCACCTGCTCGGCGATGATGTTCCGCTGGATCTCGTCCGAGCCGCCGTAGATCGTGTCGGCCCGGGTGAACAGGAAGAGGCGCTGTTCCTCGTCGAGCCCGAGTTCGTACGGTTCCCCCTGCGCCCAGAGCCCCGGCCCGGCCGACGCGGCCGCGCCCCGGACCTGGACGGCCAGCTCCCCGAGCCGCCGGTGCCACCCGCCCCACAGCAGCTTCGCCACGCTGGGCGCGCCGGGGTCGCCGGCCGCCCCGCCCAGCGTCCGCAGGGCGTTCCAGCGCATGGTGCGCAGCTCCGCCCACTGCCGTACGAGGTGCTCGCGCAGGACCGGGTCCGGGGCGCCCGAGGCCGCGTACGCCTTGACCACGCGCTCCAGTTCGGCGGCGAAGCCGATCTGCTGGACGAGGGTGGAGACGCCGCGTTCGAGGGCGAGCAGGCCCATGGCGACGGCCCAGCCGTTGCCCTCGCCGCCGACGACCTCGGAGGCGACGGCCCCGTCGAAGAAGACCTCGTTGAACTCGGCCGTTCCGGACATCTGCCGGATCGGGCGGACCTCGACGCGGCCGGGCTGGTCCATGCGCACGAGGAGGAAGGACAGCCCCCGGTGCCGGCGGGAGCCGGCTTCGGTGCGGGCCAGGACGAAGCACCAGTCGGCCTCGCGGGCGAGGGAGGTCCAGATCTTCTGCCCGGTGACGCGCAGCAGTCCGTCGGCCCCGTCGCGTACCGCGGCGGTACGCACCCCCGCGAGGTCGGAGCCGGCGCCGGGCTCGCTGTAGCCCTGGCACCACAGCTCCTCGCCGCGGGCGATGGCGGGCAGGTGGCGGTCCTTCTGCTCGCGGCTGCCGTAGGCGATCAGGGTGGGGGCGAGGAGGTTCTCCCCGATGTGGCCGACCCGGGCGGGGGCGCGCAGCGCGGCGTACTCCTCGGCCCAGACGACCTGTCCGGTGAGGGAGAGCCGCCGGTTGCCGTAGCCCTCCTCCTGCCAGCCCTGGCCGATCCAGCCGCCGCGTCCGAGCTCCCGTTCCCAGTCGCGGCGGGCCTCGAAGCCCTCGTGCTCGCTGCCCGGTCCGCCGAGGCCGGCCGCCTGTGCGTACGGGCCGACGAGGTGCCCGGTGAGCCACGCGCGGGCGCGGGCGCGCAGTTCCTCGTCCTCGGCCCCGAAGCTGAAGTCCACGGTGTCCCCCACCCCCTTCTCAGGCGTTGGGCCGGTCCTTGGCGGCGGCGGCCTTGGCCATGGCTTCGAGCTGGGCGAGCATCGGCATCGGGTCGGTGCCGACGGTCCCGGGCAGGAAGTCGGCGATGCGCTCGGGGGTCCAGGCGCCCTCGGCGTAGCCGGCGCGGAGCTCGCGCGGCTGGGCCCAGACGGCGATCTTGGGGCCGGCGATCGTGTAGACCTGCCCGGTGATGTCCTCGGCCCTGGCGCGGTCGCTGAGCAGGTACGTGACGAGCGCGGCGACGTCCTCGGGGTCGCCGATCTCCTTGAGCTCCATCGGCACGTTGGCGGACATCCGGGTCCGGGCGACGGGGGCGACGGCGTTGGCGGTGACCCCGTACTTGTGGAGGCCGAGGGCGGCGCTGCGGACGAGGGAGATGATCCCGCCCTTGGCGGCGCTGTAGTTGGCCTGGGCGACGGATCCGGTGTGGTTGCCGCTGGTGAAGCCGATGAGCGTGCCGGAGCCCTGGCGGCGCATGACGGCGGAGGCGGCCCGGAACACGGTGAACGTGCCCTTCAGGTGCGTGGCGACGACGGGGTCCCACTCCTCCTCGGACATGTTGAAGAGCATCCGCTCGCGCAGGATCCCGGCGACGCAGACGACGCCGTCGACGCGCCCGTACTCGGCGAGGGCGGTGTCGACGATGCGCTGGCCGCCGGCCATGGTGGAGATGTCGTCGGCGACGGCGACGGCCTCGCCGCCGGCGGCCTGGATCTCCTTGACCACGTTCTCCGCGACCTCGCTGGTGGGCTCGCCGCCCTCGATCCCGACCCCGTAGTCGTTGACGACGACCTTGGCGCCCTCGGCGGCGGCGGCGAGCGCCACCGCCCGGCCGATGCCCCGGCCCGCGCCGGTGACGGCGACCACCTTCCCTGCCAAGAAGTTCCCCACGGCCGACCCCTTCCCGTGTTTTCTGACGGACCGTTAGATTCTATGACCAGTCAGATCCCTCCACACAAGCCCTAGGAGCTGATGGCCGGTGTCCCTCCCTCCCGAGTTCCACGAGATCGCCAAGCGGATCAACAACTGGGGCCGCTGGGGCGCCGACGACGAGATCGGCACCCTGAACCTGGTAACCGACGAGGTGGTGCGCGCGGCCGCCGCGGAGATCCGCACCGGCCGCCGGGTCCCCCTGGCCCTCCCCCTCAAGGAGGACGGCGTCCAGGCGGGCCTCATCCCGGGCCGGATCAACCCCCTCCACACCATGGTCCAGATCAACCAGGAGCTCTTCGGCCCGGGCACGGTGGCGTGCTCCGACGACGCCGTGACGATGGGCCTCCAGTCGGCCACCCACTGGGACGCCCTCACGCACGTCTCGCACTCGGGCCGCATCTACAACGGCCGCCCCGCCTCCACCATCACCGCGCACGGACGGGCGGAGTTCAGCGGCATCGACAAGGCCCGGCACATCGTCTCGCGCGGGGTCCTGCTGGACGTGGCCCGCGCCAAGGGCCTGGACCGGCTCCCGGGGGACCACGCGGTCACCCCCGGGGACCTGGCGGAGGCGGAGGAGTTCGGCCGCGTCACGGTCCGCGCGGGCGACGTCGTACTCGTCCGCACCGGCCAGATCCAGGCCTACCTGGCGGGCGACAAACACGGCTACGGCTTCCCGTCCCCCGGCCTCTCCGTCCACACCCCGGAGTGGTTCCACGCAAGGGACGTGGCGGCCGTCGCGAACGACACCCTCACGTTCGAGATCTTCCCGCCGGAGATCGAGAACCTGTGGCTGCCGGTGCACGCGCTGGACCTGGTGGAGATGGGCATGCACCAGGGCCAGAACTGGAACCTGGAGGAACTGTCCACAGCCTGTGCGGAAGCCGGCCGCTACTCCTTCCTCCTGTCGGCGATGCCGGAACCCTTCGTCGGCGGCACCGGCACCCCGGTGGCCCCGGTGGCGGTGCTCTGAGGCTGCCGGGACCGCCGGGACCGCCAAGACCCCTGAGACCGCTGAGACCGCCCGAAAGATCGTTGGAACCTCCGCCACCGCGTCGATAGGGTCGGCACGTCCATCGACTTCAGGGGAGTTGGTACGTGAGCGACAGCACGGGGGCACCGGAGCCGGGCACCATCCCGCCGATGCCGACCGCACCACCGGTGGTTCCTCCTCCGCCGACGGCCCCTCCCGGCCACCCGCCGCGCTGGGCGTGGTGGGTGGCCGGCATCGTCGTCCCGGTCATGGGAACGGTGGCCACCCTGCTGGCGACGTCGGACAAGAACGACACGCCGCCGCCTCGGACACAGGCACCGCTGACATCGTCACCGGCGCAACCGCCCTCCCCCTCGCCGTCCGGCACCGCGATCCGCCCGTTGCCCAGCCCGTCCACGACGCCCCCGAGCCAGTCGGGCGCGCCCGGCCCCCAGGACCTGACCGCGCCCGCCGGGTATCAGGTCCAGGAGGGCAAGTGGGGCATCGCACCACCGGCGTGCGGGGAGACCCTGCTCGTCGATCTCGACGCCGGGGTGTCCACCACCGTCAGGGTGAATCTCGGCGACGGCCCCGGCACCGATCAGACCCAGGGCATCGAGCTGGAGTACCGCCCCTCCGAGACCCTGTGCAGCACCGGAGACGTCCCGTTCTCCATGGAGCTGCGATCGGTCACCGGTCGGCAGGTGGGGGTGATCCGGGCCGGCCGGCCCCGGTCCTTCGAGGAGTGCCGGGCCGCCGCCGGGACCGGCTTCGGGCCCGTGGAGGCGGGAAACAACCGGTGGACGAACCGGGGCTTGGTGAAGGGGGCCGCCGTGTGCTCCGTCACCGACAAGGGCAACGTGGCGATGGCCCTCTTCGACGACGTCAGCGAAGACACGCACGTCCCGGTGGTCAGCGGCAAGCTCATCGTCTGGTCCAAGACCTGAACCGAGTCGAGGCCGTTGAGCACGGCTTCACCCGGGCCGGTGTCTCAATCCCGATGGTCCAGGTATTCCTCCAGGCCCACTGCGTCGATCACATGGAAGACGCGGGGGCTGCTCGACGCGGCCAGGGCACCGCCGACCGCAGCGAGAACGGCTGCTGTCTGAAGGTCTTCCCGCGAAACGGCGCTGAACACGGACGTGCCGCCGACGGTCGTGTAGGCGCCGAGAAGGGCGCCGACCATCACCCGCTCCCGGGGCACGTCATCGCCGTCTGCCCGCTCGACGATGTCCACGATCGCCCGCGCGAGGACGCTGGCATCGGCCCGCTGCCTGATCCTGGTCGACGGCTCGGCGACGTCCCCGCCCTCGAACGCGCGGCGGCCGAGCTCCCGCAGATCTTCCACGTCCTCGTGGGTGAGCCCGGCAAGGGTCAGCCTGAGGAGGTGGTAGTGAAGCCTCCGCTGCCCCGTGTCGTCGAAGATCCGCTCCCTCCCGGCGCTGAAGAGTTCGCCTGCGTGACGGGATGGATCCTCGTCATGACTCGTGGACATGTGGCCGTCCCTTCCCAGATTCCCGGGGCCCCGGACCCTGCCGGCTCGCTTCCTGCTGCCATTACACCTGCGGCTGATCCGGCTTTCCCGTCAGCCTGCACCAACCGGGCGACGCGATCCGGCGGGCACGGACTTCGCTACCGCCGATGAGGCGGGCCCGTCCGAGTGAAGAGGCCACCATTCCCGCCCGCTTCGAGTGAAATGCGTTTCTCGTACTGGTCGGTCCGGTAAGAAGCACCTGCACTGCACGCCGCGCTGAGGTTCGACGCGGCTCGACACCGTGAGATGGGAGTTCGTCATGGGATTCGCCCTGCTCGCCTCCGGCGACAAAGGAATCCTCTACAGCGGGCACGAAGACGGCCGCCTCCTCTTCTTCGAGGACTTGAGCCGTGACGGAACGAACGGCGCTGACGGCTCCGGCGGCTGGTCGGCCACATCGGGCAAGCAGATCGGCCAGGGCTGGGGCAGCGCCAGACTCATCACCGGCGGCGGCAACGGAACCCTCTACGTCGTCCACGAAGACGGCCGCCTCCTCTTCTTCCAGGACTTGAGACGCGACGGAACGAACAGCCCCGACGGATCCACCGGCTGGTCAGGCACATCCGGCAACCAGATCGGCCAAGGC